>NZ_NOZE01000010.1:0-482610 GCF_002259025.1 Rhodococcus sp. 05-2255-1e | reverse complement strand
GGAAACGCCCGGTCCCATTCCGAACCCGGAAGCTAAGCCCTCCAGCGCCGATGGTACTGCACTCGACAGGGTGTGGGAGAGTAGGACACCGCCGAACACCCGTTGTAAGAAGGGGACCCACTTGGTGGGTCCCCTTTTTGCGTTTGTACCCGAAAATCCGAAAGGACGCCCGTGTCGGAAGACAACAACGATCGTCGCCCCTCCCGAGCAGACGGTGGCAATCGCCCCAACGAGTCCCGAGATCGCAACCCCCGCGCTCAGGACCGTCGCGCCGACCCGCGTCGTTCGGACGGTCCTCCCCGCAGGCGTGGTGGGGAAGGTGGGTTCTCCGGCGATCGCCGCGGGAACAGTGCATCGTCCGACCGTCGAGCCCCGCGGCCAGACGAGCCGGATCTGCCCGACGAGGTCGAAGCCGGCCAGCTCGAGCCGGCAGTGCGCCGGGATCTGCTGAGCTTGGACAAGAACAATGCCACTGCTGTGGCCCGTCACCTCGTGATGACCAGCCGCCTGCTCGACGACGATCCGCAGTTGGCGCTGCTGCACGCGCGCGCTGCTCGTCAGCGGGCCGGCCGCATTGCCGTCGTACGTGAGACAGCCGGTATCGCGGCGTATCACGCGGGTGAATGGGCGGAGGCTCTGTCGGAACTGCGGGCGGCACGTCGAATGGCCGGCGGCCCCGGCCTCATCGCGGTCATGGCCGACTGCGAACGCGGACTCGGGCGCCCCGAGCGGGCCATCGAACTCGGTCGCAGCGACGAAGCGCGGGAACTGACCGGTGAAGAGGCGTCGGAACTTCGGATCGTCGTCGCCGGCGCTCGTATGGATCTCAATCAGTACGACCAGGCCGTCGTCACCCTCCAGACTCCCGATCTCGACGCGTCCCGGTCGGGTACGGCTGCGGCTCGTCTGTTCTACGTCTACGCCGATGCGCTCGTTGCTGCCGGTCGCGTCGACGAAGGTGTGAAGTGGTTCCTCAACGCTGCCGCGGCGGATGTCGATGGAGAAACCGACGCAGAAGAGCGGGTCGAGGAGTTGTCCGGGGGCAGTCGGTGACATTACTGCGCGACGCCCACGACGTTCTGCTGCTCGACCTCGACGGCACCGTCTACGCCGGCAAGGAACCCATTCCGGGTGCAGTGGAGGCGCTTTCGGGTGGTTCCGAGAAGCAGTACTTCGTCACCAACAATGCCAGTCGCGCACCGAGCGATGTCGCCGAACACCTCCGTGAACTCGGTTTCGACACCACAGCGGAATTTGTCGTCACCAGTTCCGAAGCAGCAGCCCGAGTACTCGCGGACAGACTCGATCCCGGTTCACGCGTCCTCGTCGTCGGTACCGACGCCTTGGCGACCGAGATCGAGAAGGTCGGATTGACGCCGGTGCGCTCTGCCGACGACCAGCCGGTTGCGGTGGTTCAGGGACATTCGGTCGATACAGGGTGGCCCATGTTGGCCGAGGCGGTGCTGGCTGTGCGTGCGGGCGCGCTGTGGGTCGCGACCAACGTCGATGCGACTCTTCCGACCGAGCGCGGCCTCGTTCTCGGCAACGGTTCGATGGTGGCAGCAGTGCGCAATGCCACCGACGTCGAGCCCATCGTTGCAGGCAAGCCCGCGGCTCCCATCATGCGTGACGCCGTCGAGCGAAGTGGTGCCAAGTCGGCGCTCGTGGTCGGGGACCGGCTCGATACCGATATAGCAGGCGCGAACGAAGCTGCCCTCCCGTCGCTGTTGGTCCTGACGGGTGTCAGTACCGCTGCAGAGTTGCTTCGTGCTCCGAAGCACCTGCGTCCCACTCACATCGGTAGTGATCTCGGGGTTCTGAACAAGGACGAGTCGGCGTCCGAGGTCGCTGGTAAGGATGGCTGGACGGTCGGCATCGACGACGAGGTCCTGTCCGTGCGGTTCGAGGGTGCTGCCGAGATGGATGCCTTCGAAGGTTTGCTCGCCGTCCTCGATGTTGCGTGGTCGGGTTCGGAATTCTCGGATGTTCGCTTCGACGGGGATGGACTCGCCGATCTGCGCTCGTTGTTGGGTTGTTGACACGGGTTCGTGCAGTCGGCCGCGAGCGGGCGTTCGTCGGACCCATCCGATAGCGTGAGAGGTGATGAGCGCGTCGATTCCACTCCCAGGACAACACCGGCCGAACGCGGTCGGCGAACAGTCGTCCGCAGATCCGGACAGCATCAGGGCCGAGGTGTCGTCGCTGCTCGCGCAGCTCACCATCGGGTCGGAGGCAGACCTCGACTCGGAGGCCGTCGATTCGGACGCCCTGGCGCGTGATGCGAGTGTGCTGGACCGGGCCCATGAAGTGCTGGTTCGGGCCTTGACGACCGTCGACAAGACCTGACGTGGCCCGTCGCGCACGTGTCGACGCAGAACTGGTCCGTCGTGGATTGGCCAGATCTCGTGAACACGCCTCAGAACTCATCGAAGCAGGCCGGGTGAAGATTGCCGGAACCGTGGCTTCGAAGCCCGCTACCGCCGTCGAGCCGGGCACTCCGCTGTTGGTGGCCGAGGAAGACAACGAAATCAGCTGGGCGTCTCGCGGCGCGCACAAACTGCTCGGTGCCCTCGACGCGTTCGAGCCACTGGGTCTGACCGTCGACAACGCGCGGTGTCTCGACGCCGGTGCCTCCACGGGAGGTTTCACCGACGTTCTGCTCAGTCGCGGTGTGCGTGAGGTCGTTGCGGTCGACGTGGGTTACGGCCAGCTCGTGTGGCGGCTGCAATCCGACGAACGCGTGCACGTCATCGATCGCACCAATGTGCGTTCTATAGATGCCGACACGATCGGGGGCCCTGTCGACGTCATCGTGGCAGACCTGTCGTTCATCTCTCTGAAGCTCGTTCTTCCCGCTTTCGTCGCGTGCTCCACGTCGGGTACGGACATGGTGTTGATGGTCAAGCCTCAATTCGAGGTCGGCAAGGACCGCGTCGGTTCCGGCGGCGTCGTGCGAGACCCGGCGTTGCGGGCGGAGGCCGTCGAGGACGTCGCGAATGCCGCGCTTGCGTCGAACCTGCGAGTCGAGGCGGTCGCCGCAAGCCCACTGCCGGGACCTTCGGGCAACGTCGAGTACTTTTTGTGGCTGAAGGCGGGCGCAGGTGACGGTTCGCCGCGTACCGACGTGGACGTCACCGAGTTGGTCCGTCACGCGATCGAGGAAGGACCACAGTGACTCCGTCCCATGCAGCACCGACACAGGAGTCCGTTCGGGAGATTCTTCTCGTCGCACACCCCGGCCGGCCGGACATCGCCGAGACCGCGCGTCGAGTGGGCAAAGTGTTCGACGAAGCGGGTATCTGTCTGCGGGTTCTCGTCGACGAAGTGGAACCGTCCAAGATCGAGGCATCGGACACCGAGGAACACGACCATGTGTTCGTGGCGGACATGAGGCTCAACGTCGTCGAGTTCGGTCCCGATGCGGCCGCCGGGTGCGAGATGGTTCTGGTTCTCGGTGGTGACGGAACGTTCCTGCGAGCGGCCGAGCTCGCGCAGGCGGCCGACATCCCGGTTCTCGGTATCAACCTCGGCCACGTGGGGTTTCTCGCCGAGGCGGAGGCCGACCATCTCGAGGACGCGCTGGCGCGGGTCATGGCCGGCGACTATCGCATCGAACAGCGGATGACGTTGGACATTGCCATCCGTGTAGGCGACCAGGTCGTCGAGCGTGGGTGGGCCCTGAACGAGGCGAGCATCGAGAACGGTTCCAGGCTCGGGGTCCTCGAGGTCGTTCTCGAAGTGGACGGGCGTCCGGTCTCCGCGTTCGGCTGCGACGGAGTGCTCGTGTCGACACCCACGGGGTCGACGGCGTATGCGTTCTCTGCAGGCGGGCCGGTGGTGTGGCCGGAACTCGAAGCCATACTGGTCATTCCGAGCAACGCCCATGCTCTCTTCGCGCGTCCGCTCGTCACCAGCCCCGAGTCGATCATCGCCGTCGAGATCGATGCCGGCGGACACGATGGTTTCGTGTTCTGCGACGGCCGCCGCACGTTGGGGTTGCCGGCGGGAGCACGCGTCGAGGTCGTACGGGGAGCATCGCCCATCAAGTGGGTTCGCCTGGATTCGGCACCGTTCGCCGATCGCATGGTCAATAAATTCGAACTGCCCGTGACCGGGTGGCGGGGGAGAGCGAGGTAGGGATGCTCGAAGAGATTCGGATCGACAGCCTCGGAGTCATCTCCGGTGCGAGCGCACAATTTCACGAGGGGTTGACGGTTCTCACCGGCGAGACCGGGGCCGGCAAGACGATGGTGGTCACCAGCTTGCATCTGCTGTCGGGTGCACGCGCCGATGCAGGTCGGGTGCGGCTCGGTGCCCAAAGGGCCGTGGTCGAGGGGCGATTCAGCACCGACACCGCCTCGGAACAGGTGATCGAGGACGTCGAGAAGGTGCTCGAATCCTCGGGAGGTCAACGCGACGAAGACAATTCGATCATTGCCGTGCGAACGGTCAATTCGGACGGCCGCTCGCGTGCGCACCTGGGTGGACGAAGCGTCCCCGCGTCGGTGCTGTCGAACTTCACCGATTCGCTGCTGACAGTGCACGGTCAGAACGATCAGTTGCGGCTGCTGCGCCCCGATCAGCAACTCGGTGCACTCGACAGATTCGCCGGTGATTCGGTGGCCTCTCTGGTGGCGAAGTATCGCGCCGCCCGCAAGACGTGGCTCGATGCACGCAACGAATTGATCGACCGCACCGAACGCAGCCGTGAATTGGCTCAGGAAGCGGACCGGCTGCAGTTCGGCCTGCAGGAGATCGACTCCCTGGCACCGGAGCCGGGTGAGGATCGCTCCGTGGCCGAGGATGTGCGCAGGCTCGGCGACCTCGATTCGCTGCGAGAAACCGCCGAGGGTGCCGCCGCGGCTCTCGTCGGGAGTACCGAGGAAGCGTCGGACACCACGTCTGCGCTGTATCTGTTGGGCGAGGCACGATCGCGTCTCGAACACGCCGACGATGCTGCTCTCACAGAACTGCTGCCCCGGTTGAACGACGCGATGGCCGTCGTCGGCGACATCGGTGCCGACCTGACCTCGTATCTGTCGGATCTCCCGTCGGATCCAGGAGCTCTCGACACGATCCTGAACCGGCAGGCCGAGCTGAAGTCTTTGACGCGCAAGTACGCCGCCGACGTCGACGGTGTCATCGCGTGGGCCGAGGACGCTCGGGAACGTCTGTCTCGCATCGATACCTCTGCCGACGCGCTCGCGGAGCTGAGTGCGCGTGTCGAGTCGGCTGCTGTCGACGTCGCGGCGGCCGCGTCCAAGCTGAGCGCTGCCCGGTCGAAAGCGGCGACGAAGCTGTCCAAAGCCGTCAGCGTCGAGCTGGCCGGACTGGCGATGGGAAAAGCCAAGCTGCAGATAGATGTTCGATCGCTGCCGGCCGGACCGTCGGACACGGCACCGATCGTCGTCGACGGTACCGAGTTGCATGCGGGTAGTACCGGGGTCGACGAGGTCGAGTTCCGGTTGTCCGCGCACGACGGCGCCCAGGCGTTGCCGATCAGCAAGAGCGCGTCGGGCGGTGAGCTCTCGCGGGTGATGTTGGCGCTCGAGGTGGTGCTGGCGGGTTCCGACAAGGGCGCGACGATGGTGTTCGACGAGGTCGACGCCGGAGTCGGTGGTAGGGCAGCGGTCGAGGTCGGTCGTCGGCTCGGTCGGTTGGCTCGTACTCATCAGGTCATCGTCGTCACCCACCTGCCGCAGGTGGCTGCGTTTGCGGACACGCATCTGGTGGTGGACAAGACCGACGCCAAGAAGGGGGCGGCGAACAGCGGAGTCCGGACGCTGTCGTCCTCGGAACGCGTCGTCGAACTCGCCCGGATGCTCGCTGGGCTCGACGACACCGAGACCGGTCGCGCACACGCCGAAGAGCTGTTGGCCACCGCAAACGCGGATCGAGCTGCCCTGTAACTTTTGGTGCTGATGTGATCAGTGTGGTAGTTGTTTCGGCGCGCCTCCATGGCCGGGCGTGTCGATCGGGTCATCATGGTGGGCATGAAGATGCCGGCACTGCTGTCACGTAGTCAGGATTCGCTGCCCGGAATCACCGGGATCGCGCGAGTCGATCGCAACACGGCCAAGCTGCTCAAGCGGGTCGGCCCCGGCGACATCGTCGTACTGGACGAGCTCGATCTGGACCGGTTGACCGCAGATGCGCTTGTCGAGGCCGGGGTGCTCGCGGTCGTCAACGCGTCGCCGTCGATCTCCGGCCGCTATCCCAACCTCGGCCCCGAGGTCATCGTCGCCAACGGGATCACCTTGATCGACTCGGCCGGCACCGAGATCTTCAAGAAGATCAAGGACGGCACCAAGATCCGGCTCAACGACGGTGGCGTCTACACCGGCGATCGCCGCCTCGCCAAGGGTGAGGAGCAGAGCGAAGCCGAGATCTCGGACAAGATGATCGAGGCCAAGACCGGGCTGGTCGACCATCTGGAAGCGTTCTCGGGCAACACGATCGAGTTCATTCGGACCGAGAGTCCGTTGCTGATCGACGGCGTCGGGGTTCCGGACATCGACATCGACCTCAAGGGTCGTCACGTCGTGATCGTTGCCGACGGGCCGGGGCACGCGGAGGACCTGAAGAATCTGAAGCCGTTCATCAAGGAGTACTCGCCCGTCATCATCGGCGTCGGTGCGGGCGCGGACACAGCGATGAAAGCGGGACACCGCCCGGATCTGATCGTCGGCGATCCTGAGGACGTCACGGCGCAGACACTCAAATGTGGTGCAGAAGTGGTACTTCCGGCCGATTCGGACGGACACGCGCAAGGTCTCGAACGCATCCAGGATCTCGGCATCGGTGCCATGACCTTCCCGGCGACCGGTGCTGCTGCGGACCTCGCACTGCTGTTGGCCGACCACCACGGTGCGTCGCTGATCGTGTCGGTCGGTAGCCCGGCCAGCCTGGACGAATTCTTCGATCGCGGACGACGCAACACCAACCCGGCCGCGTTCATGACGCGTCTGAAGGTCGGTGCCAAGCTGGTCGACGCCAAGGCGGTGGCCACGCTGTACCGAAGCCGCGTGTCGGGCGGTGCAATTGCCCTGCTCATTCTCGCTGCGCTCGTTGCGGTGATCGTGGCGTTGGCAGTCTCCAACATCGGCGGCGAGTCCTTGGATTGGGCGATCGATCTGTGGAACCGATTCGCACTGTGGTTCCAGGGGTTGCTTTCGTGATTTCGCTTCGCCAACACGCCATTTCGTTGGCCGCAGTGTTCGTTGCGCTGGCCATCGGTATCGTCCTCGGCTCGGGTCTGCTGTCCAGCGGACTGGTTTCGGGTCTTCGAGACGACAAGACGGGTCTCGAGAATCAGGTCGACGATTTGCAGTCGACCAACAACCAGCTCGGCGAGCAGCTGAACTCGGCCGACGGTTTCGATGCGGCGGTCTCGGGTCGAGTACTTCGGGACACCCTCGTCGATCGCAGTGTCGTGGTCATCACCACACCCAACGCAGATCCCGGCGATGTCGACGGCGTCACGCGGTCGATCGGAGCGTCCGGGGCCACGGTCACGGGTCGGGTATCGCTCACGGATTCGTTCGTGTCCGCGGCGAACGGCGACGATCTGCGCACCCGACTGACCAATGTCATTCCGGCCGGGGTGCAGTTGCGGACCGGGGCGGTCGACCAAGGAAGTCTGGCGGGCGACCTGCTGGGTTCGGTGTTGCTGCTCAATGCGCAGACGGCGCAGCCGCAATCGACCCCCGAGGAGCTGTCTCTCGCTCTCGAGACGTTGCGCAGCGGCGGATTCATCGCTTACGACAACGGTGCGGTCGCACCGGCGCAGTTGGCCGTGGTGGTCACCGGTTCGGGTGCCTCGGATGTCGAGGACGGCAACCGCGGTGCCATCGTCGCTCGCTTCGCCGGAGCTCTCGATTCACGTGGAGCAGGTGCGGTACTGGCAGGTCGTTCCGGTGCGGCCGAGGGCAACGGCTCGATCGCAGTAGTACGAGCCGACTCGGCGTTGTCGTCTGCGCTCAGCACGGTGGACAACGTCGATCGCGAAGCAGGTCGAATCACCACAGTTCTCGCCCTGGCGGAGCAACTGGACGGTGCGTCGGGCCGTTACGGCACCGGAGCGAACGCGAACGCCGTCACCGTGGGTGCGCCGGTGAGTTGATCGGCGCTCGCGTCGAATACGCGTGTCGTTGGCGGTGAGGTACGTACTGGTGTTACCGTGAAGTCCCGTGGGTAGCAGGCCCAATTTCCACGCTTTACCTCTCTTATCAGCCCCCTGATAGGAGCAAGCCCTGCAGACTCGTCACGGGAGCCTCATTGTCACGCCTTCAGTCGCGTTCCGACACCAAGCACATCTTCGTCAGCGGAGGCGTCGCGTCTTCGCTCGGAAAAGGTCTGACGGCGTCCAGCCTCGGCCAGCTACTGACCGCACGCGGCTTGCGTGTGACCATGCAGAAGCTCGATCCGTATCTGAACGTCGATCCCGGCACGATGAATCCGTTCCAACACGGTGAAGTCTTCGTCACCGAGGACGGCTCGGAGACGGACCTCGACGTCGGCCATTACGAGCGCTTCCTCGACCGTGATCTGTCCGGATTCGCCAATGTGACCACCGGCCAGGTCTATTCGACGGTCATCGCCAAGGAGCGTCGCGGCGAGTACCTCGGCGACACCGTTCAGGTCATTCCGCACATCACCGACGAGATCAAGCGTCGCATCCTGGCCATGAACGGTCCGGATCTTCAGGGCCATCAGCCGGACGTCGTCATCACCGAAATCGGCGGCACCGTGGGCGATATCGAATCGCAGCCGTTCCTCGAAGCGGCGCGGCAGGTCCGTCACGACGTCGGCCGCAACAACGTGTTCTTCCTCCACGTGTCGCTGGTTCCGTTCCTGGCACCGTCCGGTGAACTCAAGACCAAGCCCACTCAGCACTCCGTCGCAGCACTGCGCAGCATCGGCATTCAGCCCGACGCGTTGATCCTGCGGTGCGATCGCGACGTGCCGCCCGGGCTCAAGAACAAGATTGCGCTGATGTGCGACGTCGACGTCGACGGCTGCATCTCCACACCCGACGCCCCGTCGATCTACGACATCCCCAAGGTGCTGCACAAGGAAGGCCTCGACGCCTACGTCGTCCGGCAGCTCGGTCTGCCGTTCCGTGACGTCGACTGGACCATCTGGGGCGGACTGCTCGAGCGCGTCCACCAGCCCCGCGAAACCGTGCGCGTCGGCCTCGTCGGCAAGTACGTCGACCTGCCCGACGCCTACCTCTCGGTCACCGAGGCGCTGCGTGCCGGTGGATTCGCTCATCGCGCCAAGGTCGAGATCAAGTGGGTTCCGTCCGACGAGTGCTCGACGCCTGCGGGGGCTCAGGCTGCGTTGGGTGATGTCGATGCCGTGCTCATTCCCGGCGGATTCGGCATTCGCGGTATCGAGGGCAAGCTCGGTGCCATCGAGTTCGCTCGTACCCGCAAGATTCCACTATTGGGGTTGTGCCTCGGTTTGCAGTGCGTCGTCATCGAGGCGGCTCGTTCGGTCGGCCTGACCGATGCCAATTCGGCCGAGTTCGATCCGGACACCAAGGATCCGGTGATCTCCACGATGGCCGACCAGGAGGACGCCGTCGCCGGCGATGCAGACCTCGGTGGCACCATGCGTCTCGGTGCCTACCCGGCGACGCTGCAGAAGGGTTCGGTCGTCGCGGCGTCGTACGGCACCGAGAACGTCTCGGAGCGGCATCGTCACCGTTACGAGGTCAACAATGTCTACCGTGATCGAATTGCCAAGAGCGGCTTGGTCTTCAGCGGTACGTCGCCGGACGGTCATCTGGTCGAGTTCGTGGAGTTGCCGGCATCGGTGCACCCGTTCTTCGTTGCTACCCAGGCGCATCCCGAGCTCAAGAGCCGGCCGACCCGTCCGCATCCGCTGTTCGCATCGCTGATCAACGCGGCGTTGAAGTACAAGGCTGCCGAGCGGCTGCCGGTCGACATTCACGGTGACACCGCTGCGGCTGAGAAGTCGGACGCCGAGGCCGAGACCGTCGGATGAGCGAGAACTCCAGACACGAATTCACGACGCTCGGTTCGGAGGTTCCGTACTCCGGCGCAATCCTCGCGCTGCGGCTCGATCAGGTGGCGATGCCGAACGGGCGTCGCGCCGAGCGAGAAGTGATCGAGCATCACGGCGCAGTCGGCATTCTTGCCGTCGACGATCAGGACCGCGTGGCGATGATCGAGCAGTACCGGCACCCCATCGGGCGTCGTCTCTGGGAGCTGCCCGCGGGCCTGCTCGACGAGCCGGGGGAGGAGCCCGTGCTGGCGGCGCAGCGCGAACTGGCCGAGGAGACCGGTCTCGCGGCCGGGAAGTGGTCGGTGTTGGTGGACGTGTTGGCCTCGCCCGGATTCACCGACGAAGCGGTACGCATTTTCCTCGCCGAGGATCTGAGTGAGGTCGATCGCCCGGAGGCACACGACGAGGAGGCAGACATCGAGCTGTCCTTCGTGCCGATGGACGAGGCCGTGCGTCGTGCGTTGGCAGGGGAGATCGTCAACGCCTCGGCCGTGTCGGGAGTGCTCGCGTTGGCGGCAGCTCGTGCCACGGGCACCGAGTTGCGTCCGGCCGACGCCCCGTGGGCGGATCGACCCACGGCATTCGAGTCTCGGAAGAGTTCACGAAAGTAGCCACCGTGATCGGCGATCAGATTGCGACGTATCTCGATCATCTGGTGGTCGAGCGCGGGTCGGCACCGAACACTGTGTCGTCGTACCGTCGCGATCTGGTGCGGTACGAGCGGTTCCTCAGCGGGTACGGAATTTCCGATCTGGCGAAGGTGACCGAGAACGACATCACCGAGTTCGTGCTGTACCTCCGGCGTGGCGACGACGAATTCCCGGCTCTCGCAGCCAGTTCGGCGGCCCGGACGCTGATCGCCGTGCGTGGTCTGCACCGCTTTGCCCTGGCCGAGGGAATGGTGGACCGCAACGTCGCGAGCGAGGTGAAGCCGCCGCAGCCGGCCAAACGACTACCGAAGTCGCTGCCCGTCGACCAGGTCGTGGCGCTGCTGGAATCGGCGTCCATTGCCGGTCCCGATGCGCCGCGTGGTCTGCGAGATCGGGCACTGCTCGAACTGCTGTACTCCACCGGCGCGCGCATCTCCGAGGCCGTCGGTCTGGATGTGGACGACATCGACACCGAGGCTCGCTCGGTGCTCCTGCGCGGTAAGGGCGGGAAACATCGAGTCGTCCCGGTGGGGAGGCCGGCCATCGAGGCGGTCGACGCATACCTGGTGCGCGGACGGCCAGGGCTCGTCGCCCGCTCGAATCCGGCGCTGTTTCTCAATGTGCGCGGTGGTCGACTGTCGCGGCAGAGCGCCTGGCAAGTGCTGCAGGACTCCGCGCAGCGGGCCGGAATCACCGCCGGGGTTTCGCCGCACGTGCTCCGGCACTCGTTTGCGACGCACCTGCTCGACGGCGGTGCCGACGTCCGTGTCGTGCAGGAATTGCTGGGCCACGCGTCGGTGACCACGACGCAGATCTACACCCTCGTCACCGTCACGACGTTGCGTGAAGTGTGGGCGGGTGCGCACCCGCGAGCGCGCTAGCACGCGGTCGGCAATCGTGTGTCAGCGTGTCCGATGACAATGCCGTCGCGTCAAGCGGTAGCGTTTGCGTGAACTACTCGAAGACGAACGGGACAGGGGAGCGCTGGAACGTGTCGACACCGCAGCCGCCAGCGGCGGAGTCAGCCTCGGAACCGTCGTGGGGCGTGCAGCCCGCCGCCACCCCCGATACCGGCGAAACGCATTCGTCTCATCCGCACAGCGATGGCGCTCTTTTCCACACACGTCAACCGGAATCCAGTCGGGAGACACGCGACATCATTCCTGCTCCGAACGAGCTCGGGCCCACAGGTCGCAAGACGAGGCCGGTTCCCGATCCGCAGCCGCTGGCCAGTCACGGCCCGGCCAAGATCATCGCGATGTGCAACCAGAAGGGTGGCGTCGGCAAGACGACGTCGACCATCAATCTCGGTGCCTCGCTGGCCGGTTACGGCCGTCGCGTGCTGCTCGTCGACCTCGACCCGCAGGGCGCACTGTCCGCGGGCTTGGGCGTCGCACATCACGAACTCGATCTGACGGTCTACAACCTCCTCGTGGAGGCGAAGGTGTCGGCCGACGACATCATCATGCGGACTCGCGTCGACAATCTCGATCTGATGCCGAGCAACATCGATCTTTCTGCCGCCGAGATCCAGCTGGTCACCGAGGTGGGGCGTGAGCAAACGCTCGGACGGGTACTGCACCCCATTCTCGACCGCTACGACTACGTGCTCATCGACTGCCAGCCCTCGCTCGGCCTGTTGACGGTCAATGCGCTGACCTGTGCCGACGAGGTCCTCATTCCGATGGAGTGCGAGTACTTCAGTCTTCGCGGCCTGGCTCTCCTCAACGACACCGTCGAAAAGGTGCGCGATCGGCTCAACCCGCGACTGAAGCTGGCGGGCATCGTTGTGACGATGTTCGACGCCCGCACGCTGCACTCGCGCGAGGTGATGACGCGGGTGGTCGAGGTGTTCGGCGACGTCGTCTACGACACCGTGATCACTCGCACGGTCCGGTTCCCCGAGACCAGCGTTGCCGGTGAGCCGATCACCACCTGGGCTCCCAAATCCGGCGGCGCGCAGGCGTACCGCGCTCTTGCGCGCGAGGTGATCTACCGGTCGGGTCCGTGACGGTCGACGCTGCCGACGAGGCCCCGATCGAGGTTCCCGCCGACGCGGATCCGTCGAAATTTCGGGTTCGGTTGCTCAACTTCGAGGGCCCGTTCGATCTGCTGCTGTCGCTGATCAGTCAGCACCGCATGGATGTCACCGAGGTGGCGCTGCACACCGTCACCGACGATTTCATCTCGTTCACCAAATCGCTCGGTGCCGATGTCGGACTCGATCAGACAACGGAGTTCCTCGTCGTCGCGGCGACGTTGCTCGATCTGAAGGCGGCTCGTCTGCTGCCGTCGGGTGATGTGGAGGACGCCGAGGATCTCGCGTTGCTCGAGGTGCGCGATCTCCTGTTCGCCCGGTTGCTGCAGTACCGCGCCTACAAGCAAGTCGCGCTGCTGTTCGGTGAGCTGGAAGCCGCTGCGCTGCGGCGTTATCCGCGCTCGGTGTCGGTGGAAGATCGATTCGCCGATCTGATTCCCGAGGTGTTGCTGGGGGTCGATCCAGCCAGGTTCGCAGACATCGCAGCCGCAGCGTTTCGGCCCAAGCCGATCCCGCAAGTGGGCCTCGACCACATTCATCAGCATGCGGTCTCGATCCCCGAGCAGGCAGAGTGGTTGCTCGAGAACCTGCAGGGCCGGGGACTCAACGAGTGGGCATCGTTCTCGGAGCTGGTGCAGGACTGCGAAGTGCAGGTCGAAATAATCGCGCGCTTCCTCGCGTTGCTGGAACTGTTCCGGCAACAAGTGATCGCCTTCGAGCAACCCGAACCACTCGGCGATCTTCGAGTGAGCTGGACCGGCAAGGACGAAGGACCCATCGTGGTCACGGAAGAGGACTACGCATGAATGCCGACCCGGAACTCGAGCTCGAGGATGTCGACGAGTCAGGCGAACTCGACGACAACACGCTCGCGTCGGCACTCGAGGCGGTTCTGCTCATCGTCGATACTCCCGCCTCCGACGAACAACTGGCATCGGCCGTCGGATCTTCGGTGGCCCGCGTACGTGCCGCACTGAACCGGATGGCCGCGGAACTGACAGAACGCCGCAGCGGAATCGACCTCCGCTACGCCGGCGACGGGTGGCGTTTCTACACCCGAACCGCCTATGCGCCGTACGTCGAACGGCTGCTTCTCGACGGCGCTCGGTCCAAGCTCACACGTGCAGCATTGGAAACCCTGGCCGTGATCGCCTATCGTCAACCGTTGACCCGCGCACGAGTCAGCGCCGTACGTGGAGTCAATGTCGATGGAGTGATGCGTACGTTGCTCGCCCGTGGACTGATCTCCGAAGCAGGAACGGACCCGGAGACGAACGGCACGATGTACTGCACCACCGAGCTGTTCCTCGAACGGCTCGGGCTCGCATCGCTCGGTGATCTACCCGAACTGGCACCGCTGTTGCCGGGAGTGGACCTGATCGACGAGATCAGTGACAGCATGGACACCGACCCCAGAACGACCCGCTCCACCAAGAACCGCGGATCGAAACCCGATCCGGCAGCCGAGCTCGACTCGGACGACTGATAGGTAAGACAAGTGAACAAGCCCGCTCGCCGTGATGGCACACCGGACCGTAACAAGAGACAAGACCCACGCAGGAAGCCCACCGCAGGTCGGTCGGACACCCCGCGTGACGCACGCCGCGGAGATCGCACCCGCGACGCCGCACCCCGGGACGCCGCACCCCGGGACGGCGCTCCCCGCGCCGGTGCACCCCGAACCGGTGCCCCTCGCACCGGGGGACCACGCGCAGGCGCTCCCCGCACCGGTGGCCGACCGGCCCCGCGCAGAGGCGTCGAGCAGGGGGAATCGTTCGAGAACAAGCCCGTCGAGACGGGCATCAACGATCGCAGCAACGACGCGGTGCCCCGCAAGAAGCCGTCGCGCCCCAAGCCGCCGAAGCCGCAGAAGAAGCAGGCTCCGGCAACCACCATCAGCAACGCCAAGCCGGCGAAGCATCAGTACACCGATTCGTCCCCGCGCAAGCACGTGCCTGCCGGTGAGGGTGTTCGGTTGCAGAAGGTGCTCGCGCAGGCCGGTGTCGCGTCGCGTCGGGCCGCGGAAGAGCTGATCGCCGACGGTCGCGTCGAGGTGGACGGACGCATCGTCACCGAGCAGGGCATCCGCATCGATCCGAACATCGCCGTCGTTCGCGTCGACGGCACTCGTGTCGTCGTGAAGGAAGAACTGGTTCATCTCGCGATGAACAAGCCGCGCGGATGGCAGTGCACCATGTCGGACGATCTGGGTCGTCCGTGCGTCGGCGACATCGTCGCCGAGCGCGTGCAGGCGGGTCAGCGTCTGTTCCACGTCGGTCGGCTCGATGCCGACACCGAGGGACTGTTGTTGTTCACCAACGACGGTGACCTTGCTCACCGGCTGATGCACCCGTCGTACGAGGTGTCCAAGACCTATCTCGCGACGCTGTTCGGCACGATTCCCCGCACGCTCGGCAAGCAGTTGCGCGAAGGCGTCACTCTCGACGACGGCCCGGTGAAGGTCGACGGCTTCCAGCTGCTCGATATCTCGGACGGCAAATCGCTCGTCAAGGTGACGTTGCACGAGGGCCGCAAGCACATCGTGCGTCGGTTGTTCGACAAGGTCGGATTCCCGGTGGGACGCCTCGTGCGTACCGACGTCGGCAACATCGTGCTCGGCGATCAGCGTCCCGGAACACTGCGTGTTCTCGGCCGCGGCGAGATCGGCAAGCTCTACGAATCCGTAGGCCTGTGATGAGTGCGCTCGTCGTGGCGATGGACGGGCCTTCGGGCACCGGTAAGTCGTCGGTATCGCGTCGGCTCGCATCGGCACTCGAAGCAAGCTACCTCGACACCGGTGCGATGTACCGCGTCGCAACGGTATGGGTGCTGCGTTCGGGCGTCGAGCCCACCGATGCAGACGCAGTCGCGAAAGTTGTTGCAGCCCTTCCCCTCGAGATCGGGAAGGATCCACTGTCGGAGACCGTCTTGCTCGACGGAGTGGACGTCAGCGGCGAAATCCGCGGCGACGCAGTGACCAAAGCCGTCTCGGCTGTGTCCGCGGTGCCTGCGGTGCGTGAGCTCTTGGTGCAGATGCAGCGCGACCTCGCCAGCTCGTCGACGCGAATTGTGGTGGAGGGTCGCGACATCGGCACCGTCGTGCTTCCCGACGCCGACGTGAAGGTGTTCCTGACGGCGTCACCGGAGGCGCGTGCGGAACGACGCAACAAACAGAACATCGAACAAGGTCGCGGCGACGACTACGAATCCGTGCTCGCGGATGTACAACGCCGCGATCATGCAGATTCGACGAGGGCAGTGTCACCGCTTCGTCCCGCTGAGGATTCGGTGATCGTCGATACCAGCGAGCTGGATCTCGACGGCGTGATCGAGCGTTTGCTGCTCGTGGTGAACGACAGAAGTGGAGCAGTCCAGTGAGTGAAGAATTCTTCTCCGGCGCAGCGGAAACCGCGGGCGACGGAACGTGGAGCGACGAGGGCGAGTGGGAGTACGTCGACCTCAACGAGGGTGAAGACGGTGAAGATGCCGTTGCCGTACCGACTCTCGCCGTGGTGGGCCGACCGAACGTCGGCAAGTCGACGCTCGTCAACCGCATCATCGGCCGCCGCGAAGCAGTGGTCGAGGACGTCCCGGGCGTCACTCGCGATCGTGTGTCGTACGAGGCGAACTGGAGTGGTCGACGCTTCCTGGTGCAGGACACCGGCGGTTGGGAGCCCGACGCCAAGGGGCTGCAACAGTCCGTTGCGCGCCAGGCCGAGTTGGCTATGAACACCGCCGACGCGATCCTGCTGGTCGTCGATGCCCGCGTTGGTTCGACGACGACGGACGAGGCAGTGGCACGAGTGTTGCGTCGGTCGAAGACTCCGGTTCTGTTGGTGGCCAACAAGGTCGACGACGGTCGCACCGAGTCCGAGGTCGCTGCACTGTGGTCTCTGGGTCTGGGGGAGCCGCTATCGGTTTCGGCTACCCACGGCCGCGGTACCGGTGATCTGCTCGACCGTGTGCTCGAGGCTCTGCCGGAGACTCCGCGCGAAGGTATCCCCGGCGGGGGACCGAGGCGTGTCGCTCTGGTCGGTAAGCCGAACGTCGGCAAGTCGTCGCTGATCAACAAGCTCTCGGGTGACGAGCGTTCGGTGGTGCACGATGTTGCAGGCACCACTGTCGACCCGGTCGACTCGTTGGTCGAATTGGGCGGCAAGACATGGCGATTCGTCGATACCGCCGGACTGCGCAAGCGCGTCAGTCATGCCAGCGGCGCCGAGTTCTATGCGTCGCTGCGCACCAAGTCCGCGATCGAAGCAGCCGAGGTCGCAATTCTGCTTCTCGATGCCTCACAGGTGATCTCGGAGCAGGATCTGCGCGTGCTGAGCATGGTCTCCGATGCCGGCCGTGCATTGGTGTTGGCGTTCAACAAGTGGGATCTGGTGGACGACGATCGTCGTCAGCAGCTCGAGAAGGAAATCGACCGCGATCTCGCGCGCGTTCCGTGGGCCCAGCGGGTGAACATCTCGGCGCACACCGGCCGCGCCGTGCAGAAGCTGGTTCCCGCACTGGAGACGGCTCTGGAGTCGTGGGACAAGCGCGTCCCCACCGGACGCCTCAACACGTGGCTCAAAGAGGTCGTGGCAGCCACCCCGCCGCCGATGCGTGGCGGACGCCTGCCCCGCATCATGTTCGCGACGCAGGCCAGCACACGGCCGCCGACGTTCGTGCTCTTCACCACCGGCTTCCTCGAGGCCGGCTACCGCCGATTCATCGAGCGGCGTCTGCGTGAAGAGTTCAACTTCGACGGCAGCCCCGTCCGCGTCTCGGTACGTATCCGCGAGAAGCGGGAACGGCCGGGTAAGGGCAACAACCGCTGACCTAGTCCGACCCCGCCCCTGAGCAGGCGATTTCCTCTCAGGGGTAGGGCTGGGGTAATCTTAGCAAGCGCCTTTCGAGGTGCGGCGGGCTGTGGCGCAGCTTGGTAGCGCACTTGACTGGGGGTCAAGTGGTCGCAGGTTCAAATCCTGTCAGCCCGACACAAGGAAACCCGCTCTGACCTGTGTCAGAGCGGGTTTCGCCGTTGGTTGGCCAATGGTCGCAACGGTGTCGATGTCCCAGTGGGTCGGAGTGGTCGTCGTTTTGACGGCCGAGGAGCGTGCTTGTAGGCGACGCTTCATCGATACGTTTCAGCGTGGCTTAGGATCTCAGGTTCCAGTCGGTAATGGGGCGGAATGCGGTGCTCAGCTGTGAAGCCCGGCCCTGTGAACAGGCAATAGGTTCCTCTGCGACCCTCAAACAAATCGATCAGTTCGCAGACGACCAGACCGGCGTCTCGACGCACGGATTCTGGGTACAGCGCCTTCAAGACTTCGCGCTCGGTTTCGGCGATTGCTGGCAACGCCTCCTGAAGGAGGTCGATGACCGAGGGGTCATCAGGTAGGGCTTTGAGCTCATCTCGGAGCGCCGCGTTGCGCGCGTTCTTGAGGTTGTTGGTTTGCAGTACTTGTTCCCGATCCATGTTTAGAGTGAAGGACGGTTCGGCGTTCGCGGAGACTTTGACGGAGAAGCTTACTGAGCGCAGGTCCATGTGCATCAATGCGTTTCGAAGCTCAAGTAACCAGCGGTAGCCGAAGCAGTTCGCGTTGAGATCATCCAGCATCGATTTGATCGTTGTCTTGGTGCTGTCGCCGCGTTTCTCTGAGAGCACTTTTGCTGCGTGTGTCCGATGGTCCCTGTAGACGAAGAAGGCGTTGGATGCCGAGAGGCTGAGCGTGCGGACATACTCGCCGACGTCGGATCCCCGCTCGTCCGTCCTGGGTACCGACCTGGTCTCGATCGCTGTATTTCCGACCTTGACAATGTAGTCGATCAAGTCCATTACACACGCGCGGACAAAGTTGAACATCGACTCGTCGCGACAAGCCGCGAGCGTCGCGTACGCGTCGGAGAAGCGATCGTATTGGTCGGGCGACAGATCTGCGATCGGTCGAAACACGGGAAAGTCCCTCGACTCATAGTCGATCAGGACTGCACCACGTTCGGTAGTTGTCGATTCTGGCATTCTGGCATTCTGGCATTCTGGCGTAACTTCTACGATTCTGTGAGCGCGGGTTGGATGCCGTGCGTCGCACTGGGTCGATTATCCGGCGACTTCGCCGGGGTCGGTGAACATGGTGGCCCCGGCGCTCGTGAGCGATTCCTCCACCGCGTGCGCGTAGGTCCGCAGCATCTCCTCGGCGCTGTGCCCGTGCCACGCCGCGACCGCTGCGATGGGCGGCGTCCCGGAGAACAATTCCAGGTTGCCCCTTCCTGGCCGAAGGCATCTGCTCGGGCGTGGGTCGGTCGGTGACGCGGGGCGGGAGTTGCAGGGATTCTTGCCGAACATCTGGTGGCCCGCGGATCGTGCGTGGTTCGTAGCTAGCGATGTGGATCTTATGTCGACCTATGTCGGAGGGGCGACGGAGTTGGCTAATGCGCTCAACGGCGGGATCGAACTGTTCGAGGCCATCGACTCGTGGCTCGGTGCCAGGATCACGTGGGACTGCGACACCATCAATCCTCGGGCGGCAGGCCCGCACACCCACGATTGAGAATTCCTCTGCCCTCGACCGAGAACTCGATCACGTGCCTTGCGCCTCAGGTACCAATGACTGAAATGGTGACTCTGCGTGGTGGAACTGGCCGTATTGTTCAGCGGGGTCACGGATTCAGACGTACGACGCCGGGAGATGATCGGACTCGGTAGCGGGATCGTCGTCGAGGTCAGAGTCCAGATCGAACCGCCTCATCTCGTCTGATCGCAATAGATCGACGGTGTTCAGCGGCTGGCACACGTCAGGATGAAGCCAAGCAAGGATCGGGGCTGGAACCTAGACCTCTCCGAAGCCGTCCTGTGTTCGGGCGGTGCAGTCTGTCGTGGGAGCAAGGAGGTAGGCGAATAGGTAACTCGCCGCCGCTATCGCTGCCAGTGCGATCCACCAGGACGGGAATACATCTGTGTCAGTGAGGATTTCACTGTCAGCGACGACCAGCCAGCACAATGCAAGAGAGGTCGTCAGCGTGACCGCTGCTGCGGTGCACGCGGCGAATTGGTGTCGCCACGTGCGGTGTGATCGTGCGGCCCACATCCGGTTCGACCATAAGGCGTAGCGGCCGCCACCGACTGCGATCACACCGATCAACAGTCCTGCGACGGCACCGCAGAACGCAGGAAACACCAGCAGCGCCAACCGGAGCGCGGTCCCTTCGAGGGCCCAGGGGAGCATGACACCCACCGCTGTGCAGGTACCGGTAAGACCAGCGACTCTTAGTTCTTTCTCGACCCAGTCCACTGTGCCACTAGAACACGGCGGCAATGCGTTTCGGTCTCGAAGCCGCTGTCTGACCGCTCACGTTCAAATGTGGACCCGTTGACGCCGGACGTGACGCTGGAAAAACGTAGATCTGACGACTTGCGCTACTGCCGCTCTACCGCGCTCGCTAACTCCTCGTACGTCTGTTCGCTGATCGCAGCCAGCTATTCTCCGCGGCCCAGCAGTTCACAGCGCAATGAAGCCTCGAGATCTCCCCAGCAGCGCGCGATCTTGCCGTCGTCATCGAGTCGGTACATCGCTAGTTCTTGGATCTGCACATACCGGCCGGTCGCCGCGATCCCATCGAACTCACCGTGGTGGGTGCCGGTGTCCGTCAGGCGAGCCGCCATCGACCGGCCCTCGACGACCAAGTCCTCAATACACCAGCTGAAGTCGGGGAACGCGACTGTGATGTCTCGAAGGCCGTCGCGGTAGCCGTCGATGCCGCTGCGGACACCTTCGACATCGGTGGTGATGAATTCGTCGAGGTCGCCGAAACGCCGTTCGTTGCAGGCTGTGATGTAACGAGCGTAGGTACCGCGCGGATCGTCTGCGAAAATCGCCATACCACCCACGGTAAAGGCCCCGCGTAGTCCTGGCCAGGACGACAGCGGATCAGCTGCACGAACATTATTTCACCGTCGTCACTGTCTAATGGCTGTTTTCCACGAGCCCGTTCGAGTCACCGTTTCGAGACCGCTTTTCAGTTCGACAGCTCCCAAATCCGTCGTGGCGCTGATTTCGCGCGGTGCAGTCCTCTCGCTCTCGCAGGAATAGCCAAGACATGCGCCGCGGCGTGTAGGCAGTTTTCCCAATGTTGCGCGACGAACCGCTCACGCGACGTTGCCGACTCGCGATCACCGTGACGCCTATGTCGTCGACACCGCGTACACCCATACCGAATTGTGGAGTGGGCCTACGCCGTAGCTGCCCGGACCGCGACGATCAACGGTCATCGCTGGCGTAACCGGGCGGCTCGGTTGTGCTCGTCAGGTCGACCAATGCAGTTGTTGCCTGCACGGCACGGCGGAATGCTGCGGTGCCTTCTCGACGGTCCTGCCGTCGTGATGCCAGGGCGATGATCGCGGGTGGCCCGTCGAGCGCGATGTAGCGGACGTCGGGGTTCGGCAGGTAGCGCCGTGCGGGCTCGGCGTACACCCCGATCGTCCCCGACATCGCTACTGCCGATGGGATGTTGAGGGGCGAGCGCACCTGGGCCCCGTGACGCGGGTAGCGGCCCGCTGCCCACGCAGTGAGGCCGGGCTGTCCTATCGGTCTGATGCACGGCCGGTCGTGAATCTCATCGGGTGTGAGACGGGTTGCGTCTGCCAGTTCCGATTCTGCGGGAACTACGGCGCATCGTTCGATCTCGATCACTTGCTCGACTCGGAGGTCCTCGGCACCGCCGACGTCGTGCAGGATCGCAACGTCGACCTCTCCAGTTCGTACTGCGTCGTACTGGTTTTCCCAATTGAGTTCGACATAGGACAGCTCTAGCCGCGGATGGTGCCGGTCGAGCAGTTGACGAGTCGCCGACCAGCTATCGGCCAGCCCGAATCCCAGGACGCCGACGCGAAGCACCGAGTCTGCACGCTCACCCTCACGCACCGCCATCAGGGCGTCGAGATCTGCGAGCACTCGATTCGCGCGGGGAAGAAACCTTCGGCCGGCTTCGGTGAGTTCCACCTTGCGGCTGGTGCGCAGAAACAGATCCGTACCGAGTTCGCGTTCGAGTTCCTGGATGCGTCGACCGAACGGTTGCGCACCGATGAAGTGAGCTTGGGCGGCGCGCCCGAAATGTAGTTCCTCGGCCAGGGTCAGCGCATATCGCAGCGATCGTATGTCCACCGATATTCACCGCCAAGTCCGTACCGTCGATCGCCCCATTGGGGTCGAGAAGATCGCAACCTTTTTGCCTGATGATCTGGCTGATGCTGGTCAGCATACTTCGACGAAGACACGAAATGTCGTAGATCACAACACCCATGAACTTCGCCGGAGGTAACAATGAGCACGCATCGCACCCTGATCCGCAACGGCCGAGTCCTGACCATGGACCCCGCGCTCGGCGACTTCGACTCGGCGGACGTGCTGATCGAGGACGACACGATCGTTGCCGTCGGACCGGACCTCGGGGTCCTCGACGCCGAGATCATCGATGCCTCGAACCACATCGTGCTGCCCGGCTTCATCGATACTCATCGGCACACGTGGCAGTCGCTCTTCCGCGGCATCTGCAGTGACTGGACCCTCGGCGACTACTACTTCGGTATGCGGCTGGGAATCTCCCCGGCCTACACGGCCGACGACGTCCGATTGGGCAACTTCTACGGCGCAGTCGACGCACTCAACAGCGGTGTCACCACACTGCTGGACTTCTCGCACTGCAACAACACTCCCGACCACTCCGACGGTGCCGTTCAGGGCCTGTTGCAATCCGGCATACGCGCATCGTTCTGCTACGGATTTTTCGAAAGCTCCCCCGAGCGATCGCAATTCGGCGATCACACTGCACGTCTCAGAGATTTCCATCGCATCGCCGATACGTACTTCGCCTCCGACGGCCGACTCACACTGGGCGTCTCGTTGTCGGAAATCTTCGGCCTTCCCTGGGCGGACACGGTCTCGGAACTGGCAGCCGCCCGAGAACGAAAAGCCCTGCTGGTCAATCACGCCGGGTGTGTATTCGGCAGCGCCTTGTGCAACGGAATACTCGAAATGGATCAGATGGGCTTGCTCGGCCCGGACATGGTCCACGTGCACTGCTGCAGCTTCGGCGACGCCGAATGGGAAGCTTTGGCACGCAGCGGCGGCCGAGTGTCGATCTCGTCGCAGACGGAAATGAACATGGGCTTCGGTCGTCCGGTCTTCGAGCGCTGCCGGCAACACGGGATCGTCCCCACACTCTCGGCCGACGTGATCTCCCTCAACAGCGGCGACCTGTGGCACGAACTTCGATTCGGTCTCTCGTGTGCACGCGCCGACGCAGCCGACCCGATCAACGCAGCAGGGCAGATGCCCGACGCAGTCGCGCTCCCGGCGCGGGAGGCGCTGAAGTGGACCACCGTCAACGCCGCCGAGGCCATGGGACTCGGTGACCGCATCGGTTCACTGACACCTGGCAAGCGTGCCGATCTCCAGATCATCGGTGGGCCCGCTCTCGAACAGCATCCTGTGCTCGATCCCTACGCCACGCTGGTGTTCCAGACCTCTGCAGCCGATGTGCGCACGGTCATCGTCGACGGTCGGGTGGTCAAACGAGACGGGATCCTGACAGTGACCGATCGGGCGTCGCTGACAGCGGAAGTCGATGCAGCGTCCGAACGCATCCTCGGGCGACTCAGGGATGCAGGTCGCGAACTTCCCGGGACCCCACCGGGCGCATTCACCGCGATCGAGCCGCTCACGCGCAGTTTTCACGAACAGGCAATCGAAGCGATGACGGTGGCGTCGCGGTGATGACGGAACAACCGCACTGCTCGCCCCCGCATCGACAGCTCGATGCGGTGCCGTCGGCAGGCAGGAGGATCCGGTGAGATTCGTGACCTACGACGGCGGCGGTGGCCCGAGAACCGGAATCATCGACGGAGAGACCGTGCGTGGACTGCGCGCAGGCGTCAGTCTGCTGTCGATTCTGAACTCCGGTGACGACGCCCTTACCGAGGCCGGCGAGGCGGCGACACGATGCCCCGACGAAACCCGCGAGCTGGACCAGGTGCGATTGCTGGCACCGATACCACGACCTCCCTCGGTGCGAGACGGACTGTGTTTCCTGGACCACCTTCGCGGCTGTTACCGCGCGATGGGACGCAGCCCTGAGCTGCACGAGGCGTGGTCGCAGGTCCCGGCGTTCTACTTCTCCAACGCCGGATGCGTCCTGGGCCCTTACGAGGACGTGCCGGTTGCCCCTGGCAGCACCATGTTCGATCTCGAACTCGAAGTGGGAGCGGTCATCGGTCGTGGTGGCCGCGACCTCGATCCGCGCACCGCCGAGAAGCACATCGTCGGTTACACCCTGTTCAACGACTGGACCGCACGCGATCACCAGCTGCGCGATCTCGCCCTCGGCATCGGGATGGGAAAGAGCAAGGACAGCGCGCTCACCCTCGGGCCCGCTCTGGTCACCGTCGACGAGCTCGAGGATTACCGGCGCGACGGCCGGATCGCTATCGAGCTGTCCGCCGCGGTCAACGGTGACGAGATCACCCGTGGCAACCTGGGCGAAATGGATTGGGGTTTCGGCGAACTCGTGGCCTTCGTCTCGCGCGGGGTCGATCTGCAACCGGGTGAGGTGGTCGGCTCGGGAACCGTTCCCGGCGGTTGTCTCCTCGAACACGTCGACACGCCCGAACTCGACGATTTCGATCGTTGGCTGCGTCCTGGTGACGTCGTGACCCTGACCGGGCAAGGACTCGGAGAGGTGCGCCAGACAGTTGTTCCGGGCGTCGATGTCCTTCCGCTGTCATCTGGGTTCTGACATGAAGTCACCTCTGCCGCACCAGTACAGCAAGACCTCCGCGAGAACGCAGCCGGCAGCGAAAACTCGCCGGAAACAGGATCGTGTACGGGTGCCGGACATCTCCACGTGCTGATACATCACTGCGAGGCCTACTGCCTCTGGGCCGCAACGCATTACATCGTGAACAGACAAGGAACGAACAATGCGAAAGTTGATCGACATCTCTGCTCCGCTTCAAACCGGGATAGCGTCCGATCCTCCCGGATTCGGACCCCACATCGACTATTACACCCACGCTGACACCGTCGAGGACTTGCTTGCGTTCTTTCCCGACGCGAGCAAGGACGATCTACCGGACGGCGAGGGGTGGGCGTACGAATGGGTGCGCGCTACCACCCACAACGGAACCCACCTCGACGCGCCGTACCACTACTCTGCGGTGATGGACGGTGGGAAGCGGGCAGCGACCATCGACGAAGTGCCCCTCGACTGGTGCCTGCAGCCCGGAGTCAAACTCGACTTCCGCCACTTCCCGGATGGATACGTGGTCACAGCGGCCGACGTCGAGAACGAACTGACCCGTATCGGGCACGAACTGTCGCCGCTCGAAATTGTCGTCGTGAACACTTCGGCCGGCGCACGCTACGGGCATGACGACTACGTCGCCTCCGGTTGCGGGATGGGCCGCGATGCCACGCTCTACCTATTGGAGAGAGGAGTGCGCCTGACCGGCACCGACGCTTGGAGCTGGGATGCCCCCTTCGTACACACTGCCGCCCGGTACGCCACCGAACACGACCCGTCGATCATCTGGGAGGGGCATCGTGTCGGACGCGAAATCGGCTACTGCCATCTCGAAAAGCTCAACGGGCTCGAGCAACTACCTCACACCGGCTTCGAGATCTCGTGCTTCCCAGTCAAAATTACAGCTGCCTCGGCGGGATGGACTCGAGCAGTCGCGATTTTCGATTCGCCAACCGACTGACCTCCGGCGCACATTTTCGGTCCGGAGGATGCGCCGCCTTCGGTTCCTTGAAAACTGTTGTCCAACAGTAAATCTGTGAAATGGGAGGGGTCGATCTGCCACCGTGGTGAGCGGCCAGGTTTGCGTAGAGCGGCGATTTTCGCCATCGGTTGAGTACGGAGCAGGAGACGAATGGCGGCCACTCGGTACGTGAACGATCTACTGCTGCCGGTGAGGAGCGCACGGATCCGGCGGCGGCGCTCATCTCGGGTGGAGATGGTTGTTCGGATGGGGGAGCGGTGGGCGATCGTAACGCTCCGGTTCATGTGGGTGTCTGTGGCCCACTTTCGTCTGCTGAGCCCGTCCTGGCCACGGAGGCGCAACGTTGCGTCATGGAGTTCGATCGAAGATTTTCTGTCGGTGCTCTGTGCGACTCTGCACGGCATGGCGATCTGCATGGCGTGTGATCTGGAAATGCTCGATTCAGTGGGTTGCACGTGGCGGCCCAGTCGAATACCCAACGGCAGGAGCAAATGCCACGACTGCGGTGCCCCGCCGCGAACGCTTCACCACCCGGGGTGCGACGGCGAGCGGTGCAGATGTGGACAGATGCTGTCATGCGGCAGCGGATGCGCGGTTGATGAGTGCGAACGTGAAGACGGCCACGACTACATCGACGGGAGCTGCAGGTGGTGCAACGAACCGTCCGGACAGCTCCGCGTCGTCGGCGGCTCATGACCCTATCGTCGGGTATTGGGACTTCCGACAGGACCCTGTTGACCCCCGAACTGCGAGGGACAAACCCCGGCGCTGTCACGGAGTTGTAGACGGTCGGCGTGTCAGTACGTCGCGTCGCGGACCCCGAGACGGGGGCATCGTCGATTTCTGTCCGTCAGGTGTTGGTTCGAGAGCACACTGCACTAGGGCATCATGGGCCTATGAGTGATCTCGAGTACCTCGCCACTTTGCTCGCTGCGCTGGACGCGGAGATCGCGCGAGTTTCGGCCTCCGAGTCCGAGGAGCAGGCGTCGGCCATCGACGACGCAGCCGCCGCCGTCTTCCGGTTGCGTGAGAAGGTCAAGGCCGGTTACCCCGGCAAGAAGGCCTACTACCTTGCGGCGTCGACCGATCCCCAGGGGATCAGAGTCGAGGGAATTTCTGCCCTGCACGGCAAACGCGCCCACGAACTGGTCCAAGACGGTGGCTGGATGCACTCAGATTCCAGCACTGTTCTCGATGCTCTCGATGACGACCAAATCAGTCGGTACCACGCGATCGCTGGACGCGGTGTAGCGCAGACGTTCCGGGACTCACGCAAATACTTGGCAGAGGCAACAGGTCTCGCCGATAAATAGACCTGAGTGGCAGCACGGTCGGGTAGCTGAACCCGCCGACGGTAAAGGTCTGGGCCTCACATACTGAATGCTCCGCTGAAGTCGAGCGGTGCTGCTTCGAGGTGGCGTCCGCGGGGAGTGGCGTCGACGAGTTCTCCGTTCTGGACAACAATCTCGCCGCCCACAATCACGGTGACCGGCTTTCCTCGAAGTCGATGCCCCTCGTAGGGTGTGTAGTCGGTCGCCATGTGCAGTGTTTCGGTGGTCACCGTCCATTCCAGTTTGGGATCCCAGATCGCGATGTCGGCGTCGGACCCCGGCATCAGCGATCCCTTGCGTGGATACAGGCCATTGGTGCGCGCTGGATTCGCCGAGGTCAATTCCACGAATCTGCTGGCAGTCAGACCCAATCCGTCTACGTAGTGCGAGTAGATCACCGGTAGACGCGTCTCGACACCGGGCAGTCCGTTGGGCATGTGCCGCACGTCGTGGCTGTGCACCTGCTTCTGTGCGGTGTCGTAGCAGCAATGGTCGGAACCGATGGTGGTGATGTGCCCGGTGAACAGGTGACGCCCGAGTTCCTCGACCACCTCGGCCGAACGCAGCGGTGGGCAGCAGACAAAACGTTCGGGTTGCTCACCCTCGTAGGCCGAGTCGTCGAGGATCAGATGGTGGGCAACCGATTCGGTGAAGGCGATGAGCCCTCGCTTACGCGCGTCCGCGACCAGTTCGACTGCAGCCGGAGTCGACTGATGAACGAAATAGACCGGCGCGCTCTGTGACTCGGCGATCGCGAGAATGGCGGCGACCGAGGCAGTTTCGGCAAGCTCGGGCCGGGTCTGCGACATGTGTGCTGCATCGACTCCGTCCGACGCGGCTGCGAAGTTCTGCGCGTCGGTGACGATGGCGTCGGACTCGCAGTGGATGATGACCATTCCGCCGAGATCGCGAGTGGCCTGCATCGTGTTCAGAATGGTGTGCTCGTTCGCCATCGTTTCACCGGCATAGGTGGTGAACATCTTGACCGTCCGGATGCCTCCGTCCGCCAGAGTCTTCAATTGGTCCGCGGTGGTGTCGGTCCACTCGACGACGCAGGCGTGCAGAGCCGAATCGCACAGTCCGCTCGACGCTTTCGCACGCTGTACCTCGGCGGCGTCCAGCGGCTGTTGACCGGGACGGGGGATGGCGAAGTCGATGATCGTGGTGGTGCCGCCGAACACGGCCGCCGTCGTGCACTCGAAATACGAATCGAGCGAGGTGAATTCGCCGGAGGTGAACCCGACGTGGCAGTGTGGATCGACTCCACCCGGCATCACCAGTTTCCCGGTTGCATCGATGACCTCTGCTGCCGCGTCGACCTCGCTCCCTGGGTTGAGCACCGCAACGACTCTGCCGTCGTCGATGAGCAGGTCTGCCGGAGCGGCCCAATGGGATTCGACGACCGTCCCACCGCGCACGACCTTCATCGTGTGCTCGCGAGGTAGGTCAGCCATCCGCCGCGGTCGCTGATGTCGGTGACGCCCGTGGCCGTCAGATAGCTCTCGCGCATTCGCATCGACAGGGAGCCCGAGCCATCCGCCAACTCGATGACCCCGAGTTCGAGTTCCTTCGGTTCCCTGGGAAGGAGCTCGTCGCGCAATATGTCGTACTCGACCTCGTAGAGCTCGCCCGGTACCACGAATCCATCGGTTGAGACCGGGTGCAAACCGGGGAATTCGTCACGCACGGAGAAGAATCGGTATTTCGGTGCGGTATCGACTTTCCCCACGAATCGCGCCTTGTGCAACGCGTCGTTCAGGGTGCCGCCGGACATCGCTTGTCCGTTGACGAACATCGTGACCAGTGCCATGCGAAGCCTTCTTTCAGTGAGCTTGGAGTCGGACGAGACGGTTCGGAGAGAACGCTGTTACGTCGAGTTCTGGTTTTCTACCGTGCACCTGCTCGGTAAGGATGTGCCCCCACAGCGGTGCGAAAGTGAAGGAGTAGGTGCCGCCTGCCACGAAGAGTCCCGGGGCTCCGGCCAGTTCGCCGATGACCGGCATTTCGTCGGGCGTGGTGACCACAGGCCCGGTCCAGGTATCGAGGAGCGCATTGTGGCTCAGCGCAGGCAGAAGCCGTCGAACCTGCTCCAGGTTTCCTGTGGTGCTGTCGGATCTGCTCGGCGCCGGCTCGCTGTCGTGGAACGCACCTGCAGGCCAGCCGCCGCCGAGGACGAGGCGTCCCGATCGATTCTGCTTGATCGACATTCCCTCCCCGACGTGCTGAACCAGCACGTCGAGTGTCCGAGGTACGGCATCGAGCGAGTGCATCTGCAACGAGGTCGGGACGAGATCGAGCGATACCCCTGCCATAGCCGCGATCGGGGCCATCCACGGACCTGCAACGTCTATCACCGCGGGTGCAATCCACGTTCCACCGTCGGTGCCGACGGTCCAACCGTCACCGTCGTGGGTCAATCCGGTAACCGGTGTCGACGGATGAACCGACGCTCCTTCGGCCGCGGCCTGCCGCAACAGGGCAGGACCTGCGAGGTCGGGTTCCGCGAATCCGTCCCACGGACACCAGGTTGCGGCCTGAATGCTCGGGCCGAGCAGCGGTAGCGCCTGACGAGCTTCATCGCCGGTCATTACCTCGGTCGGGATCCCCGCATCTCGTTCCCATCGGTGCTTCGTGAGGAGGGCGTGGACCTGCTCCTCGGTTTCGGCCACCATGAACCCGCCACACCGGTTCAGCCCGAGACCGGGCACCGTCTCGTCGAGTGTGTTCCACAGCGTGCTCGTCGACTTCTGCAGTGGAAGCAGTTGTTCGACGTCGACGGCTGTGCCCTGCCCGGGCCTGCGCGTGTGAATGGTCTGGATGTGCAGGTTGCCCGCGGTCGTACCGGAGCCGGCGGTGTTGGGTAGGGTGCGATCGAGCACAGCAACGCGGGATCCCGCGCGGGTGAGGGTGAGAGCCGTTGATGCACCGACGATTCCGGCTCCGATGACAACGACGTCGACCTCAGACCGCATGAACAGCTCCTACGGTCGCGTAGGCATCGTCGATACCCGATTCGACGATGACCGATTGCAGCGCGGCGAGCGTGTCGGCGTCGGTAACCGGCAGTAATGGTTCGCGCACGGTGCCTCCCGGTTGGCCGAGAAGGTTCATCACGGCCTTCAGCTGGGGAATGGGGGAGGCGTACACGCCGCTGTAGTCCGAGGCGATGAGCCGGCCCGAGAACGCGCGATAGCGATCGACCCACATGCGTGCGGTGTCGGCGTCACGTGCAGCGACGGCCTCGTAGAACGGCACCGCGAAGGGCGCGCCCACCCCACCGCCGTCGATGTTGCCGTCCCCGCCCAGTTCGAGCAGCGTGGCAAGGCCGCGTCGATGCAGGAAACTCCCGAATACACGAACGCGGTCGGACACGGCCTCGACGGTGTCGAGCATGGCGAGCCAATTACCGGTGCTGTCTTTGATCGCGACGACGTTCTCCAGGTCGGCCAGTCGAGAGAACAGGTCGGGTGTGGTGCCCATGTCGACCGCAACGCCACGTGGCCAGTTGTAGGCCATGAACGGCAATGATGTTGCGGTGCTGACGCTTCGGTAGTAGTGATAAGTCTCTTCTGCCGAGGTGTGTGCATACGGCGGAGGCGTCGCCAGTATGCCGTCCGCGCCGACGGAAGCCGCATGCTTCGCGAGCGCGGAGGACTGCGCAGCTGTGTACGCGCTGACACCGATCACGACAGGGAAGCGGCCTGCAACTGCATCAATCGATGCTTCCGCGACGGTCTTTCGTTCGTTGTCGTTCTGGCTGAACCATTCGCCCGTGCTGCCGTTCACGAGTACACCGTGAACACCCGTCTGCGCGTAAAGATTCATCAAGTCGAAAATTGCCTCGGTGTCGACGTCACCCGACTGCGTGAACGGTGTAGGAGCAGCGGGCCAGTAACCGGACCACGCGACATCATCGCGATTCATGGGAGTGCCTTTCGGGCTCGGGACTATCGACGATGCGTCGTACTCGCATTTGTGGGATCGATTGCATAGACTGCCTTCGGGGTGGTCGAGTCGTCAAGCCGGAAACGTACTTGTAACGCGACCACGGTCGAATATGTCTGTCCGATGCGTGAAGCAAGAGAAGGAGAACCGATGGCGGTCACCTTGATCGACGTTGCGAGCGCTGCTGGGGTTTCGCGCAGCACGGCATCACGCGCATTGAGTGGATCGTCGCTGATCTCAGCGGAGACGCGGGCAGCGGTGGAGGATGCGGCCCGGGCTCTCGGATATCGGCCGAACAGGGCTGCGAGTGCGCTGCGCTCCAACAGGTCGCACTTGGTCGGTCTGGTCATGAACAACCTGCTCAATGCGACCTTTCATACGGTCGCCGAGGTCGTTCAGAAGAGAGCGGCAGCCAGCGGATTTCAGGTCCTGCTCTGCATCACCGATGCCGATCCGGCGCGCGAGGACGACGTACTCGCCATGCTGGGCGAGCATGGCGTCGACGGAACCATCGTGATCGGCAGCGGTCGAAGTGCGGCGGCGTCGAATGCGCTCCTGGAGCAGGGCCGTGCGGTGGTCAACCTGATCCGTTCGGTCAAGGGGAGCTCGGCTTCGACGGTGCTGGCAGACGACGTCACGGGTGCTCGCGACGCGACAGCGCATCTGATCGAGCTCGGGCACAGTCGTATCGGCTATATCGGTGGAAACGAGGATGCGACGTCCGGCCGTGAGCGCTTCGAGGGCTATCGACTGGCGCTGGCGGACGCAGGTATCCCGGTCGACGAGACGATCGTCCGGAAAGGCCCGTTCACCACCGAATTCGGTGCCGACGCGATCAACTCACTACTGGATGCGCCCCAGGCAATGACTGCTCTGTATGCGGCCAACCACGAGGCTGTCTTCGGCATCCTGCCCACGCTCGTCGGCAGGGGTGTGTCGGTGCCGGACGAGTTGTCGCTGATCTGCCACGAGGATATGCCGTGGCTCGCGATGTGGCAGCCTGCAATCACAGTGGTCGACAACGGCGCGGCCCAATTGGCGAACGTGGCCATGGACCTGTTGTTTCAGCAGATCAAGGATTCGCTCGAACCCGATGGGCGTACATATCGAATCGGTGCTCGTCTGGTGGAGCGAGCGTCGTGTGCCGCATTGTGATCGGAGTTTTCGGATTGCAGGAATCGGGACCGCGATCACAGGTGAACGGTTAACAGTTGATGTACCGCGTGTCGGCAATGTTAACCACGTTGACGCCTCCGAATTCGTCTGCGACGCTTGATGCAATCGATCCCAAAGGATCGACTCTGCTCGAATCACTCCGTCATTGTCGCTGCCGCCCCGTCCTCGAACGTGTAGTGCTGCAGTCGATATCGAAAGGCTCGCTCAATGCGCAAGTTAACAGGACTCGCCGCTATCGCTGTCGTGGTGGCCGGCCTCACTGCCTGTAGTTCCTCGGACGATTCCGCAGCCGCGCCGACGGACTGCACACCCACGCTCGGTGCTTCGGACCTCGCCGAAGAAGGCACTCTGACGATGGCCACCAATGCAACGCTTCCGCCCATGCAGTACGTCGATCCGAACGGGGACGTGATCGGCATGCGCGTCGACCTCGGCAAGGAGATCGCCAAGCGCCTGTGCCTGACGCCGAAGTTCGTCAACATCGAGTTCGAGGCGCAGATTCCCGGTGTGCAGGCCGGTCGATGGGACATGATCGACACCGGCATGTTCTACACGCCCGCACGCGCCGAAACCATCGATCTTGTTCCGTACGAGGTGCAGGCAGTATCGATCTCGGTGCCGTCGGGCAATCCCGAATCGATCTCCAGTGTGGACGATCTGGCGGGCAAGACCATCGGCGTCGAAGCGCCCGGATACGAATTCGACACGTTGACCGCGTTGGCCGAGCAGTTCGCGATCGAGGGTAAGCCCGCGTTGACGGTGCAGACGTTCAAGACCAATGCCGATGCCTATCAGGCACTTTCGGCGGGCCAGCTCGACGGCACCTCCATCGTGGAGTCGGTCACGTCGTTCTACCAGGAAGACGGACGCTTCGAGACAGCCGTCGGTGGGATCAACGAGGCACCCCTGGCAATGGGATTCGCCAAGGGCAGTAAATCCTCCGCTGAGGTGGCGCGTGTGCTGTCGGAGATGAGGAGCGATGGATATCTTCCCGATCTGTTCGAGCAGTACGACGTCACCGGATACGACGGCGATATTGCCGTGAGCACCGGTCCTCTCGACAGCTGATCCGACCAACGCAAGTCGAAAGGCACCCACATGTGGTCCTGGGACGCATTCTTTTCCATCCTGACGAGCGCCCAGCTGCTCGAAGGCGCGTGGGTCACGATCTGGCTCACCGTAGTCAGCATGATCCTCGGACTCGCTCTCGCAGTGGTGGTGGCCTCCGCGCGATCATCCAAGCTCGTACCCCTGCGGATAGTCGCCGGGTTCTACGTGTGGCTGATGCGCGGCACCCCACTACTGGTGCAGCTGGTGATCATCTACACCGGGCTGCCTCAGGTCGGCATCAAGCTGGGCGTGATCGAGGCGGCACTCGTGGGTCTGGTCCTCAACGAAGCTGCATACCTTTCGGAAATAGTCCGTTCCGGATTGCTCTCGGTTCCAACCGGACAGACCGAAGCGGCACGAGCACTCGGCATGTCGCCCACGAAGGTCTTCCGCGTGGTGGTTCTTCCGCAGGCTCTGCGGGTGATGATTCCTCCACTCGGCAACAGCTTCAACGGATTGCTCAAGACCACAACTCTGGTGTCGGTCATCTCCGTACAGGAATTGCTGCGACGGACCCAGTTCTTGGTGCAGGTGAATTTCCGTGTGCTGGAGGGGCTCTGCGCGGCGGCGTTGTACTTCTTGGTGCTGACGACTCTGTGGGGGTTGATTCAGAAGATGATCGAAGTACGAGTAGGGCGTGGATACGACCGCAATTACCGCCGTAAGGGCGGACCGTCGAGTCCGAAACTCGACGACAGCGCAATGAAAGCCGAGGCTGTGAACCGATGACGAGTGCGACGTCTGCGACCACGAAGGCCACGAAGGCCACGAAGGCGACCACGATGGTCGAGGTCAGGAATATGACAAAGGCCTACAACGATCTCGTCGTCCTCGACGACATCGATTTCACGGTGGACAAAGGGGAAGTGGTTCTGCTTCTCGGGCCGTCAGGAAGTGGGAAGAGCACCTTGCTGCGCACGCTCAACTGTCTCGAGACGATCGAATCCGGGACCGTCCGAGTCTGTGGCGAGATGATGGGCTTCTCGGAGGGGGCCAAGCGAATGCCGCTGTCGGAGGCGCAGATCGCAAAGCAGCGGCATCACACCGGAATGGTGTTTCAAAGCTTCAATCTGTTCCCCATGATGACCGCGCTCGACAACGTTGCATCGGGTCCACGCCATGTCCTGGGCACTCAGAAGGACAAGGCGCGCAGGCAAGCTCAGGAGTTACTCGATCTCGTCGGCCTGGCGGACAAAGGGGAGAACTACCCGTCACAACTGTCCGGTGGCCAGCAACAGCGCGTTGCGATCGCCCGTGCACTGGCGATGAAGCCCGAAGTGATGCTGTTCGACGAGCCCACGTCGGCACTCGATCCCGAGATGGTCAACGAGGTTCTCGACGTCATGCTCCGACTGCGCGACGAGGGAATGACGATGGTGGTGGTGAGCCACGAAATGGGCTTCGCGAAAGCGGCCGCAGACAGGGTCGTCTTCATGAGCGACGGAAAGATCGTCGAAGAGGCACCTCCTGGTGAGTTCTTCGACAAACCCAAAAATGCTCGTACACAACAATTTCTGAGTCGCATACTCTGATTCGACCGACTGATGGTCCCAGCTCAGGAGCGCACGTTCTTCTGAGAGGGGGTTAGGTCGAACGAATAGATATCGAGCGAGGAGGAGTGATCTCGCTGCATTGTGTATAGGCTCAACCATCGAAGTCGGTTTTGTCCAACAGGACGGACGGATGGGCGAACATTCATGGCACTGGCAGATCTCGACACTGGCAACCCGCATTGGCTCAACGCCGTCATGTTTGCCATCGCGGCGGTCATAGCAATAGTTCTCACCTGGTGGTTCTTCGGCAACGACAGATAGCCGAGACGAACACGTGGCTGTCCAGGCTGAGTCGATATCCCGAATCGCACCGGCATTCAGGTTGTGCAGGGCTACCGGGTCAGGATCTCACCGGTGCAAGATCCACGCCGGGCGGGGGAGTGAGGCGTCGGAGTGTGCCGTCGAACACGGTTGCATACAGTGACCAACCGTTGGCTGACGGTCCGATGCGTACCGAACTCGGTCCCGTCCATCCTGGCGAAATACCTGCTGCGATAACGCATGTTGTCCCTGTCCTGGGGTCGATGCTGTACACGGAACCTTCTACGTGTGCGGCGGCGTACAGCGTGCCGGCGTCGGACATGGTCAGGTCGTCGAGTCCCGGAAAGAATCCCGGCACTGTGGCCACCACAGACCAGTCGTCGGGTGCTTCGAGGGGTACTTCGATGACCTGGCCCGTGAACAGATCATCGGTGTACACCCGGCTGTGGTCCGGGCTGAGCGCCAACCCTTCTGATCGAGGAACGGGCGACCAGTTCTGTTCGACGTCGTCGGCGGTCGGGTCGTAACGGGTCAGACCTCGGGAAGGCGAGCCGATGTCCGTGCCCACGTCGGTGGTGAGGAAGTCTCCGTTCGGCAGCCGTAGAAGTCCGTGAGCCGCCATGTCGGTCACCGCGCTGACCTTGCCGGTACGGGTGTCGAATTGCGAAAGACCTGGACCGGCGACAAAGTAGAGGATGCCGTCGTGCAACTGCATCCCTCGCGGAGCCGCGAGGTTGTCGAGTACTGGATCGACATGGCCGCCTGCATCCACGTACACGATACTGGAGGCTCCGGATATGTAGAACCCGCCGGCTCCGTCGGGTTCGAGATTCTCCGGTTCGTCGAGTCCGCTCGTCACGGTATCGACCGACCAGCCTGCACAGGTCATGGGCGGCGGGCCCGGCTCAGGTGTTCCGGCGTGAGCAGGTGCAGACGTGAGAGCGGCAAGCGTAACCACTGCACCGACGAGTAGATGTGAACGAAGTCTGTTCGAGGCCAGAGACATGGTGCGAACGATAATGGAGACCGTGCGGTCGGAAAAGCTGACCATTCGAGGGACAGGCAGTCAGACCACAGCAAGGTGTATGGATCGCTGATCTCACGGACCGAATCGGCCCAGCCGTAGGTCGAACGAATGAATGTCGAGCGAGGGCGACTGACACCGGTGCGTTGTGAATATGGTGAGCAACGCAAGTCCGTTTGCCGACAGGAGCGTGTCAGCGTGAGTTCACCCATTCTCGTCAAGGGCCAGAATATTCCCTTACCGGACGACGCGACACAGCTGGATGTCATCGTGTCGTGGGTCGACCCGGAGCGCGACCTCGATGCATCCGCACTGTTGGTGACATCGACCGGACACGTTAGGTCGGACTCGGACTTCGTGTTCTACAACCAATCGGAGTCCGCCGACGCATCAGTGCGATATCTCGGCAGCAGTAGCACCGACGAAGGCAAACAGGAACGTCTATCGATCCATCTCGACTCTCTCCCAGCAGATATCGAGAAAGTAGTCATAGCGGGTAGCTCCGACGATGCTCCGTTGGGCGACTTCGGAAAGTTGTCGTTCCAGGTACGGGATCAAACCGGATCGGTGCTGGGGGAGTTCCTCACCTCCGACGCCACCGCCGAACGTGCGCTGGTGTTCGGGGAGGTGTATCGAAGAGCCGGTGTCTGGAAACTGCGCGCGGTCGGGCAGGGTTGGGAATCCGGGCTCGCAGGGCTCGCAACGGATTTCGGCGTGGACGTCGACGACGGCGAACCGGAAGGCGGTGCCGACGATGTGGTCGTCGTCGAGGTCGCGGATTCGCACGTACAGGCTACGGACCAGAACGGTGAGCTCGTCGATGTGTCGCTTGTCGACGTCGAACCCACCAAGCGCGGCGTGCGAACGAAGAAGCCGTCCGTGAGGAAGGCCAGTCCGCCGCAATTCACGCTTGCTGGGGGAGAGGGCTGGCAGACGGCTCGGCTGTTCTCCATTTCCGGCGTCGGGTCCGGTGAAGAGCAGGAGAAGAGGGCCACGTCGGCACTGATCGCAACGATGCAAGCGGTTCGTCCCTTCGCCCGAGCGATCTGCGCGCACGCTGGCGCACCGTCAGGTCCATTCGAGGGTTACCTCGAGGTGCAATTCGTGAAAGGCGAAGGCAAGGTCATTCCGGACGGGGTTTTCCGGGTGTCGCGTGCGGGGCAGGTATGGACGGCATTGCTCGAAGTGAAGACAGGCACAGGCAAGCTGCAGAAGGAGCAGCTCGAGAACTACCTCGATGTCGCCAAACGGCACAGATACGAAACGGTTCTCAGCCTGTCCAATGACATCCCGGCCTCTGCAGGCGAGCTTCCGGTGCAGGTCAACAAGACCAAGCTCAACAAGGTTTCCCTGCGACACATCTCGTGGTCCGAGGTAATTCACGAAGCCCGAATGTTGCTGTCGCACGGGGACCTCGCCGACTCGTTACAGGTGTGGATCCTCAGTGAGCTCGTGCGCTACCTGACGCACCCGAAATCCGGTGCGACGGAGTTCGTCGACATGGGTCGCCACTGGGTGGCGGTCCGGGATTCCGTCACCGCGGGAACCCTTCGCTCCAGTGATGTCAAAGCTCTGTCGGTTGCGAACACGTGGGCGTCGCTGTCGAGGCACCTGGCGTTGAGGATGACGGCCGATCTCGGCGTCACAGTCAAGCATCACCTTCCGAGGAAGTTCAACGGAGATCCTCAGGCACGCAACGAGTACATCGTCGACCAGCTCGTGGCCTCCGGATGCCTTACTGCCACTCTGCGCATCCCCGACGCTGCCGGAGACGTCACCGTCGAAGCCGATATGCGTACCAACAAGATTCAGTGCAGTACCGCTATCGACGCGCCGACCGACGGGACCGCGCTCAGACGAGCATCATGGCTACTGAGACAACTGAAGAACGCTCCCGCAGACATCCTGGTCGAAGCCGTGTTCGCAGACGCGAGCGAAGTATCGTGCGAGAACCTGGCAACTGTACGAGCAGACACGAAATCACTCACATCAGGCCGGACCAGCGAGCTGCAGTATTTCACGCTGACGTCCCCGACGAAGATGGGCAGCAAGCGCTCAGGGTCGGCGGCCAGCTTCATCGGTAGCGTGACCGACGGTCTCGACGCGTTCTACCGGGATGTCGTGCAGCCGCTGAAGCCGTGGACGCCTTCTGCACCGGAAGCGACCACTCACACATCTCATGAATGACTCTGCTGCTTGACTGGACCCGGGGCGCTACGCAAGGGCCAGACGGCGGGCGTTGAACGACAGCGGCGACTATCCCCGCCGACGCCAGGATTTGCCCGCACGCCAACGACATGGGAAGCGTGATCAACTCCCAACCGGTGGAACCGAATCCGACTGCCCACACGACGATTGCGACAGCGATCGCAATGGTGAGAATGTGTCCGATGGTCATCAACACGAACGCGGCGAGTCTCGATCGCCGACACAGGGTCGACAGTCCGGTCACCATGCCGATCAATGACATCGGTAGACCGACGAGTGTCGGCAGAAGAACCATGGTCTCGAAAAGTGGGCCGGTCTCGACGACTCCCGTTGTCATCAGTTGCGGTGCAACGTAGACCCAGATGAGTGTCGCGCACATCGAAGTGACGACAGATGTCGTGAAGAGTGTTCGCACGTAGAAAACTATCGTGGATTCGTTCTCGAATGTGTTGTGCTGTCTCCAAGAATTCGCTAAGAGTGTCCGCAGGGCACAGCAGCCAAACGTTCGAACAGCGATCGGTCAATGGTGCAGCTCTTCGGAGCACGCAAGTAGGCGTTGCGTCCTTGACCCGGCCCGACTTCAAACCGAGGCGCAGTCGATGGTTGGACGAACCGCTCTGGACCACTCATCAAGGTCGGACCATCGACGGCGAGGATGCCTCCGGTCATCGAGTCCACGGCCGTCACACGTTCGCCGGGTTCGAGGTGTTCGAGAACCCAGGTGGCAGTGGAAGGAGCAAGATCGGTGGACATTCTCCTCATACCTCCGTCCCGCTGCGCTGGGTGCCGCAATCCCGGTGTCGGCCGAGCATCTCACCAGGCAGCCTTCGCGGTCCACCTGTTTTCGGCTGTATCCATGATTGAGGATCCGGCGTATTGGGCATCGTGCAGATATGACAGAGAACGCAAAGCTGACAGTGGAACGCACCATCGAAGCGCCCGTGGACGCAATTTTCGACGTCCTGTCCAACCCCGAGCGGCATCAGGCACTCGACGGCTCGGGATTCGTACGCGGCGTGGACCACGCAGACCGAATTCAAAAGGTCGGCGAGAAGTTCACGATGAACATGCAGGGCGATCACATGGGTGGGGAATACCAGACCGACAATGTCGTTACCGGGTACGCCAAGGACAAGCTACTGGCATGGAAGACCGCGCCGGCCGGCAACGAGCCTCCCGGGTGGGAGTGGTTGTGGGAGCTGGAGTCTCAGGGACCCAACGAGACATTGGTGCGGCACACCTACGACTGGTCGAAGGTCACGGACAAGAAGCTTCTCCAGCAGATCGGGTTTCCCCTGGTCGCCGAGGATCAGCTGAACGACACACTTGCACGCCTCGCTGTCGAGGCAACGTCCTGATCTTTCGGGCATACGTTCAACCGTAGAACGCCGCTGCGTCGACGCTCTCGATGGGCATCCATCGAGCTGGAAAGTCCGTCGACGCAGCGGCTTCGGCGAGGTCCAGGCCACGTATAGCCAACGCCGTCGTGGGTGACTGGTCCACGATCAGACTGATCGCGTACGTTGCTGCGGTGACGTGCACGCAAGGATCAGTTCTGCTGGAACAGGTGCATGCCGTGTCGACGTCCGTGGGAACCGGTGCCAGACCCCGCGATACCAGCTCCGCGTGAAGCGCGTCGGGCAGATCTCCGCTGCCTCTGCCGTGAGTCGGATGACTGGTGACGATGCGCAGAGCCGTCCTCTTGTGAGCCGCCGAATAGCGCGGCACCGCAAATGTCGCGGTCTCGATTGTCTTTCCTGCCGAGACTACGCAGCGAATAGAACCGATCGTGTTGGTATCCACGATGACCGACTTGCTACGAGCCAGGCTCCGCGCTCGAGGAAGCATGGGATTGGGTCGGGTAGCGGTGATCGGCTCGACTCGACGCAACCATTCCTTGCCCCATGGAGTCGCACCGAACGGCGGGGGCTGGGGAGTGGATGCCATCACCGTGCCACCGAGAGCGACAACGTCTGTCTGAGTGTCGAATCATCCAGTGCGGCAAGCGCTGTCTCGTTGTTCCCCTCGGTCAACCCTGCAATTGCTTTCTTCCGGGCGTGCAGCGACGCGATGTACTCCTCCAGTGTTCCTTCGGTGGTGAGTGCCATGACTGTCACAGGCGAGGTCTGTCCGATTCGATGTACCCGGTCGGTTGCCTGCGATTCCACCGCCGGATTCCACCACCGGTCGTAATGGATGACGGTGCTGGCACGGGTGAGGTTCAACCCATAGCCGGCCGCTTTGAGGCTCAGCACCATCACGGGACAGCTACCGCCCTGAAACTCGTCCACCATTCTCTCGCGCTGGTCCACGTCGAGTCCGCCGTGGAAGAACGGTATGGCGGCTCCAGTGACACGCGCGAGATGGTCGGCGAGAAACTCGCCGGTCTTGCGGTACTGGGTGAAAACCAATGCGGTCTGCGACGATTCGCCGAGCTCCTCGATGATGTCGGTGAGCCTGTCGAGTTTCCCGGAACGGTCGGGCGACGAAGACATGTTGCCGTTCACGAGACCCGGGTGGTTGCAGATCAGTTTCAGAGAGGTCAGCAACGCGAGCACCGCAGTCCCTCGGCGTTGTGTAGAACCGAAACCGGTGTCGAAGGCAGCCTCGACCGTCGAGTTGTACAGCATCGCTTGCTCGTTCGTGATCGGGCACAGTACGTCTATCTGCTGTTTGGGTGGAAGGTCGGTCGCCACTTCGTCTTTCGTCCGTCGGAGGACGACCGGAGCTATGGAATGGGACAAGTGCGCAAGCGCAGCCGCCGAACCCGCGTTCTCGATGGGTGCGGAAAATCGCCGAGTGAAGCGTGCTCTGGTCCCGAGCAGACCCGGGTTGGTCAGGTCGATCAGGGCCCAGAGCTCGTCCATGCGGTTCTCGACCGGGGTGCCGGTCAGTGCGATGCGAGTTGTCGAGCTCAGTCGTCGCGCAGCACGGGAAACCTGCGTGCGCGAGTTCTTCATGACGTGCGCTTCGTCGAAGAAGACCGTGTTCCAACTGATCTCGGCCAGACGGTCGGTGTCGGAGCGCAATGTCGGATATCCGGTCACGGTCACGCAGCCGACCTCGCCACATCCACCGAGCGAGCGGTTCGGTCCTCGGTAGACATTGACCGTCAGGTCGCCGGCGGAGAACTTCTCGATCTCGCGTCGCCAATTACTGATCAGGGATGTCGGGCACACCACCAGAAAATTGCCTTCACCGCGCGAGGCTCCCACAATCATGTGGGAAATGGCCTGCAGAGTCTTGCCCAACCCCATCTCGTCGGCGAGAATTCCTCCACCCCCGGCTTCTCCGACGGTCGGAATCCAGGATGCACCGTGCACCTGATACGGCCGCGGGGTGAAGGTGGACGCACTGTTGCCGAGACTGTCCTGCATGAGCAGGCTGGTGCGTAGGGCGTCGACGGCACCGTGCGCGGTCGACACGCTGGATCCACCCGTGTTGGGTACCGCGTACGCCGCCGGGGGGAGTGATTCCAGCAGCGATGCAGGAATCTCGGCGCAGTGGGGCCGCTGCTCCAGATGGTGCAGAACCGCCAGCCACCCCCGGGCCGACGCGCTTTCCGGGAGGTCTGCCGACCTTGCCAGTGCCGATTCGAGGTCGACGCGACGCGGCTCGACGAGCTGCGCTTCGACGGTCCGAACGGTCACGGTGCCGCCCGTATCGGGTAGCGCAAGGTCGATCGGCGTCGTCGCTGTGGTAGCCGTCCTTGTGGAATCAGGTTGCCAGACAGCGAAACAGTGCCGACGGGGCAGGTAGGTGACCTGCGGAGCGAGGCCCGTATCGGTCGTCGAAAGCATGCAACCTCCAGCCGAGTGAACGCTTCGGTCGACCCGAAGCTGCCCACACGGTACGTGCCCGAACGGGATTTCGCCGCATTCAACAGTGCTTGACAATTCCGAAAAATGCTGTCCTACAGCGCTATCGAGCAGCACGCAGCGACGCGGAACCGATCAGGATTGCTCGCGCGAACACCACCACGTGGTGCGGCCGCCCACCGTTCCGCGAGTCATCGGAGCACCGCAGCGTGGGCACGCCGCGTCCGCCTTGCGGAACGGGATGATCTCACCGGTGTGCACGCCACCCTTCTTGATCGCCGACCTGATGGCGCGACGCAGAACAACGCGGAGCTCGTCGAGTTCCTCGGTGGTGAGAGTCTTTGCCCGTCTGGACGGAGATTGCTCGCTCTGCCACAGCACCTCGTCGGCCAACAGATTGCCGACGCCTGCGATTGCTGCTTGGTCCAGCAAACGTGCTTTCAGAGGTGCTCCGCTGGAACCGATTCGGTGCCGGAAGTCGTCGCGCGTGATCTCCGCAGCATCGGGCCCCAACGCATCGATATCGGGTTCGAGGCGCACTCGGCCGAGCCGGCGCTTGTCGAAGAGCCGGAGCTGACCCCCGTCTTCGAACGTCATGGCAAAGCGCGTCCACTCGGGCTTGTCGGTGTCGCGCTCGCCCACGTGCGGATCGCCGCCTCCGTACTGCGACGTGCGATCGCCGTCGGGAGCGGTGACAATGACGCGGCCGCCCATTCCGAGATGGATTCCCAGCGTCGGACCGCTGGACCCGTCGGCGGTGACGGTTTCGCACCACATCGCCTTGCCACGTCGACATGCCTCGGTGAGCTTGCCGCCCTTCAGGGCGTGAGCGATATCGCCCGGCATGTGTGGACGGCACTCGAACGAGTCGGTGTCATCGATATCGACGATGACGCGTCCGAGGGCTTTCTCGACGACCTGTCGAGCGTTTTCGACTTCGGGGAGTTCGGGCATGGAGCGGGTGTACCCAATTCGCCGGCTCTATGCGCGAGCCTGTGTCGTCAGGCGCGCTTCCTACCGGTGGCGAACTGTCTGAAGCCGATGAGGTTGCCGAACGGATCGAGAACTTGGCACAGACGTTCACCGGTGAACACCGATTTCGGCCCTCGATGCACGACGCCTCCGCGATCGACGCAGCCGGCAACTACTGCGTCCACGTCGTCGACGTTCCAGTACGAGACCGACCCTGCGGTCCCCGCGGGGCGGTTGTACGAATCGGTGACGTGGACGGTGAGTCGCGTACCGGAGACGTCGAACGCGGCGAGTTGCTCGTGTACGTCGACGGGGTCGGTGCCCAGCAGCGTTCGGTACCAGTCGACGGCGGCGGCGAGGTCGTCTGCGAAATAGAAGACGTTCCCCACGCCCGAGAGTGCGTTGTCCATCATTTTCCGTTCGGGTTCGTTCGCGCAGACAGCGCGATGTCGTGGGTTTCGGTTCGGGTAGTGCCGTCGACGGTGTGGGTCAGGGCTTTCTGCACCACGTCGTGGTCGGAGCCGGTCCACCTTTCTTCTCGCTGACGTCGATACTGGCTCCACGACGGCACAGTGAACTGCTCGACCACGGTGTCCTCGACGTCCAGACTCCGGTACAGGTTCCAGGCGTACGCCCCCGTTCGCTTCCGCGCGATCCCGACCGGAGCCATCGACGTCAGAAATTGCTCCAGAGCGTCGTCGACCACACGGTACGTAACGGTGATCCGCACCGGCCCGTCGTCCGGATCGGGTTCGAACATCACGGTCGGGGTCGGCCACGCCATGGACACCGCACGGTCAAGCACGCCGGTCTCGGGTCGCAGGGGGAGGACTGCGACACTCGCAGCGACGAATGCCAAGGCGGCTACCGCGACCGCGAGTGCGTCGACGATGCCGATCTTCGACGCCAACCATCCCCACACGAGCGAGCCGATGGCCTGAGAACCCATGAAGACCAGGAGGTAGACCGACATCCCGCGCGCTCGAACCCAGGTGGCGAGCGAAAGCTGGATAGACGCATTCAGTGCGGTCAACGTCGTGATCCAGGCAATGCCGGACAACAACAGCGCCGGGACCACCGCCCACAGCGGAAGCCACGCGAGCGCTGCCATTCCCACGCCGTACCCGACAGCAGAGCCGACGAGCAAGGTGTTTGCGCTGCAACGCTTTCGGAGCATCGGCGTCGCGGCAACGCCGATCACGGCTCCGACCCCGAGTACGCCCAACAACACGCCGTATCCCACCGAGTCCAGTTTCAGTACCGACGACGAAGCCGATGGCAGTAGCGCCCACAATGCAGAGGCGGGGAAGGCGAACAACGCCGAGCGCAGAATGATTCGTCGAACGATCGGGCCGGATCGGATGTAGCGGACCCCGGACAGGATCGACTCGGCAAGGCCTTCTCGATCCGTTTGTGGATGTTTCGGGCGCTTCCATGCGATCAGCACGCTCAACGTTGCGAGAAAGGAGGCGGCGTTGATGGCGAACACGAAGGTCGGCCCGGCCAATGCCACCAGTACACCGGCAAGCGCCGGTCCGACGGCCCGCGCCCCGTTGACGGTCACGCTGCCCAGCGCCGAGGCGGCCGGGATTTCTTCACGGCTCACCAGCTCGGGCTGAATGGCCTGCCAGGCGGGAGCGGACAGTGATGTCCAGCAACCCAATACGAATGTGCAGGCGAGCAATCCCCACGGAGACAAGGTGGCGGTCCATGCCAGTGCGGTCAACACAATTCCGGTCAGCATCGAACCGGCACCGACCGCGATGAGCAGAACGCGGCGATCGAGCGCGTCGGCGAGCGCGCCTGCCAGCAGGGCCAGCAACAGGGTGGGTAACAGACTTGCTGTCTGCACGGCGGCGATGATGGTGGTCGACGCCTCACGTTCGACGAGGAACCACTGCGCACCGACGGTCTGCATCCAGCCGCCGATGTTCGAGACCAGTTGTGCGATGAAGAGGCTGCGGTAGACGGTATTCCGGAGCGGTGACCACGCGGACGGTGCTGCCGGCGTGGTGTCGGTGGTGCTCACGCCAGTCCCGCCGACCATTGCGCGAATGTCTGCCATTCGACCTCGGGATAACGGGTGCGCAAGCCGTCGATGTCCGCGTCGTATCCGATGTCGGTCAAGAATTGGAACATCGCTCTCATGTCCTCGGAACCTATGTCCCGTGCCCGGCTCGAAGACGGCTGCACCGAGGTTCCGAGAACGTCGCCGAGAGTGTTCGCCATGGTCTCCAACGTCGGATCGTCCGACGCGAGATCGATTCGCATCTCGCGAAAGTGCGCGGGTTCGGTCAACACGAGGGTGACGAACCGCCCCAGATCCCGCCGCGACAGCTGCTGCAGTGGAGTGTGGAGCGGCAAGGGCAGATCGAGGCGGCCGGCCCTGACGTCGTCCAGTCCGCCGAGAAGGTTGTCGTAGAAGTAGGTGGGGCCGACGATCGTGTACGACAGCCCAGCTCGACGCAGAAGTGCCTCGGTTTCGGCCTTCGTCTCGAAATGCGGTATGCCGGTGCGGCGGTCAGCGCTCGCAACCGAGGAGAACACCACGTGCGGAACCTCCGCGGCGATCGCCGCATCGACGAGGGCTGCGCCCTGAGCCAATTCGGCCGCGGGACCGTCCTCGAACGGCGTCGTCATCACGAACGCACCGGCACTGTCTCTCAATGCAGCCGCGGACGATTCCCGATCGGTGATGTCCGCGACGACGATCTCGGCACCTCGCTCACGTAGCCGATCCGCGCGGGCCGAATGACGCCGCACCACTGCGCGCACCGGTAGCCCCTGCGCCAGCAGGGCATCCACCACCGCGCCGCCCTGCCCTCCGGTTGCTCCGACGACTGCGTACGGTCTGATCATCGTGTTGTCACCTTTGTTCCGGAGGGCGAGAGCGGGGCTGCTACTGGGCGATGAAGGCGAGAATGTCTGCGTCCAAAGCCTTCTGGTAGTCGCCGTAGATTCCGTGCGGTGCACCGGGGTAGACCTTGAGGGTGCCGTGCTGGACGAGTTCTGCGGTTTTCAGTGCCGCCGCGGCGATCGGCACGATCTGGTCGTCGTCACCGTGGGCGATGAAGATCGGGACGGTCAGCGCTTTGAGATCCTCGGTGAAGTCGGTCTCGGAGAACGCCTTCACGCAGTCGTATGCAGCAGTCAGATTGACCAGCATCCCCTGTCGCCAGAAGTCGTCCTTGGCGCCCTGGGAGATGGCGGAGCCCTCACGGTTGGCACCGAAGAACGGCTCGGACAAGTCCTTGTAGAACTGCGATCGATCGTAGAGAACGCCGTTGCGGATGTCGTCGAGTGCTTCGATCGGCGTGCCCTCGGGGTTGGCCTCGGACTTCAGCATGACCGGGGGAACGGCACCGGCAGTGATCACCCGAGCGACGCGGCTGCCACCGTGCTGCGCGGCGTACCGCACGACCTCGCCGCCACCGGTCGAGTGTCCGATGAGGGTGAGTTCCTGCAAGTCGAGGGCCTCGACCAGTTCGGCCAGATCCTTGGCGTAGGTGTCCATGTCGTGGCCGACGGCAGTCTGCGAGGACCGGCCGTGGCCGCGGCGATCGTGTGCGATGGCGCGGTAGCCGGCGTCTGCGAGAACCTTCAGTTCGAGCTGCCAGGCATCCGAGGACAGTGGCCAGCCGTGACTGAGCAGAACTGGCTTTCCGGTGCCCTGCTCGGTGTAGTAGATCTCGGTTCCGTCGGTGGTGGTGATGTACGGCATGGCCTGCTCCCTGGTTCGGTTCGATTGGGTACCGACAACATTCGTCCGTTCCCGGGTCGAAAGCGTCGCCGCTGCCATCCAACGCGGGGGAGGAGATTCCGGTGGCGCCGCTACCTGCTAGCCGGTAGACAGACCGATGTGGACCGACAGTGTCGTGCCACCCCCGGGTGGGCTGGCGATGGTCAGTTCGCCGCCAACTGCGGCCACCCGATCCTGTAATCCGATCAAACCCGACCCTGTGCTCGGATCGGCACCTCCGCGGCCGTTGTCGGTCACGGTCAGTTCCAAGCTGTCCTCGGTCAGGTGCGCGGTGATGTCGACTTCGGTGGCCTCGGCATATTTGGCCGTGTTCGTCAGAGCCTCGGCGACCACGTAGTACGCAGCCACTTCCACCGATTCGTCCATCCGGGAGGAAATGTCGGCGGTGAGGGCAACGGGAATCGGACTGCGTCTGGCCAACGTCTTGAGTGCCGGTGCGAGTCCTCCGCGCGAGAGGATTGCGGGATGGATGCCGCGACTGAGTTCGCGGAGGTCGGTGTGCACCTGCGACAGCGTCTCGACGCTGCGGTCCAACATCGCGCGGAGCTCGGTCAGGTTCTCCGGGGCAGCGGCTTGGGCGCCGCGCAATTCCATTCCGAGAGAGACGATTCGCTGTTGGGCACCGTCGTGCAGGTCACGCTCGATACCTCGGCGGGCTTGGTCGGCTGCGGCGACCACGCGGGACCGGGACCGCGTCAGCTGAACTCGTGTGTCGTGGTTGTAGACCGCAGTGGCAACGAGGTCGGCGAAGTCGGCCAGTCGATCTCGGGTCTCACCGCCGGCCGCATACTGCGTAGCTGTCGTGCCGATGATGACGGCACCCCAGGTATTGCCGTCGACAGTGATCGGTACACCTTCGACCCAGCGAATACCCCTGCCCTCCAGTCGCTCAGCGATACCGCCGGTCGCTTCGGTGAAGTCGACGGCAGCGGCGCGGCCGGTGTCGGCGACGATCGTGGCCACGTTCTGCCCACCGATCGGCAGTCGGTCACCGGCTTGCACGCGCTCACCGGCGGAGTCGTCGCGGATCGCCAGAATCGTGTAAAACCCGTCGCCGTAGCGGATCACAGAAACATGTTCGTTGTGCAACCCGACGGTGAGTTCGTGTGCGACTGCGAGGTACACGTCATCCGGATCGGCCCGCAGCGCCACCAGTGTTGCGACCTTCCGAAGTGACGCTTGCTGGCGTGCCAGCGCGACGGTATGGAGGTGCATGTCGTGACGGTCGCGGGCGGCGGCAAGAAGAGCCTCCAACGAAGGCACGACACGGCGGATACGGCGGGCATCGACGCTATCGAGATCGGCGGGAACCAGCAGCGACGCGGTGACGACGTCCCCGTCCCGAAGCAGGATTTTCTCCTGCCCCACGGACGCGTCGGCATTCCCTTGCTTCAACACCGCGAAGGGCAGGTCGAGGACCGCAGCCAGGCGGGTGCTGGCAACATCGAGCATCGTCGGGGTGTGGTCCGAGCGCAAGATGGTCTTGGCGAACGCCGCCAACATATCTGCTTCTCGTCGACGTTGATCGGATTCGGTTGCGCGCAAACGTGATTGGCCAACCAGCACGTTGGTCAGAAGCGCCAGTGCCAGAAACACGATCAGTGCAGGGACGAGGCTCTCACTGCTTTCGAGTACATGGATGTAGGCGTACGCGCCGGCACTGGCGACCGATGTCGCGATCGACAGACGAAAGCCCCACCCCGCAGACACGATCAGCACTCCGAACAGGAATATCGCACCGAAAGCATTCTCGGGAGACACCCGTTTGAGCGTCAGCACAACGAGTATCTCGACGGCGATGGCGGCTGCGGCCACTGCGATTCCGCAGGCGACCGGCGGCGCACTCGGCCGGAGTATCACAGTGACGAGCCGGTCGCGGAGGGCGGTGTCCGACGTCATCGGCACATCCGACTGCTCGAATTACCGCTAGCGGTAATGCCGACCCGAGCCGTCTCTGACATTCTCGACAGAGTGATGCCCTCCCGCCTGCAGTGCCTGATCGTCGACGACAGCGACGCTTTCTGTGTCGCTGCACGCCGACTGTTGGAATCGGCAGGGATGTCGGTGGTCGGCACGGCGACCTCACTCGCCTCGGCGATCGATGCAGTGCTGTCCACCCACCCCGATCTCGTGCTGGTCGATATCGACTTGGGTGCCGACAGTGGGTTCGACGTGGTCGAAGCGATCGACGCCCAGGATCTGACGCCTCCGCCTGCCGTCATTCTCGTGTCGACACACGACGAGGAGGACTTCGCAGACCTGGTGAACAACAGTTCTGCCCTGGGTTTCCTGTCGAAATTCGAGCTGTCGGCGAACGCGATCGAAGCCCTGCTGGGCACCTGACGGCGGGTCACCCGATGGTGTCCAGATACAGGATCACCGCTCGCACACGACGGTGATCGTCGGCCGTTTCCGACAGGTCCAACTTGGTCAGGATGCTTCGGACGTGCTTCTCGACGGTTCCTTCGGTGATCCACAGCCGTCTGCCTATGCCCGCGTTGGAGAGCCCTTCGGCCATCAAGGTCAAGACGTCCCGTTCGCGAGAACTCAACGCGCCGAGGGGATCACCTCGGCGCTTGGCCGCAACCAGTTCGTAGACAAGCGCAGGATCGATGACCGACGATCCTGCCGCGATCCGATCTATCGTCGAGACGAAGTCGGCGATGTCGGTCACACGGCTCTTGAGCAGGTAACCCATACCCTTGGCGGTGTTGTTCGCGCTGTCGAGCAGTTCGAGTGCGTGATCCACTTCGACGTGAGCAGACAGGAGCAGCAGGGAGACGTCGGGGAAACGGTCGCGGATCTTCACAGCCGCGTCGAGCCCCTCGGCGGTGTAGGTCGGCGGCATCCTGATGTCGATGATCGCCAGGTCCGGTGGATCTTTCTCGAGCAACGCCAGTAACTCCTCGGCGTCACCGGCCCGGCCCACGACATCGAGGCCCGCCTGGGTGAGCAGACTGGCCAGGCCTTCTCGCAGCAACACGTCGTCATCGGCGATGACTACTCGTATCTGGGACATCACGCTCCTCGAACCCGTCGGGTTCGAAGTATCGGCTGCGGCGTCGTGAGCTGTCATCAGTCATTCGACTCTATTGCGCGCTTCGAGTGTCGACTCGGTTTCGCGATTCTTCAGTCGCTCGATCGGTCGTCGTGGATTCCACGGTTCGGACTCGGCCCGGGGGAGAGGCCGTTCTCACGGGTTGCCTCGAAAAACAACTGCAGGAAGGACGACGACGCATCCCCGGGCTGGGCGGCGCGAGCCTGACGGGGTTCATCCGATGACCTCGACATCGCCATTCCGTCCCTTCCGTCCCTTACCCGCAGAACGGGTGTCGCTTCCTCCCCAAATAGTCTCAGATTCTGAACAGTCAAACAACTGAGAGTTCTCGGGGTGGAGTCGGAAGGCGGGGGGTGAGGAAGTCGACGTGCCGGCTTACATACCGGCGGCCGTGGGAGGTTCGATCAGCATCCTCTTGATCACTTTGCCGGTCGCGGTTCGGGGGAGTTCTTCGAGGAACGTGATGTCTCGCGGCACCGAGAACCGGCTCAGTCGATTTCGGATGTAGGCCCGCACCATATCTGCGTCGAGGCCTGCAGCACCCCGACCGACGACGAACGCCGCGAGGCGCTGACCGTACTCGTTGTCGGGTACGCCGACCACCGCTACCTCGCCGACCTGAGGAAGGTTGGCGATGGCGTCCTCCACCGGCCCGGGAAACACGTTCTCGCCGCCGGAGATGATCATCTCGTCGTCCCGCCCGCACACGAAGAGCCGCCCGTTGCAATCGATGTACCCGAGGTCGCCGGTATCCATGAGTGCTGCACCGCGAGCCGAAGCAGTCGACGGAGGCTCGGCGTTCGTGTAGCCGTCGAAGAGCATGTCGTTACCTACGAATATCCGGCCCAGAGTGCCGGTCGGAACCACTGCGCCGTCGGCGTCGAGTACGGCGATGGTCGTGCCGAGCGGCGGCCGACCCGCGGTAGTGGGAGCTGCACGCAGATCCTGCGGTGTGGCGATGGTCGCCCACGAGACCTCGGTGGAACCGTAGAAATTGTACAGAACATCTCCGAAGGCATCCATGAACCGCGAGACCGTCGACCCCGTCAACGCCGAACCGCTGCACGCGACGACTTTCAAGCTGGACGTGTCGTAGCGTGATCGCACCGACTCGGGTAGATCGAGTATGCGCTGCAACATGATCGGGACGGCGATCAGCGACGTGCACCGATGAGTCTGGATTGCCCGCAAGCACTCTTCCGGATCGAATCGATCCTGCAGAACCACGGTTGCCCGCAGCGGTGTACTGATCTGCAACGCCGCCAGCCCCCAACTGTGGAACATCGGCGCAGCGATCAGCATGCGCTCGTTCATACGAAGTGGCATGCGGGACAACATGGCCGCGACGGTCCCGAAGCCGCGTGGGGTCGGGCGAAGTGCACCTTTGGGAGACCCGCTGGTGCCCGAGGTCAGCACGACAACGGATCCGGGCCGTTGCGGTCTGTCGAACGTGGCGGACGGAGCCGCGACGAAATGCTCCAGGGTGCGACGGCCCGCGACGACGGTATGAGCCGACAAGCTGACGCGGAGGACGTCGTTGGGGAGGTAGCGAACCATCTTGTCGAATTCGTCGTCGACGAACAGCGCTTGCAACTGGTGACGACTCGAGATGGTCTCGATCTGGCGGGCCGCGAGGCCGGTGTTGAGAAGGACGACCTCGACACCGAGCATGCCGCAGGCGACGACGCATTCGATCATGGCAGTGTGATTGCGGGCCAGAACTCCTACCGTGCTTCCCGGGCGAATTCCGGATGCGGCGAACCCTGCTGCTATCCGATGCGATCGCAGGTGGATCTCTGCGAACGTGCGAGTACCGCGATCGTCGATCACGGCAATTTCGTCCGGTGACTTGGCGGCGGCGGCCGCGAAGCCACCGCCGAGGGTGAAGCCCCATTTCGCCAGCGAGTTCAGCTGCCGGTATGCGCGATCAGGGCGCGCGGCACGAACGACGCCGGTACCGATCATCGTTTTGAGGACCGCAAGCTGTAGCGACCGGGAATCGCCGGCGTTCGACACGATCGATGTCGTTGCGCCGGAGAGGGACTCGGCCAACCTGTTCAGGCCACCCATGACCCAGTCGACCACTGCCCGATTGTGTTCGGGTTGCGGCGAGTAGGTTCCGGCCAGGCCGGCTCTGAAGATCGTCACATCGATTTTGGTCTCGCTCGGTGAACGCGCGCTGAGGGTGAATCTGATGAAACCGCCGGATTCGACGTGCTCGACGGTGATGATCGGCCGGTTACGTCTGTTCACCACGACTTCGAGTGCGTGTTCGACCCCACCGACGCCGCACGTGTAGCGGTTCGCCGACTCGCTGAGAAGGCAGTACCCGAGCCCGGGGAAATATCGCGGGTACAGTTCGACCGCACTGAGCACCCCGCACACTTGCTCGACGTCGTGTGCGAAGACTGTGCTGCAGTCGATGACGTCGGAAACCATGGTCCACCCCTGTGCCTTGCCGTGTCGAACAGCGCCGCTGCCACATCGGCACCGACCAGAAGAATGGCAGCGCACATCGGTAACGGGTCATCCGCCTGGATGAAGTCGTCATAGTAATCCCGGTGCGCGGTTTCGGGAAGGAAACGCGAATCTCCGTCTAATTGGGACGAAGTTCGCCGCCGCCCCAGAGCTCGTCGAACGGAACCGTGCGGGCCAGGATTCGCTCCGCAGCTCGGTGTCCCGACAGGAATGCCGCGGTCACCGTCGACGGATCGTCCGTCCACGTTGCCTCGCCGGCCAGGTGTAGAACTCCGCCGACCGGGGTCGACAGATCATCGTGGTCGCTCGGTCGCGAGCCGACTGCCGGGTACGAGTAAGCGCCGCGGGAGAACGGGTCGTCCTGCCATCGCGTGACATGCACCCGCTGCGGGGAGATCACGCGTTCGCCGTAGAGGCTACGAAGCGCGTCGAGCACCGACTCGGCAATACGTGCGTCGGACCACTGCCGGATCGTCTGTGCACACGGCCCCGCCGCAAACGTGAGCAGCGTGGGCAACCCCTGCGGCACGGTCACGTCGTACCACGAGTGCCACCAACGCCCGGCCTCCCCTTGCTGCCGAATCGCGTAGACGTCCTCGTCCCAGAATGCATGCGGGAACTGTAGGAACACCTTCTCGAACGCGTTCATCTGGAGTCCGTCCAGCGCAGTCGACACCGGATGCGGAAACGGCGGTTCGATAAGCAAGGTCGGTGACTTCAGGACGCCGATCGGAACCGTCACCACGATGTGGTCGGCCGAGAACGTCTCGGTGAGAGTCTCGACGGAGGAGCTGTTCGATCCCCACGCGATGCGTGTCACTTCATGGCCGAGTCGTACATCCAGCCCGTCGGCCAGACAGACCGCGAGCCGGTCGTACCCCTCGGGGAAGACGACCTCGTCACCCTCGATCGCGTCGTCGTCCAACCCGTGCGCATCGAGCATCCCCTGGTCGACACCCAGCTGTTCCTCGGCCCGGTGACCCAGGAACTCCCGGACCCGTTCGATTCGATCAGGATCCCATGCGAGCCGTTTCACGGTGCTGTTCACGGCATCCCCGTACGACGTGCCCAGGGTCGATGTCGCTATGGTCGCCGCCAGCAGCTCGTCGACGACGTGTACGTCCGACGCGAAGCTCGCAACCTCGTCCTCGCTCAGACGCCGTCCGTTCGGTGAGTAGTACGCGATGGGCCGTCCGTCCGGCTGAAAACTCCCCACCGTGAACTCGTTGGTCGGAATGCCGAAAGCCTGTATTGCGTCGGCCAGCGGATTGTTGTCGATTCCATGAACCCAGGACGCACCGACATCGAGAATCTGTCCGTCCGTCCGTAGGGTGTGCACCCGTCCGCCGATGCGGTCGCGGGCTTCGAGAACGACCACACGGTGACCCGCACGGTGCAGAATGCGTGCTGCGGTGAGGCCGGAAATGCCGGCTCCCACCACCACGGTGTCGACGTGCGTCATGCTCTGTCCGTTCCCTTGGTTGCCGACATGCTCAGTTCCCACGGCCGGGGTTGCCGTTGCCGGAGTTCCCGTTGCCTGAATTGCCGTTGCCGTTGCTGTTGCCTGGACTTCCGTTGCCGGAGTTGCCATTGCCCGCATTACCGTTGCCGTTGTTCCCGTTTCGCGGTGGAGCCGCAGGTTGTGGCGGCTCGGCGGGCACCTGTTCGACGGCGGGGGCGGGCACGTCCTGGGGGAGGTTCGAGACAACCGGCATCGAGGACTCGGATGCGGTCGTCACGGGTGCCGGGCTGGTCGGAGCGGTGACCGATGTGGACGGCGATGTCTCGATCGGCTCGTCGCCTGTTCCGGTTGCCATCCAGGCAATTGCCGACGCGACGGCGACGAACAGTGCGGCCGCAGCCAGAGGGACAAGACCGCGACGCCGTGAACCCTCCGTTTGCCGAGGGGCCGAATCCTGTTCGGCGACAAACGTTGTCGCATTCGCGACGGGCAGGACCGCAGTGGCCGGCGGTGGTGGCGGTTCGCTGGAGAGACTGTGTAAGGCGTCGGCCACGGTGTCCGCCGTCGGCCTGTTTTCGGGATGTCTGGCCGTCATCGTCGTCAGCAGCGAATGCCACTGGGGCCCGAGTTGCTCGGGTACCTCGGGGTCGCGGTGCAAGCGCGCCACGGCTGCGGCTACCGCGCTGCCGTCGAACACCATTGCGCCGGTGAGACATTCGATGAGAACCAACCCGAGGCTGTAGATGTCGGTTGCAGGCCCCGCAGAGGTGCCCGTCGCCTGTTCCGGGCTGAGATAGTGAGCGGTGCCGACGGTGGTGCCGTGCTCGGTGAGGCGGTCCGCGTCGACGATGCGAGCGATACCGAAATCGGTGAGCTTCACGCAGTGTCCCGTGCTCGACGCCGGCTCTCGGGCGACCAGGATGTTGGCCGGTTTGATGTCGCGGTGGATCACGCCGCGGTGATGGATGTAGGAAAGGGCTCGAGCAATCTCGTGTCCCATCCGGGCGACGAGAGCGCCCGGTAGTGCGCGGCCTGCGCGGTAGCCGTTCAGAGTGGGGCCGTCGACGAACTCCATCACGAGAAACGGCACTCGGATGCCGCCGGTGTCGGGGGCGGTACCCGCGTCGTACAACGTCACCAGGCCAGGATGCGACAGCGACGCGAGCGTCCTGATCTCGGCATCGATCCGTGCATCGGTATGTGCGGGTTCACCCTGACGGAATATCTTCACGGCAACGGGCCTACCGAGGACGTCGTCGTCGGCTCGAACGACGTCTGCCATTCCGCCGCGCCCCACGACGTTGCCCAGACGATATCTGCCCGCGAACAGGTGATCGTCGGAGTTCGCACCCACCATTGTTCACCGCCGATTCGAGGTCTTCCGAGAACCCTATAGCCCGTCGGCGAGGGAAGAAGGCGCGGCCGGCGACCATCGTGCATGATGGTTCCCCGGGTGGGGACCGTCGAGATGTACCGAGGGAGGTCCGCCTGTGCATCGTGACGCCTCGCACGCGCAATTTTCGCCGATGACGATCGATATCACGTCGACCTACCAGCCGATCGTCGCGCTGGACGGCCGAGCTGTCGTGGGTTACGAAGCCCTGGTGCGGACCTGCGGCGACGCGCAGGCGATCTCGCCGCCGCAGCTGCTGCGCGAGGCGGCCGATCGAGGCGAGTCGGCCGAGTTCGACTGGCGGTGCAGACTCAGCGCCCTGAGCGGGGCTGTCGAGGCCGGTTTCCCCGAAGGACTCGCGTTGTTCGTCAACGCGGAACCCACCGCCCTGGACGCGCCACCTCCGAGAGAGTGCCTGCCTCTGGTGGCCGAGGCATCTCGGTTGTCGATCATCGTCGAGATCACCGAGCGAGATCTGATGGGTGACCCCGCCGGGCTGCTGCGTGCGGTAGAGCATGCCCGCGACCTGGGATGGCGGGTCGCGCTCGACGATGTGGGTGCAGACTCGTCGAGTCTGGCTCTGATTCCGCTGCTCCGGCCCGACGTGATCAAGCTGGATATGTCGCTCGTGCAGGGCCGTTCGAGCTATGCCACGGCGTCCGTGGTGTCCGCGGTCGCCGCAGAGGCCGAACGCAGCGGTGCGCTGGTGCTCGCCGAGGGAATCGAAACGGAGCAGCACGAAGCGACTGCGCACGACATGGGTGCGGTTCTCGGCCAGGGCTACCTGTACGGCGCCCCGACTCGTCTACCCACCTTCGGAGCCACCGGCGGTACGGCCAACACACTCGAGTTGGAGCCGGCAATAACCGTCCGGGCCCCTGTTGCCGTGACGCCGTACGGTCTGGTCCATCGATTCGGAACCCGTCGGCGCGCTGACGCACGGCTTCTCGACGACATCGAGAACGGTCTGCTTCGCAGTGTCTACGGCACCGGTGCGTCGACCGTCGTATTGGCGACGACGAACGCGTCGGCCGGGACGACCGCCGAGCGTGTCGCGTTGTTCGACGACCTCGCTGTGCGCACGGCTCTCCTGGCCGTCTTCGACTCGCGGCCGATGCCGGGTGAACATCGGTTTCGGACCGTTGCGGTCGGCGAGGACGAACCACTGGCGTCGGAGCGCTCGATGGTCATCGTGGCACCGATGTCCAGCGTTGCTCTCATCGCGGTGGAGAGCGGAACTGCCCACGACGGAAGCGTGTTGTACGACTACTGCCTGACCTACGACCGACACATGGTCCTCGATGCGGCGACGCTTCTGCTCCGCCGATTGCCCGCTCGGACCCGTGTATGAGCCACTACAAGTCAAGAATATGTAAATATTTGCCCGTTTTTCGATAAAGACCGTGACGTGTGCCCGGGATGATGTTGACTCGACGTCATGAGTTTTCACCGTCTCGCCATCGACTATTCGGCCGCGGACGGAGGCACGATCAGTTCTATCGAGACAGCGATCAACAATGCTTTCGATCCGATCTCCGCCGCCGTCTCCAGCTTCGTGTTCTTCACCGTGAACATCGGTGGTGCCGCAGTTCCACTGATCGTTCTGTGGCTGATTCTGGGTGCCGTCGTCTTCACCGTCACGTTCAAGTTCATTCAGTTCCGCGGTATCAAGCGATCTCTGATCCTGGTGAGCGGCAAAGAAGACGAAGCCGATGCACCAGGAGAAGTCAGCCACTTCCGGGCTCTCACGGCCGCCGTGTCCGGAACCGTGGGACTGGGGAACATTGCAGGTGTGGCGGTGGCAGTCACGCTGGGTGGACCAGGGGCGACCTTATGGATGATCCTCGCCGGACTGCTGGGAATGGCCTCGAAGTTCGTCGAGTGCACCCTCGGCGTGAAATATCGGGATATCAACGAGGACGGCACCGTCTCGGGCGGGCCGATGAAGTACCTCACCAAGGGACTCGCCGAGCGAGGTCTTGCGAAGGTCGGGAAGGTGATGGCTGTCTTCTACGCCGTCATCATCACGTTCTTCGCCATCAGTGGCGGCAACATGTTTCAGGCCAATCAGACGTACGCGCAGGTCCGCTCGGTCACCGGTGGCGACGAAGGCTTCCTCGGTTCGGACGGTGCGAAGGCAGTGTTCGGACTCGTGATCGCACTCATCATCGGCCTGGTCATCATCGGCGGCATGAAGTCCATTTCGGCCGTCACCGCAAAACTCGTTCCCTCCATGGCGTTGGTCTATGTCGTCGCGTGCGGCGTCGTCATCGCCGTGAACTTCCGGTCCGTTCCGACGGCGTTCGGTGCCATCTTCGACGGCGCGTTCTCACCCGAGGGCGTGGCAGGCGGAGTACTCGGAGTGATGATCATCGGGTTCCAGCGCGCGGCCTTCTCCAACGAGGCAGGGTTGGGATCGGCGTCGATTGCTCACTCGGCCGTCAAGACCAGGCATCCGGTCACCGAAGGATTCGTGGCAATGCTCGAGCCCTTCATCGACACTGTGGTCATCTGCACGGCGACGGCCCTGACCATCGTGATCGCCAATACTGTGTCCTGGCAGGACCAGCGCGCCATAGTTGCCGAAACCGGTGAGTTGCCGGCGGGCGGCGTCACGCTCACCTCCGACGCCTTCGAGACCGTCCTGCCGTGGTTCCCGTACGTACTCACTCTCGCTGTGGCACTGTTCGCGTTGTCCACGGCGATCACCTGGGCGTACTACGGACTACAGGCCTGGACATCGTTGTTCGGTCGCAGCCGGTTGTCGCGTAATTTCTTCAACCTCATGTTCTGCACCTTCACCGTCATCGGCACCGTACTGTCGCTCGGCTCGGTGCTCGACTTCGCCGACGCCACGCTGTTCCTTCTGGCGTTGGTCAACATCTCGGGCCTCTACTTGCTGCTGCCGGTCGTCAAACGGGAACTGTCCGACTACATGGCAGTGCGTCGGGGCGAATCGAAGGCAGTCGACGCCGAGCTGTGACAGTGTCGGTCGACCGACCAACTGCTTCCGAACAGGGCAGCGTTCACCACGGCACCCCAGCCCGGAGTGGTCGGTACACTGACGCGCAGTCGGCAGGAGGTGAGGGCATGAAGACGGATTTCAAGAAGACCCTCGACTCGTATTCGGCACGGCGCAACGTGTTTCGAGTTCTGACCGTGCCACCGACGAAATACTTGATGATCGACGGCCACGGGGATCCGAACACCGCGCCGGAATATGCCGATGCTGTATCCACCCTGTTCCCCGTTGCGTATCGGCTGAAATTCATCAGTAAGAACGACCTGGAGCGCGACTACGTCGTCCCACCGCTCGAAGCCTTGTGGTGGGCGCCGGACATGGCGGCCTTCACCACGCGCCGGGACAAGTCGAACTGGCTCTGGACTGTGATGATCATGGTGCCCGACTGGATCGACCACACGATGTTCGAGCACGCCGTACGGGTCGACGCATCCGAGAACCGTTCGGACCGACGTGACGGAATGCGCCTCGACACCCTCGACGAGGGCCTGTGCGTGCAAACGCTGCACATCGGTTCCTACGACGACGAGGCCGCTGTGCTCGACGAGATGCACCACCACTACATCCCGCAGGCCGGGCTGACGATGACCGGCCGTCATCACGAGATCTACCTCAGTGACCCACGACGGGTCGAACCGGCGAAGCTGCGCACCATTCTTCGGCAACCGGTGCGGTACTCGGCGGACGAGGCCTCGCTCTGACACGATGACCGGCATGACCAATGCGGTGCGTCCGGCGTCGTTCACCGTCGGCACCCTCACGTTGCTCGGAGCCCTGTACTTCGCTCAGGGGCTGCCGTTCGGCTTCTTCACGCAGGCCCTGCCCGTCGTCCTCCGAGAGTCGGGTTTCTCGTTGGTGAAAATCAGTGCAACCGGGGTGTTGTTTCTGCCGTGGGCGCTGAAATTTCTGTGGGCACCGTACGTCGATCGTTACGGGTCGAGGCGGCGGTGGCTTCTGTCCCTACAGGTGTCCGCCGCGCTGGTGGCGCTCGCACTGTCTTTTCTCGATCTGTCGTCGACGTTGCGCTGGCTGTTCGTCGGAATCTTTGTCATCAACGCGCTGTCGGCCACCCAGGACATCGCAACGGATGGGATAGCGGTCCGCACGTTGACGGTGTCGCAACGCGGCCTGGGTAACGGTCTGCAAGTGGGCGCGTACCGGGTAGGTATGGTGTGCGGCGGGGGAGTGCTGTTGTGGCTGTTCACCTTTGCCGGATGGCAGGTGCTCTTCGTTGCGATGGCATTGCTGATCCTGTTGGCGACGGCCCCGGTCTGGTTCATGAACAAGCAACTGGCCGCGGCAGACGTGGACACCGACCGGCAGCCCGAGTCCGAGGGCCCAGCGCGACTCGCTGTGGCCTGGTGGTCCCGATTGCGCAGGCCTGGCATGGTCGCGTTCATCCTTCTCATCGTCGGCTTCAAATTCGGAAACTCGATGGGCTCGGCGCTGGTCGGCCCGTTCCTCTCGGATAACGGACTGACCTTGACTCAGATCGCCCTGGTCGAGGGCGGCCTGTCGTCGGTGGCAGCGCTCGGAGGCGCTGCGCTCGGCGCGTGGTTGTCATTTCGCTTCGGACGTCGTCAGGCTCTGCTGGTCGGCGGAATCGCCCAAACCCTCAGTCTTGCGTTGTATGTAGTGGCATCGTTCGGCATCGGCGGGTTTCCGCTCCTGGTCGCGGCCAACGTCACCGAACACGTGCTGGGCGGCGCTGCCACCGTTGCCGTTTTCGCACTGATGATGGACGCATCGGAAAAACGTTATGCAGGAAGCGATTACACACTGATGGCCTGCGCAATCGTCTTTGCGCAGGGTGCGTCCGGACTTACGGCGGGCGTGATCGGCGACGTGTTCGGTTACACCGCGTTGTTCGGTTCCGCACTGGTGCTGTCCGCGGTCGGTTGCGCGGTGCTGATCGTGGCGCTCGACAGGGGCTGGGGGCCCGTCGGGCTGCACGAGGTCATCTCTGTCGAATCGCGCAGCCACTGAAGGCGCCCACTGCTCCTCCGTCGCTCAGCTTTCGGCGACCGAGCCGGAGATGTTCACCATCCACTGCACACCGAACTTGTCGGTGAGCATGCCGAATGTGTCACCCCACGGTGCTGCGTCGAGACCCATCGTGAATTGTGCGTCGACGGCCAGCGCGTTCCAGTAGCCCGTCAATTCCTCGTGCTCGGTACCGAAGAGCGAGACGCTCATCGTGTTTCCGGGTGTGTGTTCCATCGACGACGGGGTGTCGGCCCCCATCAGTGTGAATCCGCTGGGAGTTGTCAACTGGCCGTGCATGATCAGGTTCTTCTCGGATGGATCGTCGGTGGCCAGGCCCTCGCCGAACGTGGTCAGCGTGAGCTCGCCACCGAAGACCGTGCTGTAGAACTCCATAGCGGTGCGCGCATTGTCACGGAACGACAGGTACGGACTGAGTGTGGGCATGGCGGGACTCCTTCTCGAATCGAACGACCGGTGCGGGCTGCATCGACTTCAACCGTCGAAAAAGTAGACACGGAGCTGGGGGAGAACTCACCGCCCAGGCTCGGATGGGCTCGAGTCGGCCTCGGCGAGAATGGCGCGGAGGGCAGCCACATGGCGGCGGTAGGCGGTTTTACCCTCCCTCGTCAGCGACAGCCACATCCGCCGCGAGTCGGTGCGTGATCTCTGCTGGTCCACGTAGCCGGCGTCGACCAGGGCCGCCACCTGCTTGCTCAGCGCCGATGCGCTCAATCCACTGTGTTCCTTCACGACGGCGAGCTCGAGCGTCGTACCTGCCGCCAGCAGCGCGCAGATCCGCAGCCGGTTCGCCGGATGAATGATCGGATCCAGATCGACCGTCATCGGTGTGTGCTCCGGTAGTGATCGATCGAACCGAACGAGTAGGTCGCCGTCGCTGCTGTAGCGAGGAGCACCAGCGCCCAGCTCGGCAGGGATGGCTGCGCGAATGCCAGTGCCACCACCACGAAAGCAACGGACAGTGCGACCGACGCCAGAAATCCACGGCTGGTAGGCAGCGCCCACGGTGTGCCCATTCGGTACCCGGTAATCACGTTCGTTGCCACAATGGCCGCGGCCAGAATCAGCAGGGCGACAGTGCGGTGGGAGTCGGTGAGCAGCGGCGTGAGTGCCAACGCCCCGATGAGCACTGCGTTGACGGCGTACAACCAGACCGGCCACGGAGTGTCGCGCACGGCGCGTTGCACTCGGTCGATGTCGTCGAGGGTCGTTCGAGCTTCGGACGAGGTGGGCTTATCGATGCTTTCCATATCGGAAACCATATTGGATAGTTTCCGATATGGCAACGAATTGTGTGGTCAGTTCTCGAGATCGGTATCGGTCGGCCGTGGCACCTCGGCCTCCCAGCGGGCCCGTCGCTCGTCCGGCGACTGTTCCCACCACGGCGTACCTCGTTCTCCCAGAGCGACTTTGGCGGCCTGAACGCCCGCGCGAGACTCCGTGGCACCGGAGGTGCGTTTGACGTCTCTGCGCCACGCCATGAGGATCGAGCGCAATTCGGCGTTGCGATCCTCGGGAATGTCGGGATCGGTCGCGCGCCACCGCCGACCTTTGATGACGACATAGTGACCGTCTTCGGTGCGTTCCACTTGCTCGGCCATGAGACCACCTTGCCACCCGACACTGCCTGTCGTCGGTTCGACGCGTGGTTTACGATTCCGGCACCTGTTCCGCTTCTGCCTCACACCGAACCGAGGATTGCCATGCGCACCGTGATCGTGACCGCGTTCGTTTCGCTCGACGGCGTCATGGAGGGGCCGGGTGGGGAAGTCGGCTACCGCAACGCGGGGTGGACGTTCAAGGACATCGAGTTCGATCCCGCGGCGTACGAGATCAAGGGTCGCGAGCAGGACGAGGCCACGGCCATGCTGCTGGGGCGTACCTCCTACGAGGCGTTCGCTCCCGTGTGGCCCACGATGGACGATTTCGCCGGATACAACTCGATGCCCAGATACGTGGTGTCGACGACATTGGAGCGCAGCGACGACCGTTGGCCGGCAACCATTCTGCGCAGCATCGACGACGTCGCCGAACTCCGGGAGACCGAAGGCGGGCCGATCTCGGTGCACGGTAGCGCAACGCTGGGTCGCAGCCTCGCCGATGCCGGTCTCGTCGACTGCTACCACCTGTTGGTCTTCCCGATGCTGCTCGGCGCGGGCAAGCGGCTGTTCAGCTCCAGCGACAAGGCCACGACTCACCTGGATCTGGTGGAGCACGAGGTGTACGGCAACGGCATCCAGAAGCAGGTGTTCGACGTCCGTCGATGACCGTAACTGTCGATGACCCGGATTCGTCGACAGCGCGCGCTTCAGATGTCGTCGCTCTTCAGGGTGCGCCGCCGAACGGCTACGAGGTGAAGCTCCGGTCGGGACGCCGCCATCCGCTCGACCCGGTCGAGGATGTCGGTCACGTGGTCGAGGTCGCCGGCTACCACCGACGCTCCGATTTCGGCCCGTCTGTGCAGGTCGCGATGGTCGGTTTCGGCGACCGACACCGCGAATTTTCGATGCAGCTCCGAGATCACGGGCCGAATCACCGAGCGCTTCTCCTTCAGTGAGTGCACGTCGCCCAACAAGAAATCCAGTTCTATCCATCCGATCCACATAGGGTTACGACTGTACTGCCGTCGCGGCCCCAGGCGCGCTGAATTTCTTCTGCAGCGGAGCGGTAGCGCGCTGTTCGGCGGTCGTGTTCGTAGACTGACGTCATGGCCGCACCGACGGGACCGGGACCCTTACCGCCCAGCCTTGTCGAAATGGCGACCCGTCAGGTGCGATCCGAGGTACTCAGCGGTGCTCTGGAACCTGGCTCGCGAGTGGTCGAAGAAACCCTGTGCGCGCGCCTCGGCATCAGCCGGGCACCGGTGCGAGAAGCGCTACGGCTGTTGGCTCAGCAAGGTCTCGTCGAACACCTTCCGCGCCGCGGGTTTCGGGTGACCGTGTGGTCGGCGGAAGACATACTCGAGCTGTTCGAGTTGCGTCAAGTCCTCGAGCGTCACGCGATCGGACGCGCTCTGCCCTGTACTTCGCCGTCCGTCGAGGTGTTCGCTCCGGTACGCGCGGCTCTCGACGAGATGCGCGAGGCCGATGTCCGAGGGGACACGCTGGGAAAGGACGACGCCCATCGTCGCTTCCACGAGGCCATCGTTGCGCTCGCCGGCAGCCGTCAACTGGATCTGGCATACGCGCCGATCCTGCTGAAGCTGCAGCTGCCCATGGCTCGTAATCTGAGGGAAGAAGCTCGAGTCGCCAATCCGGTGGATGGGATCCGGCGTCACGAATGGTTGCTCGAAGCAATCGAATCCAACGACGTAGGGGTGGCGCTCGCTGCGCTGAAGCAACACGGCGAATTGACCTACCTGCATCTCGAGAGCATTTCCTAACAGACTCGAAACACGTCGACAACCTGCAGAAACACGAAACTGTCGACAATCGACGGTATGACTTCAGACCTCGTCCCGGCCCTCGGTCCGTCCGTCGCTCGGATGTTGGAGGCGTACCGGACCGGCGCAGCGACTCCCTCGAACGTCGTCGAAGACTTCTCGGACGCCGTGGCGTCGCGCGGCGACGACGGGACGTGGATCACCGTTGTCGACCGTGACGAACTGCGCGCGGCGGCCGAAGCCCTCGAAGCGTCGCCCGAGGCATGGTCGCTTCCGCTGTACGGCATTCCTTTCGGAGTCAAGGACAGCATCGATGTGTCGGGGTATCCGACCACCCTGGCCTGTCCCGACTACGCCTACACGCCGGATACGACGGCACCCGCAATTCAGGCGTTGCTCGACGCCGGTGCAATTTTCGTCGGCAAGACCAGCCTCGATCAGTTCGCGACGGGCCTGAACGGCACTCGGACACCGCACACGATTCCGCGCAGCGTATACGGAAACGACATGATTTCGGGCGGTTCGAGTTCTGGATCTGCAGTGGCGGTCGCTCTGGGACAGGTGCCGTTCTGCGTGGCCACCGACACCGCCGGATCCGGCCGAGTACCGGCCGCGCTCAACGGAATTGTCGGATGGAAACCCTCGCGTGGCCTGATCAGCACCGTCGGGCTCGTGCCCGCGTGCAAATCGCTGGACTGCATCACGTTGATGGCCTCGTCCGTCGAGGACCTCGATCTGGTCTTCGACGTGATGTGTCGTGAGGACCCGGACGACGGCTGGTCACGTCCGCGAGGGCACCGATACGACGGCCACGAGATCACGGTCGGACTACCGAACCTCGAGCAGCTGGATTTCTTCGGTGACGGGGCAATGGCCGATGCGCATGCGGCCGCGCGACAATCGTTGCCCGAGTTCGAATTACGCACCACAACAGTCGATCTGACACCGTTTCTCGATGCCGGTTCGTTGCTGTACCAAGGTCCATGGGTCGCCGAGCGACTCGTGGAATTCGACGAGTTCCTCACCGAGAAGCCGAATTCGATCGTGCCCGTGGTTCGCGAGATCTTGCAGGGTGGGCGACAGTACAGTGCGGTCGATGCATTTCGCGCGCTGGCGACCCTGCAGCGGCTCCGGGCCCGAGTAGCGACACTGTGGACGTCGATGGACGTGATGATCGTGCCGACCATCGGCACCACCTTCACCGTCCCGGAAGTGCTGGCCGATCCCATCCGCAGCAATACCGTGCTCGGCCATTACACCCACTTCGGGAACCTTCTCGACCTGACGGCCGTGGCCGTTCCCTCCGGGCTCACCGAAGACGGTCGACCGGTCAGCCTCATGGTGATCGGCCCGGCACTGTCGGACGACACCGTTCTCGCGGTTGCGGCCAGGTTGCTCGGCGAGGGACGCAGCGCCGGGCCCGCACGCATACCCGACCGATCTGTCGACGACACGATCGACATCGCTGTTGCCGGGCACCATCTGTCGGGGGAGCGGGCCAATTATCAGTTGCTCGAATTGGGCGGATCTCTGGTGGAAGCGACCACCACGGCACCGACCTACACACTACTTCGGATCGGGACCGCCGATCCGACCCCCGGCCTGCTGCGAGTTCCGTTCGACGGCAGTGCAATAGACGTGGAGAGGTGGCGTCTGCCCGTCGCCTCTCTGGCTGTACTCGCGGGCAGACTGCCGGCTGTGCTCGCACTGGGACGAGTGCAACTGGCCGACGGTTCCGACGTTCTCGGCTATGTCTGCGACGCGACTGTGCAGGCCGGTGCTGAGCGTCACACCGTCGACGACATCAGCGAGTTCGGTGGCTGGCGCGCGTATTCCCGGGCGATTGCTTCGACGCACCACAGTCCGATTGCAGCACAGGAGACTTCATGACCCAGTCGTACAGAAACCGATCCACCGTTCCACCCGCCTCGCCATCGGAGTTCACCATCGACGCCGCGACGACGGCACTGCTGGTCATCGACATGCAACGGGACTTTCTGCTGCCCGGAGGGTTCGGAGAGAGCCTCGGCAACGACGTCGGCCTCTTGCGACGCGTGGTCGAACCACTCGTCGGCCTCGTCGCAGCAGCCCGAGAGGCGGGCATACCGGTGATCCACACAAGGGAGGGCCATCTACCGGACCTATCCGACTGTCCACCGGCCAAGCTGCGTCGCGGAAGCCCCGCACAGCGCATCGGCGATCCAGGAGCGTTCGGCCGCATACTGATTCGAGGTGAGTACGGTCACGACATCATCGACGAATTGACTCCGATCGTCGGTGAGACCGTCATCGACAAGCCGGGCAAAGGCGCTTTCTACGCCACCGAACTCTCCGAGGTCCTGGTGGCCGCCGGAATCACCACGTTGCTCGTCGCCGGGGTGACGACCGAGGTCTGCGTGCACACCACCGTTCGGGAAGCCAACGATCGCGGGTACGAGTGCCTCGTGGTGACCGATTGTGTCGGTTCGTATTTCCCCGAGTTCCACCGTGTGGGCCTCGACATGATCTCCGCTCAGGGCGGGATCTTCGGTTGGACCGCGTCGTCGCAGGACGTCGCTTCTGCGCTCGGCGCATTCGTTTCCACCTCGGCGACTCGATAGGACCGAACATGACCATGGACGTGAAAGACTCACCCGCTGCCGACCCGTCGTCTTCCTTCGGTCTCTCGTGGTGGACGAAGGGCGACACCAACGCGTTCTTCGGACTCGGCTTCAACATTCTCGTCAACGTGCTCACGCTGACCACGCTCAGCATCGCAGTGGTCGGCATTCCCGGAGACGACGTCCTCGGGACTCTGCTCCCCGCGCTCGGGATCGCTCTGATTCTCGGAAACCTGTACTACATGGTGCTCGCTCGCCGATTGGCCAAGCGCGAGAACAGAACCGATGTGACAGCGCTGCCCTACGGTCCGAGCGTTCCACACATGTTCATCGTGGTGTTCGTGGTCATGCTGCCGGTCTATCTCACAACAGGTGATGCGGTGCAGGCGTGGGCGGCGGGGTTGGCGTGGGCGTTCATGATCGGCATCATCGTCATGATCGGCGCGTTCGTCGGGCCGTACATCCGCAGGATCACCCCGCGCGCCGCGATGCTCGGCACTCTCGCCGGTATTTCCATCACGTTCATCGCGATGCGTCCGGCCGCTCAGATGTGGGAGGCGGCCTGGATCGGGTTGCCCGTTCTCGCCATAATTCTGATCGGCTTCTTCACGGACGTGAAGCTGCCCGGCAACATCCCGGTCGGTCTCGCCGCGCTGTTGGTGGGGACGGCGATCGGCTGGATCGGTGGGTACATGTCCGTGCCGGACGTGACCGAGGCGGCGAGCAACATTGCACTCGGTCTACCCGATCTGCGCCTCGATCTGCTTCTCGACGGTCTCGGCAATCTGGCTCCGCTGCTTGCTACCGCAATTCCATTGGGGGTGTACAACTTCACCGAGGCGATGAGCAACGTCGAAAGCGCATCCGCCGCGGGCGACAACTACAACCTCCGCAGTGTGCTGCTCGCCGACGGATTCGGGGCGATCGTCGGCTCCGCCTTCGGATCGCCGTTCCCGCCTGCGGTCTACATCGGCCATCCGGGCTGGAAGGACGCGGGCGGACGAACCGGGTATTCGCTCGCGTCGGGCGTCGCAATCGGCCTCATGTGCTTTCTCGGGCTCTTCGGATTACTGGCAACGCTGTTGCCGATACCCGCGATCGTCCCGATTCTGCTGTACATCGGCCTGCTGATCGGTGCGCAGGCATTTCAATCCGTTCCTAAGCTCCATGCCATCGCGGTGGTCGTGGCGCTGCTACCCAACCTCGCGGAATGGGCGGTGGGCCTGATCGACAATGCGCTCAGCGCTGCAGGCACGTCGGCCACGGAAGTCGGGAGCGAGGCACTGGGGCAGGCGGGCGTCGTGTACGACGGTCTGAAGACGTTCGGATCCGGCGCGGTTCTGGCCGGGCTGATGCTGGGCACCATCGTCACATTCGTTCTCGACAAGCGTTTTCTCGCCGCTGCCGCCGCGAGTGGGGTGGCAGCGGCGCTGTCCTGGGTCGGCTTGATCCATTCACACGAGGTGGCGTGGGCCGCCAATCCGCAAGTGGCACTGGGCTACTTCTTCTTCGGTCTCGTCTGTCTGATGTACTCCCGGCTGTCACCCACTCCGAAGACGACGGGTGAGCCGCAACCGGTCGGCGAGTCAGGGGAGTAGCGATCCCGATGCGGGCCGTAGCGCCCGCATCGGGAGATCGTTTACCGCTTGCTCACCAGGTCGAGTGCTACCAGATCGGCCAGATACTTATCGATCAGTTCTCGCCCGAGGTGTGGGATATCGCCGACAGCCGACGCGAATTCGTCTGCCGGCAGGATTGCTCCCGACGACGGGTGCTGGGGATGCGCGTAGGAGTGGATCAGCGGCAACAACGAGTGTGACCGTTGTTTCTCCGGTAGTTCCTGAACTGCCGCGCTGAACCTTTCGAACCATTCGTCGTAGTCGTCGACGATCTCGATGGTGCAGCCCGCGTCACGTAGCCAATCGACGAACGTATCCAGCGATATGTCGTCGTCGTGAGGGTTCAAGATGTCGAAGGTTCGGTAGCCTGCCACGTCGTCGCCCGCGATCGAGGTGATGGCCGCTGCACTGAAGTCCGCAGGCAATCCGTCGTAGTGAGCCAGTGGCCTGCCCTGCTCGTCGGTGGGCGCTCCGGTGTCGGTGGCATAGAAGCTTCTCGGTGCCAGCCCGGTTGTGACCACCGACAGGATCAGCCGCGTGAATACGTCGGGCACGTTCAGCTGACCGGACCATCTGCTGTGGGCGAGGATCATGTCGGACCGGAAGACCGAGACGGGCAGCGAGTACTCGTCGAAAGCGTTGCGCAACAACACTTCGCCCGCCCACTTGGAGTTTCCGTAACCGTTGGCGTACGACTCGTCGACTGCTCGTTGCGGACTGTCCACCCGAATGTCACCGTTCTCGTGGAAGTCGTCGACACCGACGGCAACCGCGACCGTCGACAGGTAGGTCACCGGCTTGATGTGGTCGGTCAAGGCCAACCGGATCACCTCGGCCGTTCCGACGACGTTCGGTCCGAAGAGGTGCTCGTACGGCAGCGCGTGATTGACCAGTGCTGCCGGGTGCACGACGCGGTCCACGCGGCGGGAAAGCTCTTCCCAGACATCGTCGGTCAACCCGAACCGGGGAGTGCCCAGATCGCCTGCAATCACGTCGAGTGCGGCGTCGGCCAAGGCGCGGTATCGATCGGACAACGTCGCGTCCCCGCTGTCGAAGGCGGCGTCGAGCCGAGCGCGGGCATCGGCATCGGAGCGTCCGCGCACCAGGCAGATGACTCTTCCGCCGGCGGCTGCCATCTTCTCGAGCCATTCGAGGCACAGAAACCTGCCCAGGTAGCCGTTCGCTCCCGTCAGCAGCACGGTGTTCGTTACCGGCCGAGGGCCTGGAATTCGATGAGCGGCATCGAGCAGGGAGGCGTCCAGAAATGCCGACAGGGTCAGATCCGATGCGTGCGCGACGGAAGCGTCGCGTCCGTGAACCGACGCGAATGTCGCTGTGCCGGAATCGTTGTCGATTGCGGACGTGATGTAGTCGGCAAGAGCCGCCAGGTCCATGGCGGGTCCGGTGATCACCCCGACCGGGACGTCGACGTCGTAGATGTCGCGCAGCAATGTGGAAAACGTCAACGCCGACAACGAGTCACCACCGAGATCGGTGAAGTGGGCATCGGGCCGGATGTCCGCGCCCGAACAGCCGAGCAGAGCCTGGGCGGCGTCCCCGACCGTGGCGAGCACGGGTGCCTGGGCACCGGAACGCCGGAGCTCACGCAGTCGATCGGTCTGCCCCGATTCGAGTTCTGCGTAGCGACGCTCGAGTTCGTCGCCGTACCGCTCGACGAGTTTGGGACGCAACTGCTTTCCGGCACCCGACAGCAGACCGTTGTCCTGAGTGAAGGGCTCGCGTTCGAGCACGACCTCGCGAGGTATCTCGTACGAATTCAGCGACTCCGTGCGAGCGATCCGCTGTAACGACTCCATGATCGCGCCCGCAGTCGAGTTCGCGTGGGCAGGAACGACGATCGCCAACAGATACGACCGCTGGCTGTTGCCGTACAGGAAGATCTGGTCCACCAGCTCGCTCGTACCGAACACCGCTTCGAGGCGCGCCAACGCGACGAATTCGCCCTGGGCCAACTTCAATACGTTCTTGCGACGATCCACGTATGCGAGCCGGTCCGGTTCCAGCTCGGCCACGACATCGCCGGTGCGGTAGAACCCGTCCGAATCGAAGACGTCTGCGGTCACATCGGGCCGCTTGTAGTAGCCGGGGATGATCGACGTCGTCTTGAGCAGGAGCTCACCACGTGGATGGGGAGTGTCGGTGGAGAAATAGCCGAGTTCGGGCACGTCGTCCAACTTGTATTCGAGAACCGGTGGCCGGGCGACGATCCCGTCGAGAAGTACCATTCCGGCTTCGGTCGAACCGTAATTGTCGCGCACCCGAACGTCGAGCAAGTCGGTCACGAAATCCTTGACCTCGGCGGCGATGGGTGCGGTGCCCACCATTGCAGCCAGGATTCGTCCACCGAACTGCTCGGACCGCACGCGCTCGAGCACGCCTCGCGAAATCTGCTCGTGTTCGCCCGCATCGGTACCGTCGACCGCACGATCGATTTCGGCGAGCACGGTGTGGCGAATCATCTCGCACACCCGCGGAATCAACAACGCCAGCGTAGGGCGCGCGAGAGCGAAGTCCTCGAACAACGTGGACAGGTCGCTGGAGCCGGCGAAATGAACCGTGCCGCCCGCCGCCAGAGTCGAGAAAACGAGCCCGCGGCCCGCAAGGTGGCTCATCGGTAGGTAGTCGAGAGTGATGACGGGAAAAGCCGGCTCGTCGACACCCTCGGACGAGGCACCCGTCCGATGCCAGGCCCCGGTCCACGCACCGGACACGATCTGCTCGGTATGCATCGCCCCTTTGGGAGTACCGGTGCTGCCGGAGGTGTAGATCAGTGCGGCGAGGCGCTCGGGATCCTCGACGTCGAACAACGGCACCTGGGGGAGTCGGGAACCCTCGTCCACCAGTTCGGTGAGCGGTCGAACAGCAATGCCGGACCCGTGGACGCCCTCGCGCGCGGATGTCAGCGCGCGGGTGTCGGCATCGATTCGGTCGTCGTAGTCGAGTACGACCACTGTGCGGATCGACCGGCAGTGACCGGCGACCTCCATCGCGACGGCGAGGTTGTCCACGTCGGAGGCCAGGACCACCGGCTCGACCTCGTCGACGATGGCCCTCAGTTGACCCGCGGTGGCTCCGGCCTGCAGTGGAACTGCGACTGCGCCCACACGGATGGTGGCCAGTTCGGTGATCACGTAGTCGATGCCGGCGAAACCGAGCGTGGCCACGAAGTCGCCTGCAGCGATGCCGCCGTCGTCGTGACCGAGGGCGGACGCCAAGGCTCCCGCGTCGGCCCAGGCCTGCCCGTAGGTCACCGTGTCGAATCGGGGGAGCAAGCGAGCGGTAGTGCTGCCTTCGGTGTCCTCGATCATGCGCGCGCGGCGTCCCAGGGCGGGGCGGTCGGCGTACCTGGTCATGATCTCGGCAACCACGCGAGCGAGGTTGGGTGCCAGTTCACGAGCCGCGTCGGCAACCGACCGATCCGGCTCGGCAGCCCGGAACTCCGGATCGCTGTCGTGCAGATGCTGGAAACGGTCTCGTTGGCGGATGTCTCGATCGTGTTCGCTGTCGACGGCCCCTGTGCTTTTCATGGCAATTGTTCGGGTCATGCTTCGCTCCCCTCCACGATGCACCGGACGACGCCGGATCATCGTGCTCGTACGTCGAATATCGTTATCAAAGGTAAGTATATGCCCGTGGCCGAGTAGGTAATCGTGACGCTGCTCATAGTCCAGTTGGCCGGAAATGTCTGTGTTTCAACCTTTCTCGCGTACTGCTACGCCGGGCAACCGTCGCGTATCCGGGCGGCGTAGGTACTCGATGTGGACGACCGAACTCGACTTGTATGGTGAGTTGCACGTCACGTGCGACGCGGTTGCCGCTCCCTCGTAGAGCTCACGCCGTCGGCTCACGCGTCACCCCTCTCGATCGGAGCAGCGAAATGTCGGACGTTCTCTCACGCCGCGACCTGGATTTTCTGTTGTACGAATGGCTCGATGTGGTTGCGTTGACGGAGCGGCCACGTTTTGCGGAACACTCGCGCGAAACGTTCGATGCGGTACTGGACCTGAGCGCAGACATCGCCCACAAGCATTTCGCCCCGCACAACAAGAAGGCCGATGCACACGAGCCCACCATGAACAGGGACGGTTCGGTGGAGCTGATCCCCGAGGTCAAGGCCGCTCTCGACGTGTACCGCGACGCGGGGTTGATCGCCGGGCAGTTCGACGAATCGATCGGCGGTATGCAGTTGCCCGCCACCGTCTCTCGTGCTGCCATGGCGTTCTTCCAGGCTGCAAATGCTGGAACGTCCTCGTATCCGTTCCTGACGATGGCCAACGCCAATCTGATCGCCACCTACGGCACTCCCGAGCAGGTGCGCGACTACGTGCGGCCCATGATCGACGGGCGTTGGTTCGGCACCATGTGCTTGTCCGAACCGCAGGCCGGGTCGTCGCTGGCGGACATCACCACGAAGGCTGTGCCGCAGGACGACGGCAGCTACCGGCTCACCGGAACCAAGATGTGGATCTCCGGTGGAGATCACGAACTGACCGAGAACATCGTGCACCTGGTTCTGGCGAAGACGCCGGGTGGACCTCCCGGCGTCAAAGGGATCTCGCTGTTCATCGTTCCCAAGTTCCTGCCGAACGGTGAGGGCGGCATCGCCGAACGTAACGACATCGTGCTGACCGGGCTCAATCACAAGATGGGCAACCGCGGTACCACCAACACCCTGCTCGCGTTCGGCGACGGAACCCATTCTCCCGGTGGGAAAGCCGGGGCAGTCGGCTATCTCGTCGCGGAGGAGAACCGTGGTCTGTCGTACATGTTCCACATGATGAACGAGGCCCGGATCGGCGTCGGATTCCTGGCGATCGCACTCGGCTACGTCGGCTACCTGAAGTCCGTCGAGTACGCGAAGACGCGCACCCAGGGACGGCCACTGGGAGCCAAGGATCCGGCCGCGCCTCCGGTCGCATTGATCGAGCACGCCGACGTGCGCCGAATGTTGCTGGCGCAGAAGTCGTATGTCGAGGGGGCATTGGCCCTCGGGCTCTACTGCTCGCGTTTGGTGGACCACCAGGATTCGGCATCGGACGCCGCCGACGCAGCTCGATCGACACTGTTGCTCGACGTACTGACACCGATCGCCAAGAGTTGGCCCTCGCAGTGGTGTCTCGAGGCCAACAGCCTTGCCATTCAGGTGCACGGGGGTTACGGCTACACCCGCGACTACGACGTGGAACAGCACTACCGCGACAACCGGCTCAACCCCATTCACGAAGGTACACACGGCATTCAGGGCCTGGACCTACTCGGCCGCAAGGTCGTCATGCAGAACGGTGCCGGGTTGGCGCTGCTCTCCGAGCGAATCGCCGAGACCGTGACGCGAGCATCGACTCACGGGGGAGCGGCCGAGCAGTACGGCACCGAGCTGAACAACAGGTTCTCGAGGATCGTCGAGGTCACCGCCGCAGTCTGGGGTACCGGTGACGCCGCCGTGGCGTTGGCGAATTCCACGGCCTACCTCGAGGCAATGGGCCACACGGTCATCGCGTGGATGTGGCTCGAGCAGCTGCTTGCCGTGGGAGACCGAATCGGAGACTTCTACGACGGAAAGCGCTGTGCTGCACGGTACTTCTTCGTCTACGAGCTACCGAAGGTCGATGCACAACTCGATCTGCTGGCGCTTCTCGATCGCACGACCCTCGATATGTCACCCGCCTGGTTCTGAGCACGAGACACCCGATACAAGGAGATTTCAGAACATGTCGATCTTGGACAAATTCCGCCTCGACGGCCGCGTCGTCATCGTCACGGGCGCATCGTCCGGTTTGGGAGTGTCTTTCGCGAAAGCGGCGGCCGAGGCCGGAGCCGACGTGGTGCTGGCCGCCCGTCGCGTCGACAAGTTGGCACAGACTGCCGCACTGATCGACAGCGTCGGTGGGCGTTCGCTGAGCGTGGCAACCGATGTGGTCGATCCCGACCAGTGCACGGCCATGGTCGAGGCCGCCGTCGCCGAGTTCGGCAAGGTGGACGTGCTGATCAACAACGCCGGCGTCGGCACGGCGTACCCCGCCACCCGTGAGACTCCCGAGCAGTTCCGCTCTGTCATCGACATCAACCTGAACGGCTCCTACTGGGCCGCTCAGGCGTGTGGACGGGTGATGCAGCCCGGAAGCTCGATCGTGAACATATCCAGCATTCTGGGGCTCACCACCGCCGGTCTGCCTCAGGCTGCCTACAGTGCCAGCAAGGCGGCCATCGTCGGTCTCACTCGTGACCTCGCGCAACAGTGGGGCGCTCGAAAAGGTATCCGCGTCAACGCTATTGCGCCTGGTTTCTTCGAGAGCGAGATGACCGATTCCTACCAGCCGGGATACCTCGAGGCATTGGCTCCCCGAATGATCCTCGGACGCAAGGGCGACCCCGAAGAACTGGCCGCCACCGCGGTCTGGCTCGCGTCCGACGCGGGCGGATACGTGACGGGCCAGACCATCGCAGTGGACGGCGGCGTGACCATCACCTGATGGTCGGGGTCACCATTACTCGATGGCGGTGACTGCGATGCCTTCGCGCACGAGCCTGCGACCGACCACGACAGCATCGTCGGTGTCGAGGCCGGGTAGAGAATCCAACCGGCACGGCGCTCCTTCGAGCAACAATTCGAGGGCATCGGCGCACTGAGGCGGCATCGACACGGTTTTGTCGCGCAGCACGACAGCCGCGGACTCGGGGGTTCGCACCACTCGCGCGATCACCCCGGCCCTGAGCCGAATCGAGTCCTGACCCCGCAGCGCGCCCATCTGGGCAACACTGCGAACGGGGCGCACCGGTTCGGGTCGAACCAGCTCGTCGTACCGACTCGCAATACGCTCGGTGATCCGATGCAGCGCCTCGGGATCTCGATCCAACTCGTCGAGTGCTCGGCGCATGTCGCCGAGCACGCGGCGTACGTGGGGGAGAACGGACTCGGAGTCGGTCGGGTCCCATCCGGCCGGCAACGGTGCGCGCAGTCCCTCGACGTCCTGAAGAGCACCGAGGGTGTGATGGGCGATGTCGTAATCGTTGAACGACGCGACGCCTATCGTCAGATGCACCGTCGTCTCGCCCAGGGCCTGCGCCGAATGGATCCAGCCGCGCGGGAGATACAGAACGTCACCGGGATCGAGCACGATGTCCAACTCCGGGGAGTCGTCGGCGTGACGTTCCACTGCTGCTCGTCGGTCCGACCACGGCTGATTGTTCAGTGGATGGCGATGCACCGGCGAGTGAATCGTCCACCGCTTACTACCGGCGATCTGCACGACGAACACGTCGTGAACATCGTAATGCGGCGAAAAGCCCTGGGACGCAGCCGGAGTGACGTAGGAATTGACCTGTACCGGGTGGCCGAGCTCGCGAACGAGCTCGCCGGTGAAAGCAATCAAGGGCGGCCACAGGCGATGCAGGCCCTGCAGCACCAGAGTGTTGCCGGCCGCGAAGGCCGACAGAACCGCCGCGGAATCGACCTGGTCGGTGATCTCGGCGCCGAACCCTCCGGACCCCGTGAACTTGTTCTTCTCCAGCAGGCGGCCGTCCTTGGCCATCCGCACGAACGGGGTGCGTACGCCGCGCTCGGCGATCAACTCGTCGACCGCGTCGACCGTCATCAGATCCTCGAACGATCCGGACAGTTCGGCAGATCGGGTGAACTTGGGTGCTGTGCCCCAGTGACGCTCCGCGAAAGTGGCGGCGTCGATTCCGGTGAGACGACGAAGCGCGGACCGGTTGCCCGGTCCGCGCTCGTCGTTCGACTCGATGATCAAGCGGAACCGTCCGCACCGCCGTCGTGTCCGCCGGGGTTGGATCCGCCGTCGGCCGGGCCTTCTCCACCCGCTGGGCCGTCGGCTCCGCCGTCGTGTCCGTCAGGATTCGATCCGCCGTCAGCGGGTCCTTCGCCTGCTCCGGCCGGGCCGTCTGCTCCGCCGTCGTGTCCGCCGGGATTGGATCCGCCGTCAGCGGGTCCTTCGCCTGCAGATCCGCCTGAGGTGGTGATGTCGTCGTCGTTGATGCTCATCGAGGTCCTTCCGTTGATGGAGGTTCGTGCTCTCGCGCAGCGCGGGAACATCGGGGGTATTGACGCAATCTCTGTGATTCAAACAGCGACGGCACCGGGAAATATCACTCCTGATCGTCGGCGATCTCCGGGGCGTTCTCCCGTGTCGCCATCCCACCGCCGCCTCCGCCGTCCACCGGTCCGGGGCGGCCGCCCTTGGGGGAATCCGCCGTGTCGTGTTCGGTCGAGGTGCCGCCGTTTGTCTTGTCCTTGTCGTCCTGTCCCATGGTTCGACACTAGACCGGCCGTCCGTCCGTGGGAGCATGGAACGATGGATCGATCCCCTGCGCAGCACGTGGTGCTGCTCGACGACGAAGGCCGCGCCGTCGGCACCCAGGACAAGACCACGGTGCACACCGAACAGACCCCGCTGCACCTGGCGTTCTCCAGCTACGTGGTGCGTGAGGACGGTGCCGTGTTGCTCACGCGACGGGCGTCGAGCAAGACGACGTGGCCCGGCGTGTTGACGAACAGTTGTTGTGGACATCCAGCACCCGGCGAGGACCTGGAGTCGGCAGTGCTCCGACGCATCGGCGAAGAGCTGGGTCTGCAGGCCCGGTCCGCGGAACTGGTGCTGCCGCATTTTCGGTACCGCGCTGTGATGGACAACGGGATAGTCGAGAACGAGATCTGCCCCGTCTACCGAGTGACGGTCGGCGACGACGCGACACTCGACCCGGATCCTGACGAGGTCGACGAAACGCGATGGGTGTCCTGGGCCGAATTCTCGGCCGACGTGCTCGCAGACCGAATCGATGTATCGCCCTGGTGTCGAACACAAGTGGAGCAACTCGCCGGGTTGGCCGAGCACGCACTGGCCTGGCCCGCGTCCGCTGACGAACTCCTTCCTCCGGCAGCGCGTCTCGCGGATTCCGCATGACGGCAACCGAATCGGTGGGTACTCATGGCGGGTAGCGACGAATCGAGCGACTGCCTCGGCCGCGACTCGATGGAGCGTGCACTCGGCCACTTCGAGTCTCGGACAGCCGATGCCGACGGTCTGCGCCACGCAGCTGTTGCTCTGGCGGTCGGCGGGGAGAGAGGAGACCGTCGCCTGCTGTTGACCAGACGGCCGAGCCGATTGCGCGCTCACCCGGGTCAGTACGCACTACCTGGTGGCGGAGTCGATCCGGGCGAAACCCCGGCACAGGCCTGCCTGCGTGAACTCGAGGAAGAGTTGGGCATTCGCACCGACCCGGGGGAGGTACTCGGGCGCCTCGACGATTACGTCACCCGTTCGGGATACGTCATCACGCCGTTCGTGGTGTGGGTGGGCGAGTATTCGTCGTCGCTGCAGCCCAGTGCCGACGAGGTGGCCGAAGTGTTCGAGGTGACCGAGGCCGAACTCGATGTCGATGCGGAATTCGTCACGATCCCCGAGTCACCCCGACCCGTGATTCGGTGGCCGTTCCGAACCGGTGCCATCCATGCTCCCACGGGTGCGATCGTGCACCAGTTTCGTGAAGTGGTCCTTCGCGGTCGACACACCCGGGTCGCGGACTTCGAGCAGCCGGTGTTCGCGTGGCGCTAACGTGGCCTCGAACCGCCGGTGCGCTCGCGCCGGCTGCCACGACGCCCGAGGCGACAGGAGGTGAGCGGTGACGGACAAGAGCGAACTCGAGGTAACGGATCGGATCGCAACTGTTCCCAACCTGCTCAGTGCCGTGCGACTCGCCGGCGTTCCGCTGTTCTTGTTTCTTCTGCTCGGCCCCCAGGCAGACGGCTGGGCGCTGGTCATTCTGCTCGTCAGCGGCGGCACCGACTGGCTCGACGGAAAACTCGCGCGTTTGCTCGGGCAGTCGTCGCGGCTGGGGGCGATTCTCGACCCGCTCGTCGATCGCCTGTACGTCGTCAGCACGCTGGTCGCATTCGTGGTGCGCGGCATCATCCCGTGGTGGGTCGCTGCCATCCTGATCGGGCGAGACGCGGTTCTCGGCCTGACCATGTTCGTCTACCGACGTCGTTCCCTCCCGCCTCCGGACGTGATCTATCTCGGGAAGGCCGCCACGTTCGTGGTCATGGTCGCGCTGCCGGTGCTGTTGGTCTCCGTGGGCACCGGTTCCGTGGCCGACGCCGCTGGGCCCCTCGGTTACGCGCTCCTGATCTGGGGGACGGTGCTGTACACGTGGACCGGTGCGTTGTACCTCGGCAAGGCAGTGGCCGTCGCGCGAGCGATCGCGCCCACCTCCGCACCGGGCAGGTGACGGTGCAGCCACCAGCACGACCGAAGAGGAACCCGACTCCGTCACTGCTCACATCGCTGTTGACGGATCACCTCGATCCGGGTTACGCAGCCGCTGCCGTCGAACGGTCGGCGCACCACGTGCGTAACCCGAGAGTGCCGCCTGTCCTCTGGCTGATCACCGGTGCCGTCGCTGTCGGAGTGGTCTTCGGGGTCGCGATCTCGCAGCTGGCCTCGGATGCGGCGGAGATCGATCGGGCCAGTGCCGACGCCTCTGCTGCAGTGCGTGCTGCCCAGGAGCGTGAGGCAGAACTGGACGTCACGAGGGACGAACTCGCAGCCCAGGTATCGACCGAGCGTGATCGCGCGCTCCAGTCCGATGCTGCCGGGAGCGAGCTCCTGGACCGTCTCGATGCGGTCGAGTCGGCTGCCGGTATCGACTCGGTGACCGGTCCCGGCTTGTCGGTCGTGGTGACAGAACCTGCCGCAGGCGGTGCATCCGACAGATCGGTCCGTACCGGTTCCGGCGCAACCGTTCTCGACCGCGACATCGCTGCCGTCGTCAACTCCTTGTGGGCCAGCGGCGCCGAAGCGGTGTCCGTCGACGGCAATCGAGTCGGGCCGAACGTGACGATCAGACAGGCAGGCGGCGCGATGCTGCTCGACAATCGCCCGATCACCTCGCCCTACGACATCGATGCGATCGGTCCACCGCAGCGCATTCAGGTGCAGTTCGCCGTCAGCGATGCATACCTGCGCATGAGCACGGTCGCTCAGCTCTACGGTGTCGGTTTCTCGGTACGGCCGGCCACCGATCTCGAGTTCGGGCCGGCCGTCGCCAGGGAGTCGTTCGAGGCGAAGGAGGTGGCCCCACGATGACGGCGAGTGACGTCCCGGACGTCGAGCCATCCGACTCCGGCAGCCCCGGTCCCGAGGTGCCCGGCGGCACCGAGCCCGCCGCCACCGGCCGCGCCGGATTCGCGCTCGCAGCATTGGTCGCGCTCGTCGTCGGAGTCGTGATCGGTCTCGTCGCCGGGCCTCGAGTTCCTGCAGTCGTCGCCCCATACCTGCCGATCGCCGTCGTGGCCGCTATCGATGCAGTGTTCGGCGGCGTTCGCGCCTTTCTCGACGGCATTTTCGACGCCAAGGTGTTCGTCGTGTCCTTCGTCTTTAACGTCCTCGTCGCGGCGCTCATCGTGTGGCTCGGTGATCAGCTCGGAGTCGGAACGCAACTGTCCACCGCCATCGTCGTCGTGCTCGGTATACGTATCTTCGGCAACGCCGCTGCGTTGCGCCGACGGCTTTTCGGTGCCTGACCGATGAACGCAGGCCCCGGACGGCACGGTCGGCGCACCCGACGTGGACAGCGCACGTGGTTCGGCATTCTCGCTCTCGTGTTGATGTGTGCCCTCGGAATCGGAATCGCGACACAGGTGCGCGAAACGAGCACGTCGGGCAATCTGGAGAATTCGCGGCCCGAGGACCTGTTGGTGGTGTTGGACTCCCTGACGCGACGCGAGGCGTCGATCCGCGACGAGATCAGCGCGCTTCAGGGCACGCTCGCCACCCTCCGGCAGTCCGGTTCCGGGTCGGACGCCGCGGTGGCGGAAGCCCAGGAACGACTGTCCGCGTTGTCCATTCAGATCGGCACCGTGGCGGCCCGAGGACCCGGCGTCACGTTGACGATCGACGACACCGACGCCGGCGTCGGAGCAGAGGTTCTGCTCGACGCGTTGCAGGAGCTGCGGGCCGCCGGTGCCGAGGCGTTGCAGATCGACGGTGGTGGGGTCGCGGTCCGCATCGGTGTGGATTCGTGGATGGCCGGACCGGCCGGCCGAGTCGTGGTGGACGGCCGAGAACTACGCGCTCCCTACACCTTCACTGCCATCGGAGATCCGGCGACTCTGGAAGCTGCACTGAACATTCCGGGAGGGGTGATCGACACGGTCGCTCGCAACGGGGCGAGCTCGCGAGTCGAGCGATCGGACCAGGTCACGGTCTCCGCCTTGCGAGATCCGCGCCCACGTCAATACGCTCAGCCCGGAAACTGATCGCCCGCTCGCCCCGGGCCACGATGGAAGGGAATGCCGCGTTGAGCGACATCGACACACCAGCTGATCTGCTTTACACCCCCGAGCACGAGTGGGTGCAGCGGACGGGGCCTGCGACGGTTCGAATCGGTATCACCGATTACGCCCAGACGCAGTTGGGCGACGTCGTGTTCGTTCAGCTTCCGGCGATCGGTGACAGCGTCACCGCGGGCGAGTCTCTCGGTGAGGTGGAATCGACCAAGAGCGTGTCCGACGTGTTCAGTCCTCTCACGGCCAAAGTCGTTGCCGTGAACGAAGATCTGGATTCCGAACCCGAGAAGGTGAACTCCGGACCGTACACCGGCGGGTGGCTGATCGAGCTCGAGGTCGCATCCTCGGAGGCATTGGACGCGGCGCTGGCACCGATGCTCGATGCCGCCGGATATGCTCTCATCACAGCTGAGTGACGAAGGGCCGTACACACCGGCCAACCGACCACAGGTCGTCGGCGCGCAGGGTACGGTCGACACCGAGCGAACAGCCTGTCGGGGCGAAGGTCGCGCATGGTGAGTGGTCCGCCACGCACCGAGGAACCGAAACGCACCACCGAACGCCAGCAGAACCAGAAGTGAAGACCATGTACTGCGTTACCCGAGGTGATCGTTGCCCGGGTCAACGGACTGAGAAGGAGTAACGGTGAGCCAGAACGACAACGACAGCAACTACGGGGAGTCGCCGGCCGAGACCACCTCGGTCTTCCGCGCCGATTTCCTCCAGGAGCTGGACAACTCCGCTACCGCCCAGAGCACCGAAGCTCCGGTATCGGGTGTCGAGGGCTTGCCTGTCGGAGCTGCCCTGCTCGTCGTCAAGCGTGGTCCCAACGCCGGATCCCGATTCCTGCTCGACCAGCCGACCACGTCGGCCGGTCGTCACCCCGACAGCGACATCTTCCTCGACGACGTCACCGTGAGCCGTCGACATGCAGAGTTCCGCCAGGACGAGGACGACTTCCAGGTCGTCGACGTGGGCAGCCTCAACGGCACCTACGTCAACCGCGAGCCGGTCGACTCCGCTGTGCTCGCCAACGGTGACGAGGTGCAGATCGGCAAGTTCCGTCTGGTCTTCCTCACCGGGCCGCGTGGCGGCAACGGATCTGCAGTCGGCGAGTCGTCTGCGGGTGCAGGAAGCCAGTGACCGCCGTCGGGCAGCAGTCCAGCGGGGGGATGTCGATTGGCTCCGTCCTCGATCGACTCCGGCCCGACTTTCCCGACGTGACCATCTCGAAGATCAGATTCCTCGAAGCCGAGGGTCTGATCTCTCCGGAGCGCACTCCGTCGGGCTATCGGCGTTTCTCGATCGCGGACTGCGAACGGCTGCGGTTCGTGCTCACCGCTCAGCGTGATCAGTACCTACCGCTGAAGGTGATCAAGGAACAACTCGAAGCGATCGACCACGGCGTTGCAACCGTCGAGAGAGCAGACGCCTCGGTCAAGCGCCCGCGGTCGCTGACGATCGCGGCCGGTGAAGTCTCGCCGGAGGAGTTCCTGCCCGATCGCGAGGTCCGCATCAGCAAGGCAGATCTACTGGCTCAGGCCGGCATCGACGACGCCTTCCTGACCGAGTTGCTACGCAGCGGTCTGATCACTCCCGGGCAGGCCGGGTTCTACGACGACGGTGCCGTCACGCTCGCTCGTACCGCGCACGCGATGTTGCAGTTCGGGCTCGAGGTTCGTCACCTCCGTGCGTTCAAGCTCGCGGCGGACCGCGAAGCGGGTCTCGTCGCTCAGATCGCCGGGCCGGTCGCCAAGGGGCGCGATGCCGGTGCACGTGATCGTGCCGAAGAGATGATCCGGGAATTGGCAGCTCTGTCGTTGACCTTGCATACGTGTCTGGTCAAAGCAGCGGTGCGTGGTGCGCTCGACCGGTGAGGTTCGCTCGCGCCGGTTCGGATTCCAATAGACTCGGTTCTGGTGAGCTGGACCAGCGACGACCAGCGAAGATTTCTCGAGGTGTGAGGTGGACACGATGAGTGAAATGCGTGTGGTCGGTATTCGTGTCGAACAGCCGCAGAACCAGCCCGTGTTGCTGCTGCGTGAATCCGACGGCGATAGGTACCTCCCGATTTGGATCGGCCAAACCGAAGCTGCCGCAATAGCTTTGGAGCAGCAAGGTGTGCAGCCGGCTCGGCCGCTGACGCACGATCTGGTGAAGAACCTGATCTCTGCGTTGGGGCACGAGCTCAAGGAGGTGCGCATCGTGGACCTCCAGGAAGGCACCTTCTACGCCGATCTCGTATTCGACAAGGACATCCGCGTGTCGGCGAGGCCGTCGGATTCGGTTGCCATCGCGCTCCGTGCCGGAGTCCCGATCTATGCGGAGGAGCCTGTGCTCGCCGAGGCCGGCCTGCTGATGCCGGACGAGCGTGAGGACGAGGTGGAGAAGTTCAAGGAATTCCTCGAATCGGTGTCGCCGGACGACTTCAAGGCCACCGACGGGTAACGGAATAGTGTCAACCTCAACTTTAGGTTCAGGTTTACGGCGCGTTGCGTTGAATCTGGTCGATTGCCCCCATAACGTTCGTGCCAGTGAAGTTCATCGCCGGCGCAGTTCGGACCGACGCAGTTCACGCCTCTTCGGTTGCCGCCGAGGCGTAGTCTGGCCCTGGTACACGGTATGACTTCACGCGAGTACACCGAGGCGTTCAGGCGCGCTTCGGACGGATCCCAGTACTGACTGGATCCGAACGCAGTGAGACATCCGAGAGGGAGCAGTCAGTGGGAGATCAGCCGCAGCAGCATCACGGCAGTCGAGAATCCGACGCCGCAAGCCGGACAGAGGACGCGTCCGCAGCCGATGCTCGGGTCGAGACCCCCGACGAGGCGTCGAATCGCCCTGTCACACAGTCGCAGGATATTCAACCCGGCCTGTTCCCCGACGATTCGGTGCCCGACGAACTCGTCGGATACCGCGTACCCAGCGCCTGCCAGATCGCCGGCATCACCTATCGGCAACTCGACTACTGGGCTCGTACGGGCCTGGTCGTACCGTCCATCCGAGGCGCAGCAGGTTCGGGCAGCCAACGGCTGTACTCGTTCAAGGACATGCTGGTCCTCAAGATCGTCAAGCGCCTACTCGACACCGGAATTTCGTTGCAGAACATCCGCGTCGCCGTGGATCACCTGCGCCAGCGTGGCGTCGGCGACCTCGCCAACATCACCCTGTTCTCCGACGGCACCACCGTCTACGAGTGCACGTCGGCCGAGGAAGTAGTCGACCTGCTGCAGGGCGGGCAGGGCGTCTTCGGTATCGCCGTCAACGGCGCGATGCGCGAGCTCACCGGCACCATCGCCGACTTCCCGGCCGAGCGAGCAGACGGCGGAGAGAGCCAGCCGAGCCCCGAAGACGAACTGGCGTCCCGCCGCAAGAATCGCGCGAGTCGTAAGACCGGCTAGACTTCTCACCGTCGCGCCTGCGCGGGAGAGTTCCGAGGCATCCAGTCTCGGACGCCGAAGGAGCAATACCTCCCCGTCAATCTCTCAGGCACACGGACCGTGTGGGCTTCGACAACTCTGGAAAGTGGTGGGAGCACCCACCCGCCCAAGGGGAAAGGTGCCGGTGCGCGCACGTCAGCGCGCCGTGTTCTACCGAATCTCTCAGGCGCACGCGTCAGCGAGCACACGACAGAGGGGGAGGAGCGGTCGGCGCGTATGCCCCGGCCGTCCGACGCCTTGTCTTGGGACCCCTGGGAGTAGACCGTGACCGACCGAATGACTTCGACCGCATCGGCTTTCGTCGACAGACACATCGGCCCCGACACCACCGAACTGGCCCGCATTCTCGACGCAATCGGTGTCGACAGCCTCGACGAGCTGGCCCGCAAGGCTGTTCCCGAGTCCATTCTCGATACCGTCGTCGACGGGGTTCCCGATGGCCTGGCGACATTGCCGCCTGCTCTGAGCGAGCACGATGCGCTGGCCGCGCTGGCCGATCTCGCCGGCCGCAACACGGTGGCCACCTCGATGATCGGCCTGGGCTACTACGACACCCTGACGCCTCCGGTGCTCACGCGCGGCATCCTGGAGAATCCGGCCTGGTACACCGCCTACACCCCTTATCAGCCCGAGATCAGTCAAGGCCGACTCGAGGCACTGCTCAATTTCCAGACGATGGTGTCGGACCTGACCGGTATGGATGTCGCGAATGCCTCCATGCTCGACGAGTCCACTGCCGCAGCCGAATCCATGACGCTCATGCGTCGCGCCAACCGAGGCTCGAAGTCACCCCGCCTCGTCGTCGATTCGGATATTTTCCCGCAGACCAAAGCCGTGCTCGCTACGCGCGCCGAACCGCTCGGGATCGAGCTGGTGTACGCCGACCTCGCCGACGGCCTGCCCGAAGGCGACTTCTTCGGAGTGCTGGCGCAGCTGCCGGGAGCATCAGGCCGTCTGGTGGACCACACCGCCACGATCGAGGCAGCACACGAGCGCGGTGCGCTGGTTGCAGTCGGGGTCGATCTGCTGGCCGCCACCCTGGTGACCGCGCCCGGCGAAATCGGTGCCGACGTCTGCTTCGGAACCACCCAGCGCTTCGGGGTTCCGATGGGGTACGGCGGTCCGCATGCCGGTTATCTCGCAGTGCGCTCCGGTCACTCGCGCCAGCTGCCAGGGCGGTTGGTGGGAGTGTCCGTCGATGCAGACGGACATCGGGCCTACCGCTTGGCCCTGCAGACGCGCGAGCAGCACATTCGCCGTGAGAAGGCGACCTCCAACATCTGCACCGCCCAGGTGCTGTTGGCCATCGTGGCCGCGATGTACGCCAGCTACCACGGCGCGGATGGGCTGCGCGCGATCGCACGTCGCGTCAACACCCGTGCTCGAACCGTCGCAGCAGGGTTGCAGGCTGCGGGCATCGACGTGGTGCATGCCGAGTTCTTCGATACCGTGCTCGCCGCGGTCCCCGGCGCGGCCCACACCGTCGTCGATGCCGCCAAACAACGCGGTATCAACCTCCGACCGGTCGACGACGATCACGTCGCGATCGCCTGTGACGAGGCAACCACGGAGGCTCACATCGTCGATGTGCTCGCTGCATTCGGTGCCGAGCCCGCCGGCCCGGGAGCCGAGTCCGTCCCGGCCGATTGTGCCCGCACGTCCGAGTACCTGACGCATCCCGCCTTCACGCGCTACCGCACCGAGACAGCCATGCTGCGCTACCTTCGCGCGCTGTCGGACAAGGACATCGCCCTCGACCGCAGCATGATCCCGCTGGGATCGTGCACGATGAAGTTGAACGCGACCGCTGAAATGGAGTCGATCACCTGGCCTCAGTTCGCGCGCCAACACCCGTTCGCGCCGTCGACCGACGTCCCCGGACTACTCCGGGTGATCGCCGACCTCGAACAATGGCTCGTCGACATCACCGGCTACGACGCGGTCAGCCTGCAGCCCAATGCAGGAAGCCAGGGCGAGTACGCGGGACTACTTGCGATCCGCCGATACCACCAGGCCAACGGCGACACCGGTCGCACGGTCTGCTTGATCCCGTCGAGCGCACACGGCACCAACGCCGCCTCCGCGGTGATGGTCGGGATGCGCGTCGTCGTGGTTGCGTGCCGACCGAACGGAGACGTCGACGTCGACGACCTGCGGGCCAAGATCGCCGAGCACGCCGACACCCTCGCCGCCATCATGATCACCTACCCCTCCACCCACGGTGTGTACGAGCACGAGATATCCGATATCTGTGCCGCGGTGCACGACGCGGGTGGACAGGTGTACGTCGACGGTGCCAACCTCAACGCTCTGGTCGGGTTGGCTCGGCCGGGTCGTTTCGGCGGAGACGTCAGTCACCTGAACCTGCACAAGACCTTCTGCATCCCGCACGGCGGTGGCGGTCCCGGCGTCGGACCCATCGGCGTCCGTTCGCATCTGCAGCCGTACCTGCCCGGCCACCCGCTGGCACCGCAACTGGGCGACGGTCCGACCGTTGCGGGCGCACCGTACGGAAGCGCGTCGATCCTGACGATCACGTGGGCATACATCGCGATGATGGGTGCGCAGGGGCTGCGCCGGGCGACCTTGACCGCCATCGCGTCGGCCAACTACATCGCGCGCCGCCTCGACGAGTACTTCCCCGTGCTCTACACCGGCGACAACGGCATGGTGGCGCACGAGTGCATCCTCGATCTGCGAGGTCTGACCAAGGACACCGGCGTCACCGTCGACGACGTGGCGAAGAGACTGGCGGACTACGGCTTCCACGCGCCGACGATGAGCTTCCCGGTGCCGGGGACCCTGATGGTCGAGCCGACCGAGAGCGAGAATCTGGAGGAGATCGACGCATTCTGCGACGCGATGATCTCCATCCGCAGGGAAATCGACCGCGTCGGCTCCGGCGAGTGGACCGTAGAGGACAACCCGTTGCGCGGCGCTCCGCACACGGCGCAATGCCTCGTCGCAGACTGGGACCACCCGTACTCGCGGGAACTCGCGGCGTACCCCGCAGGCTACGGCCGACCGAAGGTGTGGCCCGCGGTCCGGCGGATCGACGGCGCGCACGGCGACCGCAACCTGGTGTGTTCCTGCCCGCCGATCGAGGCGTTCGCCTGATTGGACGGGCAGATGGTCAGCCCCGCGTGAGTTCGAGCATCGCGATCTCGGGCGGGGCTGCCACGCGCACCGGCGGACCCCACGCGCCTGCACCGCGGGTGGTGTAGAGCGTGGTGTCACCGATCGTGTCCAGGCCCTCGACACTGGGCTGCTGGAGCGGCACCAGATAGCGGATCGGCCAGATCTGCCCGCCGTGAGTGTGTCCGGACACCTGCATGTCCACGCCCAGCTCGGAGGCCTCCACAGCCTGCTTGGGCTGATGAGCCATCAACAGCACGAAGCGATCCGGGTCGATGCCGTCGAGCGCAGCGCCGAGATTCGGTTCGTACGGTTCCGGGGCAGTGGCGTCGTTGATGCCGGCGATATCGATGGCAGCGCCATCACGGGTGATCGTCGCGCGCTCGTTGCGCAACACGTCGATGTCGAGGGTCGACCAGAATTCGAGCCACTCTCCGCCGTCGCCCGCGTAGAACTCGTGGTTGCCGCTGACAGCGAAGACCCCGAGAGGGGCTTCGAGGTCGCGCAGCGGCTCGAGGTCTTCTCCGACCAACTCCACTGTCCCGTCGATGAGATCGCCGTCGAGCAGCACGACATCAGGCTGCTGCGCGTTGACCGAATCCACGACCGTGCGCACGAAGCCCGCACCGCGAGACGGTCCGGCGTGAATATCGGACACCAATGCCACTCGCAAACCGTCGAATTCGGCCGGCAACCGGTCGAGCGCAACCTGGGTGCGTGTGACACGAGGCGAGGCGGCTTCGACGAGGCCGTACCCCACTGCGACGACGCTGACGAGAGCCACGACAACGGAGCCGACCCGTGATATGCGCAGCCGAGCAGCAGTCGAATCACGATGCGACAGTGCGAACATCACCCGCACGACGGTGCAGATCAGAGCAACGAGGACCGTGCCGAGGAACAGATACAACACCACCGCCAACCAGGTCAGACCGACGAAAGCCGGGCCGCGGGCCCAGGACGGATCGAACTCGACGCCGCTGCCGAAGCCGACCACCGCGCACAACCACAGAAGTATCAGCAACAGATCTGCCGGGCGTCCGACACGTGCCGGTGCCCTCGTTACGGAGAGAAACCGCCAGTGCAGGAAGAGGGTGACGAGGAGCAAGAAGACGCCGACAAAAAGTACACGAGACATGTTCTAGTACAGCAACTTTCCGAGTCGATCGAGAAGGTCTGGGGAATCCGATGTCGGCACCGTGTCCACGGTGCCGCCGGTGCGAGCTGCGATGTCGGTGAACACGGGGGCAGGGCTGTCGTCGCCGATGCGCACGATGTTCACCGCAACCGGCCGCGCCGGATCGGACGCCGATGTCAGTTCGGTGAGTAGCTCGTCCGCCGACAAGGGTGAGTCGTCCGGGCCGTCCGTGATCAGCACGACCGAATTGACGCGGCCGGGGACGTAACCGGCCACGGCGTCGAGATACGCGACGAGTACGGACGCGTACGTGAACGAGCCGGTTGCCGGCGTCAACGCCTCAGCGGTCGCATCGAGGGCGGAGCGCCTCGGAGTGGTCCCGACGGGAACTGTCATCGGTCCGGTCGGGACATCCACCCGGAAGGGCAGCGAGTTGTTCAGGTCTTCGCTGAAACTCCACAGACCGAGTTCGGTGGCGTCGGGGACTCGTCGGAACTGCTCGCTCAGTGCGCGAACGGTGTTCTGCAGCCGCGTCGCACCGCCTTCGGTGGTGCGCATCGACTCGGACACGTCGAGTAGAACAGTGGCACGGCGGGGCAGAACCGGATTGCGAAGTACAGCGAGCAGAGCGTCGGCAACCGGCCCCGATGGTGGGGCGACGATGCCCGCGTCCTGGGCCTCGTCCACGCTGAATCCCGCGTCCAGAAATGTCTGCGTACCGTCGGGCTGACGAACGAAATCGACGAATGCCGCGGCTGCTCGGGTGGAGGTCTCGTCACCGGAGAGCACGACCGCCGGATGATCGGCGACGGGCGTTGCACCCTGTGGTCGAACGGCGGTCAGCGTCGAGGAATCGGTCGACGCGAGTTGCTGTTCGGTGACCGGGACCGCGTGGACGGCGGCGTCGGGGCCGGCAGCATTCTCGAGCGCCGCGAGGGCGTCGTACGTGGTGGAGGCCGAGGTTGCGGAAGCGCCGGTGTCGGTCACCGCCAACTCCGACATCGCCGACACCAGTGGCGTCGAGGAGGCCTCATCGACGGTGAGTGCGGTGGTCGGGTCACCGCGTACGCCTGCCGCGATGGCCGCGACCGCAAGAGTGCTCGCGCCGGTGTCGGAGCCGGACGGCACGGCGAGTCGAAGCCCACCCCACTCGGGGAGTTCGAGAGCCTGCGGGTCGCGTTGCAGTCGTATCAGATCTGCCCAGCCAGAGCCTGCAGCGGCGACGGCGTCGGCCACCGCGCCCGGTGCAGCGAGGACGATCGGACTCGATGCGAGCGGCCGCGGCGTACCGTCGATGGCTCCACGGTCGACGACGGCCTCGACGTCTGCCGAGGACTGGGGTATCCACAGACCCGGACGAGCGCCGAGCTCACCGACATCCCAGTTGTCGGCGCCGGAGTTCAGTGCCGCCCGCACCGCATCGGACGCGATGGCTCGAACCTCTACTGTCACACAGTGATCGCGAATCACCGGGGCGGTCGCGTCGAATCGTGTTGCCAGCTGTTCGATCGCGGCGGAGATGTCGGGGTCGGCCGCCACGGTGAGGACGGCCGGCCCCTCCACGCAGGTGTCGGCTGCCTCGATCCCCTGATCCGAAATTCGATCACGCAGCGCAAACCATCCGAACACGGCTGCCACCAAGACCGCGACCGTCAGTACGACGATCACGGGCCCGGCGGCTATGGAACGTCCGCGCCCTGAGTTCCGGTGTTCACCCACGTGGTCGACAAGTCCGTCAGGCGTTGACGGCCTTGTACTCCCGTCGGCGACGATGCAGGATCGGCTCGGTGTATCCGTTGGGCTGGCTCGTGCCCTGGAAGATCAGATCACTCGCAGCCTGGAAGGCGATGTTGGTGTCGAAATCGGGTGCCAACGGCTTGTACGTCGGATCGGACGCGTTCTGCCGGTCGACCACCGGTGCCATTCGCTTCAGCGATTCGCGCACCTGCTCCTCGGTGACGATGCCGTGCCGCAACCAGTTCGCGATGAACTGGCTCGAAATGCGCAGCGTCGCACGGTCTTCCATGAGAGCGATGTCGTTGATGTCGGGCACCTTGGAGCATCCGACACCGTGGTCGATCCAGCGCACGACGTAACCGAGGATGGACTGCGAATTGTTGTCGAGTTCGTTCTGCTTCTCCTCGTCGGTCCAGTCGGTGGACGGCGCGAGAGGGATCTCGAGGATCTCGTCGACGGTGGCGCGCTTGGCTTTCGCAATCTCGTGTTGACGGGCGAACACGTCGACCTTGTGATAATGCAAGGCGTGCAGGGTCGCTGCGGTGGGGGAGGGAACCCACGCAGTGTTCGCGCCGGCCTTGGGGTGGCCGATCTTCTGCTCGAGCATGTCGTGCATCAGATCGGGCATGGCCCACATGCCCTTGCCGATCTGCGCCTTGCCCTGCAGGCCGGCCGCCAGCCCGGTGTCGACATTGAAGTCCTCGTAGGCGGCAATCCACTTCTCGCCCTTCATCGCTCCCTTACGAACGACGGGCCCTGCCTCCATCGAGGTGTGAATCTCGTCGCCGGTGCGGTCGAGGAAGCCGGTGTTGATGAACACGACCCGCTCGGACGCGGCCTGGATGCAGGCCTTGAGGTTGACCGTCGTGCGGCGCTCCTCGTCCATGATGCCGACCTTGAGCGCGTTGGTGGGCAGGCCGAGGACCTGCTCGACGCGGCCGAACAGTTCGGCGGTGAAGGCGACCTCGTCCGGTCCGTGCATCTTCGGCTTGACGATGTACAGCGAGCCCGTACGCGAGTTCGAGAGCACGTTGTCCGGAGTCAACGAGTGCAGACCGGCGAGCGAGGTGAACAGCGCATCGAGAATGCCCTCGGGAACCTCGTTGCCCTCGGCGTCGAGGATCGCGTCGGAGGTCATCAGGTGGCCGACGTTGCGGACGAACAGCAGCGAACGACCGTGCAGCGTCAGCTCGGAACCGTCGACCGAGGTGTAGGTGCGGTCCCTGTTCATCGCGCGAGTGAACGTCTTACCGCCCTTGGAGACCTCCTCGGTGAGATCGCCCTTCATCAGACCGAGCCAGTTGCGGTAGCCCAGAACCTTGTCGTCGGCATCGACTGCGGCGACCGAATCCTCGAAGTCCATGATCGTGGTGACAGCCGACTCGAGGAGCACGTCCTTGACGCCCGCTCCGTCGGTCTTGCCGATCGGGCTTTCGGGGTCGATCTGGATCTCGAAGTGCAAACCGTTGTGCACGAACAAGATTGCCGTCGGCGCATCGGGTGTGCCCTGGTAGCCCAACAGCTGGGACGGATCCTTCAGGCCGACGGTGCTGCCGTCGGCCAACGTCACCGTCAGCGACGCGGCGTCGACGACGTATCCGGTGGTCCCGACGTGCGAGCCGGAGCTCAGCGGCAATGCCTCGTCCAGGAAGTCACGCGCGAACGCGATGACCTTGTCTCCGCGGACCTTGTTGTAGCTCGTGCCCTTCTCGGCTCCGTCGGTCTCGGGGATGGCGTCCGTTCCGTAGAGGGCGTCGTAGAGCGAGCCCCATCGTGCGTTGGAGGCATTGATCGCAAAGCGTGCATTGAGCACGGGAACCACGAGCTGCGGCCCGGCCGTGGTGGTGATCTCGGTGTCCACGCCGGACGTGGTGATCTGGAAGTCGGCGGGCTCGTCGAGCAGGTAGCCGATCTCTTTCAGGAAGGCCTTGTACGCTGCGCGGTCGTAATCGGCACCGGCATGCTCGCCGTGCCACGCGTCGACCTTGCCCTGAATTTCGTCGCGGACGGCCAGCAACGCTTTGTTCTTGGGAGCGAGATCGGCGATCACCGACGCGGCACCGGCCCAGAAGGCCTCCGAATCTACGTCGGTACCCGGCAGCGCCTCCTTCTCGACGAAATCGAATAGGACCTTGGCGACCTGAAGTCCACCAGCCTGCACACGATCGGTCATGAATTCCTCACTCTTTCCGGTCACGGACACCGGTGACGGTGTCCCCACGACAACGCTGTCGATGTTACTCGGCGGTAGGTCCGACGCCGAACCCGCCGCCGGTGAGCAGATTTCGACACCGATCCATCAGTGCCGAGCGCAGGGGAGCTGCCTTTTCCGACAGCTCTCCCTGCGCGCGAACGTACTCTGCCCGTCCAGCCGCAGTTTCGATTCGGATGGGATCGAGATGGTACTCGCTCAGGTCGTACGGACTTGCGCGCATATCGATCGTCCGAGCCTCCAACGCCAACTCGAAACAGTCGGTCACGAACTCCGAGTCGATCAACGGACCCAATTTGTAGCACCACTTGTACAGATCCATCGACGCGTGGATGCAACCGGGCTGCTCGGACCCCAGGCGCGACTCAGGGGACAACGCGAGTGCGTTACGCGGTACCGCGTCCTCGGTGAAGAAGCGGAAGGCGTCGTAATGAGTACACCGCAACGTCATCGAGTCGACCACGGCGTCGGTTCCCTCGTGACCGAGTCGCAACGGGACCTGGCTGTGCCGGACTGCCGAGTCGCCGCCGCGGTAGACCATCGCCCATTCGTGCAGACCGAAGCAGCCGAGCAGGGGCGCTCGCTCCCGCGTCGCCGACAGCAGACCCAGAACGAACTCGATGCTGGGCCGGCGTCGCTCGAGCAGATCCGACCGCACCCGGAATCCTGGACCGTCCGCAGTCTCGACCTGCTCGTACGAGGCGAACTCGGCGAAGTCACGCGCCCGATCGCCCGTCAGAACCGTGCCGTGGCCAGGATTCCATCGGCGCAACTGACCCGGGCGATGGCTGTAGTAGGTGAACAAGAAATCCACTACCGGATGCACATTGCCGTGTCCGCGATCGACCAGATAGCTGCCGACGAGACTCTCCACCCGAGCCGAGTGCGCGTCTCGCCGGGCAGTCCACTCCGCCTCGGTCAGCGTTGCCGATTCGCCCATTCAGACGTTCCGCGGGGTACCGGTAGGTGCGGACTGACCCGGTCGGGGACCGGCGACACGGTGAGTCCCGTCTCGAACCGTGCCCACGAACTCCTCCACCAGATCCTCCAGCGCGACGATGCCGACCGTGGCACCGGTCGCATCGTGCACGGCACCGAGGTGGCTGCTGGCGCGCCGCAGCTTCGTCAGCGCGTCGTCGAGCACGGTGTCTATGGACACCACGGGCAGGGCCCTGACGTCGCTGCGGGGAATGACGGTCTCCGGGCCGGCGGAATCGTCGGCCATGTCGTCGAGCACGTCCTTCAGGTGCAGATAGCCCACCAGGGAACCGCTCGCATCACGCACCGGGTACCGAGAGAACCCGGTTTCGATGACTGCGCGTTCCACCGAACCGAGGGTCGGACCGAAAGTGTGGTCCGGCCCGGACAGCTCGATACTCCGAACCTGATGCGAGGGAATCAGAACCTCGGCCACGGTTCGGCCCGAGGTCTCGAGAGCCTGGCGCAATCTGCGGTGTTCCTCGGCGTCGATCAGTCCCTCCGAGCGCGATTCGCCGATCATCTGCGACAGCTCCACCGCCGAGACGGACGAACTCAGTTCGTCCTTGGGCTCGATGCGAAGCATGCGCAGCGTCAGGTTGGCGCACAGGTTGTAGAACGAGATCAGGGGCAACGCCACCTTGATGAACATCAGATGGATGGGCACGAGCACCATGGCGGTGCTCTCCGGGCCGGCGATGGCGATGTTCTTCGGGACCATCTCGCCGACGAGGATGTGCAGGACGACGACGAGTGTCAGCGCGATGGCGAAGGCGATCGGGTGCAGGAACGAGCCGGGGATGCCGACCAGCTCCAGGGGCACCTCGATCAAGTGCGCGACCGCGGGCTCGGCGACGCGGCCGAGCAGAATCGAGCAGATCGTGATGCCGAGTTGTGCCGCGGCGAGCATCTGCGACAGATTCTGACCGGCCTCGATGACGCTCTGCGCGCGCTTCTTGCCCTGCGCCAGCAATGCCTCGAGACGATCACGGCGAGCTGAGATCAGTGCGAACTCGGCACCGACGAAGAAGGCGTTTCCGGCCAGCAGCAGAACTGCCAGACCTACCCCGAGGAAGTCACCCATCGACCTCACCGTCCGATCGCAGACGCGCCACTGCTTCGGCGTCGATCGGCAGGATCAGCACACGATCGATACGGCGGCCGTCCATGCGGATCACGCGCGCCATCCACCCGCCGTCGCCGTCGGGGACGTCCTCCGTCGCCGGGGACGGTAGAAGCACCGCGTCTCCCTCTGATGGAATCCGGCCGAGTTGCATCAGTACCAGGCCCCCGATGGTTTCGTATTCGCCTTCCGGGGCCGAATAGCCCGTCGCCGACGCAACCTCGTCGATGCGAAGCAGCCCCGCGCAGTCCCAGCCGTCGCCCGAACGAGCGACGTCCAGTTCCGGCTCGTCGTGTTCGTCGCGCACGTCGCCGACGATCTCCTCGATCAGATCTTCCATCGTCACCATGCCTGCGGTGCCGCCGTACTCGTCCACCACGAGGGCTACCTGCATTCCGTCGGCTCGCACGCGTTCCATCACAGCGTCGCCGTCCAGACTTGACGGAACGACCGGAACGTCGCGCGCCAGGGACTCGACAGTGGTGGACCGGCGGTCCGCTCCGGCCACCGTGAACGCATGCTTGATGTGTACGACACCGACGGTGTCGTCCAGGTCGCCGTCGACCACCGGGAACCGAGAGAAGCCCGTTCGCGCAGCGGTTTCGATCAGGTCGGCGACGGTCGCGTCGGTGGCAAGAGTCTCGATCTTGACCCGCGGAGTCATCAGTTCCTCGGCGGTGCGGTCGCCGAACTGCAACGACCGGTCGACCAGACGTGCGGTGTTCTCGTCGATCGAGCCCTGCTGGGCCGACGTCCGTACCAGTGAACCGAGCTCCTGCGGTGATCTCGCCGAACGCAGTTCCTCGGCCGGTTCGATGCCGAGCCGTCGCACGAGCCAGTTGGCCGAGCCGTTGAGTCCGTTGATCGCCCACTTGAAGATCAGGGAGAATCCGGCCATCGCTCCGGCTGTGACCCGCGCGGTCGACATCGGTTTCGCAATGGCGATGTTCTTGGGGACCAGTTCACCGAAGATCATCGAGAACGACGTGGCCAAGATCAGAGCCACCGCGAGGGAGATGCCCGACGCGAGAGAGTCCGAGGCACCGAGCGCGGTGGTCACCGGCCTGATGAATCCTGCCAGCACCGGCTCCGCGAGATAACCGGTGATGAGGGTGGTGATCGTGATGCCCAGCTGCGCGCCCGACAACTGAAAAGACAGCGTCTTGTGAGCATGCAGAACTTGGCGCGAGCGTAGGTCGCCGTTCTCGGCCTGAGACTCGACCGCACTGCGTTCGAGAGCAGTGAGGGAGAACTCTGCCGCGACGAAGAGGGCAGTACCTGCCGTCAGCGCCACGAAGCCGATCAGGCTGACGATGGTGACGAGAGTGGCCACAGGTCAACGCCGCCGAAGTTGAGAGAGCAGTACCGCTCCGCTCGTCTGCGGGGACCTGTCGAAATCGGTGTCGCCGGGTTTCTCTCCCGGCTCGATAGAGGATCCCTCCGATGTGGAACCGTCGTCGTGCTGCTCCGCAGTTGCCGAACCGGCAACCGAAATAGTGGGTGCCTCGGGCACCTGATTCCCTTCTGTCTGGTTCGCGTTGCGGCACACCGGTGGTGGCCGACGCGTCGTCGCCCGCGCCGAGTCGACGTTGTCGTCTCGGCGCGGGCAACGACAGCGAACGTCGTCGAACTCGTAGTGGGTGAGTCTAACCGTCTCGGTGCGTTACCACCCGGACGGCAGGGGGCGCCCTTCGGCAAATCCTGCGGCCGACTGGACCCCGAGGACGGCTCGTTCGGCCAATTCGGGCAGGGAACGTGCCCCGGCATAAGTGCATGTGCTGCGCACACCTGCGCAGATGTGATCGATGAGGTCTTCGACGCCGGGACGATCCGGATCCAGTCGCATCCGGGAACTGGAGATCCCTTCCTCGAACAACGCCTTGCGGGCGCGGTCGAAGGCCCCGTCGGTGGCAGTGCGCGCCGCGACGGCACGCTTGGACGCCATGCCGAAGCTTTCCTTGTATCGGTTGCCCGCCGCGTCGACGCGAAGGTCTCCGGGAGATTCGTAGGTGCCCGCGAACCAGGATCCGATCATGACGTTGGCGGCACCGGCCGCGAGCGCGAGCGCGACGTCGCGAGGATGGCGAACACCGCCGTCGGCCCAGACCGACGCACCGAGTTCGGCTGCGGCAGCCGAACAGTCGGCCACGGCGGAGAACTGCGGTCGACCCACGCCGGTCATCATGCGAGTGGTGCACATGGCCCCGGGGCCGACACCGACCTTGACGATGTCCGCACCCGCCGCCACCAGGTCACGGGTGCCCTGAGCGGAGACGACGTTACCGGCGGCGAGCGGTACGCCGAGATCGAGCGAACGCACTTCGGCCAACGCTTCGAGCATCTTCTGTTGGTGCCCGTGGGCGGTATCCATCACCAGGACGTCGGCACCGGCCTCGACCAGTGCCGTCGCCTTCTTCGCCACGTCGCCGTTGATGCCGACCGCGGCAGCGATCCGCAGCCGTCCCGACGCGTCGACGGCAGGGGCGTAGATGCCGGTGCGGACGGCACCGGTGTTCGTCACCACACCGGCCAACGAGCCGTCGTCCTCGACGACGATCGCGAGCTGGGCGTGGGCGGCCTCCATCAGCTCGAAGACCTCTTTGGGTGAGGCGTTGCGGGCCACCCGCACGAAGTCGGTCGCGGCCACCGAGCTGAGCCGAGCGAAGCGATCGACGTCTGCGCAGGCGCTCTCGGTGACGACACCGACGGGCTTGCCGTGCTCGACGATCACGACGGATCCATGAGCGCGCTTGTGCACCAGGGCGAGCGCATCGGAGACCGAGGCGTTGGGGCCGAGAACGACCGGTGTGTCGGCAACGAGATCTCTGCTCTTGACGAATGCGACCGTTTCGGCGACGGCCTCGGTGGGCAGGTCCTGCGGAATGACGGCAATGGCACCGCGTCGTGCGACGGTCTCGGCCATCCGCCGACCCGATACTGCGGTCATGTTCGACACCACGATCGGAATGGTCGTTCCCGACCCGTCGACCGTGCTGAGGTCCACGTCGAAACGAGAAGTGACATCGGTCCGGTTCGGGACGAGGAAGACGTCGTCGTAGGTGAGATCGTAGGGCGGCTGGTGACCATCGAGGAACTGCACGTTGATCGAGACTACCGGTCGGATCGACTTCCTGGGTTCGACGCCCCGTCCCGAGCGGTCGGTTCGGACGCGTTCGCAGCCTGCGTACGCGACAGCAGGACCGTCGTGACGATCATGACGGCCACGGCCACGACGATGACCGTCAGGGCTGCGCCCTCGGTTCTGATTCGCTCGTTCAGGACAGTGACTCCGACGAACGCCGCGCCGAGTGGTTCACAGATCGTCACGGCCGGCATCGACGCCGACAGCGGACCCACCTGGAATGCACGCTGCTGCAGGTAGAAGCCGACGACGCCGGATCCGATCAGCGTGTACGTCTGCCAGGCCGTCAGCGCCTCGACCGGGTTACCGTCGACGAGGTCGGTGACGTTCTTGGTCAGCGCAGCCGCCAGGCCGAACAGCAATCCTCCCGCTGCACCGAGCAGTAGTGCCCGAACTCCCGGCGAGGTGAGCAGCAATCCGCCCGCGGCGGCGCAGCCGACCACGACGGCCACCGCGATCAGTGGAACGAGCCATTGCACGAAAGGGGCGTCGGTATTGCCCTCGCTCGGGTCGCCCACCACGATGAAGACGGCGAGTGCCGCGGCCATCGCCACGGCGAGCGCCCAGGTGGTGGCGGGCAGTGTTCTCCCGACCAGCTTTGCCGACATCGGGAGAGCGAACAGCAGTGCTGTCACCAGCAGAGGTTGGACGATCAGTACCGAGCCGACCCACAGCGCGGCGATCTGAACCGCATAGCCACCGCCGTCTCCGAGTACCCCTACCCACCACCGCGGGCTGCGCACCAGTGCCGAAACGAGGGATTCACCTTCGGGGACGGACGCGGCCGCGCTCTGTTGCGCGACCGACGCGCAGGCGAACAGGAACGCCGAAATCAGCGCGAGTACGACCGCCGGCCAGGACGCGGTCACCCGCGTCGTCCTCTGCTACCGCCACCCCGCCGACTCCCGGTGCCATCGCTCCGCCCACGCCTGCCCGGCGTACCCGTCCGGCCCGCACCGCGCGCAGTTCGGGGGTCGGCCGCAGCACCGCTCGTCGTCGGTACCGGGGCAGGTAGCGGTCGACCGATCGGGGTGCGTGCGCCCGTCGGTCGACGCCACGCGGACTGGTCCAGATCGGTATCGATGACCGTGGCGGCAACGCCGGCCTCGTCGGCCATAGATCGGACGCGATCCAACTGGTCGTCCGTTGCCAGCGTCACGACGGTTCCGCGGGCACCCGCACGTGCAGTACGTCCGGCGCGGTGCAGGTAATCCTTGAAATCGACCGGGGGATCGACGTGAACGACGAGCGTCACGTCGTCGACATGAACACCGCGGGCTGCCACGTCGGTTGCGATGAGAGCCACGGACGTGCCCTCGCCGAAGGCCGCGAGCGATCGGCTGCGGTGCGCCTGAGTCTTGTTGCCGTGCAACGACGATACCGGCACACCCAGCGCGAGGCACTCGTCGGTGAGTCGATCGACGGCATGGGTGGTCCGTAGGAACAGAAGTGTCTTCCCGTCGCGGTTGGCAAGTGCGGCAGCGACTTCGGTCTTTCGGGCCGCGTCGATTCGGAAGACGAAATGGGTCATGTCGGGTTCGCTGACGGCTGCCGCAGTGGAGTGGACAGCGGGGTCTTTCAGAAACTTCTCGACCAGCCCGTCGACCTCCCCGTCCAGCGTTGCGGAGAACAGCATCCTCTGACCGTGTGCCGGGGTGGCGGCCAGCAGTGAATCGACCTGAGGCAGGAAACCCATGTCCACCATGCGATCTGCTTCGTCGATGACGGTGACCTCGACATGCTCGAGTGTGATCGAGCGTCGCTGGAGGAGATCGATGAGCCGGCCGGGAGTCGCGACCACGATGTCGACTCCGCGCTGAATATCTCGGACGTTGCGTTCGAGCGGAACACCTCCGACGACGCCGACGGTTCGAAGTCCGAAGGTGGCACCGTGGATGTCGAGTACTTCACGAATCTGCAGTGCCAGTTCCCGCGTGGGGGCGAGAATCAACCCTCGCGGTGCCGCAGGTGCGCTTCGCTTGCCGGCGAGGTGGACGAGAATCGGCAGTGAGAACGCCAGGGTCTTACCCGAGCCCGTGGGTGCGCGCCCGAGGACGTCCCGTCCGGCAAGGGCATCGGGGATCGCCGCGACCTGAATGGGAAACGGGTCGCGAGCACCTGCATTCCTGAGGGAGTGCACCAGAACGACGGGGAGACCGAGGTCTGCGAACGATCGAGTGGATTGACCCGGCATGGAGCTGACCTTACCGCCGGATCGACGACGCGTTCGACCGTTCTTGTCGGTACCGCACGCAAGACTTGCCCTAGAACGTGAGTTCGAATGGCGTTCGAGACGCAATCTCCGCAGGGGCGGTTGCACGGCGAAGGTGGGGGAGTCATGTGCAAGATGTGCCGAGGGTTCGGTGTCGACGATTATATCGATGACGTGAGGGCAACGATCGAGACATTCGGGTGGGCGCTGCAGTACGTGGAATCGGAGGTCGATCGAGACGGCATTCATCCCGCGTTCTGCTACACGGTCGGTCTCACCGACCTGGGCAGTCCCGAAATCGTCGTGACGGGACGCGGGCCACGTGAATCCTCGATGATCCTGAACGCGCTGGGGACTTCGGTGGCGTCGGGGATGTTGGAGATCGAATCCGGAATCGGTTGTGCAGCAGCAGGATTCGATTTGCTGGCCATCGACGTACCGGATTGTGCGGACATCCTGTACGTCGCCTCCGACGTGTACGGCACGGGACGCTTCAGCGCCGTGCAAGCCGTCTGGAGGGACCTCGAAGGTGCACTACCGTGGGAGGGAATTCCGTCGACGGTGGTGCAACCGTTACTCGGGCCGGTGCCCTTCTGAGCGAGCGAAGACCGATCACACCGGTGGCACCGCACGAAAAGTACGCGCGGTGCCACCGGCGGGGGACCGATATCAGGCTTCGATCTCGGAGCGATCTCCACTCCACAGAGTGTGGAACTTGCCCTCGGAATCGGTGCGCTCGTAGGTGTGCGCACCGAAGAAGTCGCGCTGTCCCTGTGTCAGGGCCGCAGGCAGACGCTCGGCACGCAGCGCGTCGTAGTACGAGAGCGAGGATGCGAACGCAGGCACCGGGATGCCGAGCGACGCAGCCGTGATGACGACGCGCCGCCAACTGTCGATCGCGTTCTCGATGGCGTCACGGAAGTACGGTGCCAGGATGAGGCTCGGTAGTTCGGCGTTGTCGTCGTACGCGTCCTTGATGCGGTTCAGGAATCGCGCCCGAATGATGCAGCCACCACGCCAGATCGTGGCGAGATCGCCCGGATGCAGATTCCAATCGTATTCGGCGCTACCCGCCGCGATCTGATCGAAGCCCTGTGCGTAGGCGACGATCTTCGACGCGTACAGCGCCCGGCTGATGTCGTGGGTGAACTGCTCGGCATCGGTCGGCTTGTCGGCCAGTGTTCCCGATGCGAGGCCGACAGCGGCCTTGCGCTGGGCTCGCGATCCCGACAGCGCCCGTGCGAACACTGCCTCGGCGATGCCGGTCACGGGCACTCCGAGATCGAGTGCCGCCTTGACGGTCCATCGACCGGTGCCCTTCTGTTCGGCAGCATCGACGATCACATCGACCAGTGGCTGCCCGGTCTTCGCGTCGACCTGGCGAAGGACCTCCGCAGTGATCTCGACGAGGTAGCTCTCCAGATCGCCCTTGTTCCACTCGGTGAAGACGTCTGCAACCTGCGCAGGCGAGTACCCGAGCGCGTCGCGAAAGAGGTTGTACGCCTCGCCGATGAGCTGCATATCGGCGTATTCGATGCCGTTGTGCACCATCTTGACGAAGTGGCCGGAGCCGTCGGGCCCGATGTGCGTGCAGCACGGCGTGCCGTCCACCTGCGCAGCGATGGACTCGAGCAACGGTCCCAGTGCCTTGTAGGACTCGGCCGGACCACCCGGCATGATCGACGGGCCGTTGAGCGCGCCCTCTTCGCCGCCGGAAATACCGGCACCGACGAAGAGCAGACCGCGGTCCTTCATGGCCGCCTCGCGGCGGATTGTGTCGGTGTAGAGCGCGTTGCCGCCGTCGATGATGATGTCGCCTTCCTCCATCACACCGGCGAGTTCCTCGATCACCGCATCGGTCGGGTCGCCTGCCTTCACCATGATGAGCACGCGCCGCGGCTTCGCCAGCGCGGCCACGAACTCCTCGATGGTCTCGGTACGGATGAAGTTGCCCTCGGTACCGTGCTCGGCGATCAACGCGTCGGTTTTCGCGATACTGCGGTTGTGCAACGCGACAGTGTGCCCGTGGTGGGCGAAGTTACGCGCGATGTTGGAGCCCATGACGGCGAGTCCGGTGACTCCGATCTGAGCCAGTTCTGTCTCTTTTGCTGCTGAGGTCATACAGACAGCTTTCCTTGCCGCGCGATTTCGCGCGAGCCAACCCCCTGGGTCCGGCCGACACGACGAAAAAGGTGCCGCATTCGCGGAGAATGCGGCACCTCGGGGTTCGAGCGACGAAGCCCGTCGAATCAGGACTTCGCCTCGAACGATCGATCAGTGGCTGCGTGCAGGCCCGTCGAAACCGTCGTACGAACGACGCTCGGTGCGGCTACGGAACCCACCCGATCGGTTCTCTTCCTGGCGCGGGGCGGATGCGGGACGACGGTTGTCCGAGCCACGGTTGTCCGAGCCGCGACCTTCGTAACCGCGACCCTCGGAACCGCGGTACGAGCTCGAGTCGGAGCGACGCGGGCGGTCACCCTGGTAGCCGCCTTCGCTGCGCGGGTTGGATCCCTGGTAGCCGCCGGTGCGGGGGCTCGATCCCTGGTATCCGGTGCGGGGACGGTCACCCTGGTAGCCGCCTTCGCTGCGCGGGTTGGATCCCTGGTAGCCACCGCTGCGGGGGTTGGATCCCTGGTAGCCACCGGTGCGCGGGCGGCTGTTGCGATCACGCGGGGTGGATTCGGCACGCAACGGCTCACCGGTCGGCTTCTTGGCGCCGGTGATGCTGTTGAGTTCGGCCGAACCGGGGGAGACGTTGACCGCGGTGGCCTTGACGCCGGCCATCCCGGTCAAACGCAGAACCTGACGACGCTGGTTGGGGAGCACGATCGCGACGACGGTGCCCTTTTCTCCGGCGCGTGCCGTGCGGCCGGCGCGGTGCAGGTAGTCCTTGTGGTCGGCGGGCGGATCGACGTGTACGACCAGGTCGATTCCGTCGACGTGAATTCCGCGGGCCGCGACGTCGGTGGCCACGAGCACAGGGGTGCGACCGTTCTTGAATCGCTCGAGTACTCGGGTGCGCTGGTTCTGTGCCTTGCCGCCGTGCAGCGACTCTGCAGCGATGCCGAGGGCGCGCAGGCGATCGGTGATGCCGTCGCAGCCCAGCTTGGTGCGCGCGAACATGATGGTGCGGCCGCCTTCACGGGCACCGATCTCCGAGAGCACCAGATCCTTCTGGCCGCGGTCGACCATGAGGACGTAGTGGTCCATGGTTCGGACGCTGGCCTTGCCGTCCTGGGTGGAGTGCTCGACGTGGTCGGGCAGGAACTGGCGAACCAGTGACTGGACCTCGCGGTCGAGGGTGGCCGAGAACAGCATCCGCTGTCCGTCTGCGGGTGTATCGGCGAGTACGGCGCGCACCTCGGGCAGGAAGCCCATGTCGGCCATCTGATCGGCCTCGTCGAGCGCGGTGATCTCGATGGAGTCGAGGATGCAGGTGCCCTGACGCAGGTGATCTGCCAGTCGTCCCGGAGTGGCGACCAGTACGTCGACTCCGCGGCGAAGCTGCTCGACCTGCTTGTTGAACGGGGTGCCGCCGACGGCAGGCATGACCCGGAGGCCCTGTGCGTTGGCGTAGGGAGCGAGCGACTCGACTACCTGGAACGCGAGTTCGCGGGTGGGAACCAGTACGAGCGAACGCGGGCGCTTGGCGGCCGGTCGATCGGTGTGCAGCGACAGGCGCTGCAGGATCGGCAGGCCGAAGGCGAGGGTCTTGCCCGAACCTGTCTGCGCGCGACCGAGGACGTTCTTGCCGGCGATGGCGTCGGGAAGCGCCTTTTCCTGGATGGGGGACGGCACGGTGATCGAGTTACGAGCGAGAGCCGCGACGACTGCCTCGGGCAGACCGAGCTCGGCGAAGGTGAACGCCGGTGCCGCTGCGGGCGTCGGTACGGCCGTCGAGTCGGTCTCGGGGGAAACGGTGGTATTGGAAACAGCGTTGGTCACGCAGTAAAGCCTCTCCGGATTGCGGGCACGCCAATAAGCCCGAAGCTGAGAGACCCGACGAGAAGGGAAACACGAAAAACAGCCAGAACACATTGATACGAGCCAGGGCACTGTCACCTGGCCATCGGTACGCAGGTCGAACCTGCATAAAGTGGGGCTGTTTGTGCCATTTCGATTGCTTGGTCGCGATGGCGACCGAGTTCTACTGTACGGGACGTACCGCCATTTGTTCACCCGGATGGGTGTGACCTGCGTGACCCCTCGGTGTGGCGGCGCTCGATCAGCCGAGGAGTTTGCTCAGTTCTTCGAGCCACGGCATCGCGACGTAGATGGTCGGCAGCACGAGTATGACGACGGCGGCCAGATATGCCACAGCGGCGATCCGGACGTCGCTGCCCGGCCCGCTCAACCGCTGGACGCGAATGAGTGTGTGCGGTCCGCCGGCTGCCATGGCACCCCGCGGTGCGGTGGATCCGGCACACGTCACGAGTGCGCGCGCGAGAGGGGTGGGTCCGGTGACCTTGACCGCCGTGTCATCGGCCAGCAGCTCGACCAACAACTGAACGCTGCTCAGGGCGGACTTGCTACGAACGATTCTGGGGAACGCCTCGTTGACCGCGGTGAACGCTTCCAGCACGAGGTCGTGACGGGATCGTAGGTGTGATCGCTCGTGACTGAGGATCGCGGTCACCTCCGCTTCGGAGAGGCTGGCAAGCGTTCCGCGGCTCAGCACCACCCGCTGCCGTAGTCCGGGCAGGCAATACGCAATCGGTTCCGCCGCGTCCAGAACCCGGATGTCTGCATCACGCAGGCTCCTGAACGGATTGTCGCTCTTGTCGGTCCGGTCGAGCAGATCGACCAACATGCGATGACGGGAGCGGCGACGGCGGGTACGCACCGCCACCTGAGCCACCGAGAACATCAGTTTCGCTCCGATGCCCAGAGTGATCGCGAGCACCACCACGTACAAGGTCCACAGAGGCAGGCCCAAGGCGTCGATCTCGTCGGTCGGAGCCGTGGTCGGACGGCCGTCGGGGCCCGGCACGAGCAGCAATCCGCCGATTGCCAGGCCGGAACTGAAGGCCGACAACACGGCCGCGAGGGCGATGGCCTGCCACAGCACCAGAGCAGCGCGAGGCGACCGGTACGGCCAGCTCGCACGGGCGAGCATCGCCGGCACAGGTCCAGCCAGGATCAGCGCGAGTATCGCGAATACCAGCGCAGTGGTGGAGTTCATGTCCTCACTTACTACGAGGAGCCTCAGTCCGTCGGACGGCCTTCTGCAGCAGAAGGTGACTCTGTCGTCGATTGTGCCACTTCCAGCGCCGCGAGTGCTTCACGGAGGGCGGCGGCCTCATCTGCTCCGACCTGCCCGACGAAGTGCACGAGGGCAGCTGCACGACCGCCGGAGGCGGGGGCCTGGGACAACGCGTCGACCATCAGGCTCGCGACCAACTCGTCGCGACCATGGACCGGGGCGTAGCGGTGAGCTCGGTCGTCGCGCTGCTGGACGACCAAACTTTTCTTCGCCAGACGCTGCAGGACCGTCATCACGGTCGTGTACGCGAGTTCACGATGAGTCGCAAGGGCCTCGTGGACCTGACGAACGGTCTGCGGCTCCGTCGATTCCCACAGATGGTCCATTACTGCGCGTTCCAATTCACCAAGGCCAGCCATTCCTCCGAGTCTACGGCCAGTCCGACGCGGATGCGTACTACTCGTAGTAGTAACTACCGTCCGAGTGCTGTGGTCTCGGTCATAGCCGCGGTCGAGTGGCGTCGGCGGGTCGTGACCGTGAGCGGGTCCGTGGGCATACTCTGTCGAGAGTTGGTGCCGCTGGGCCGAGTCGGAAAGATGAGTGGAGACCTCGCGTGAAGTGGTTCGATTCACTGTCGTTGCTCGATGGGCCACTGCCGGTGATCGTGTCCGTGCTCGGCGCCGCCGGCGGACTGTGGTTGCTGGTCTCGAGGTCGCGTCGGTACGCCAGGCGTGCGCTGCCGATCGCTGCCACCGCGGCGATCGTCGTCACGGCTATCGGTTACGTACTGGTCGAAAAAGTATGGCGTCCGTTCCCCGATCCGATCGACATCTCGATCTACGTGTGGATCGGGGTGGGTGTGGCTGCCCTGTTCGCACTCGTACCACGGTCGATCGCAGCCCGCGGCGTGGTCGGCACAGTGGTGTCGGTGCTGGCGGCGGTCCTCGTGGTGGCAACGTCTGCTCTGCACGTCAACCTCGAATTCGATGCGTATCCGACCGTGGGTAATGCGCTCGGTGTCGAGTCGGCCGAGCGCATAGCGTTCTCGGACGTGCCGCCTTCGGTCTCCGACACCGTCACCGGCACGCCCCTGGAATCTGCCTGGTCCGCACCTGCCGACCTGCCTTCCGCCGGCCGCGTCACCTCCGCCACCATTCCTGCCACCGCGTCGAACTTCACGGCGCGAGACGCCCAGATCTACCTACCGCCGGCCTACTTCGCCGATCCCCGTCCGCTCCTTCCTGTCCTCGTACTGCTCGCCGGCCAGCCCGGCGCACCCGAAGACTGGTTCAACGGGGGCAAGCTCGCCGAGACCATGGACAACTTCGCGCGTGATCATGCCGGTCTGGCACCGGTGGTGGTCGTGGCCGACGGCACCGGCTCGTCGATCGCCAATCCGCTCTGCGTGGATTCGACACTCGGCAACGCGGCCACGTACCTCGCACGTGACGTTCCCGATTGGATCGACAACTCCCTGCAGGTGGATCGCAACCGTGCTCATTGGGCGATCGGCGGATTGTCCTACGGCGGAACGTGCTCGATACAGATGGCCACCAATCATCCCGAGGTCTATCCCACGTTTCTCGACCTGTCGGGTCAGCGAGAGCCGACCCTCGGCGATCGAGATCGAACCGTGCAGCAGGCGTTCGGCGGCAACGCCGCAGCGTTCACCGCGATCAACCCTCTCGACCTGCTGAAATCGCGTCGATACCCGGACTCTGCCGGTATTTTCGTCGTGGGGTCCGAGGACAAGGATTACCAACCGGGTCAGCAGGAGATGTACGACGCGGCGAAGGCCGCTGGAATGGATGTGCAGTACGTGGAGGTACCAGGGGGACACAGCTTCGCGGTGTGGTCCGAAGGCTTACGTCGAGAACTGCCGTGGCTGGCTACGAGAACAGGACTGACGGCGTGAACACCGACGAGTCGGGGGGTCCGACGGAAGCGATCGATGCTGCGGCACCGACGTGGATGTCCGAGAAGGTGGCCGTCGTGAGATCCGCCGCCTCGGCGACGATGCGGCAGTCGCGGCGATTGTGGTCGCTGATCCTGTTCGGTGCCGTGGGTGCCCCGGTCAGCTTCACCCTGCTCGCCGTGGTCTGGCTTTCGGGGATGTATGCCGTCGTGTCGGACGGCCATGGTCAGGTCGACAGGTACTTCGCGGTAGGCATCGTCCCGTTCGAGCACTGGCATCTCTGGACGCCGCTGACATCTGGTCTGGCAGCGCCGAATATTGCGGGCTGCGTGGTGGCGACCGTTGCGGTGCTCCTCGCTGCTGCCCCGATCGAACGTCGTATCGGTTCCCGTCGCTTCGCGGTAGCCGCATTCGTGACGCAGGTTGCGGGGTCGTTGTTCGGGCTGGGCCTGGCCGTGCTGGCGAAGACCGTCGACGAGGATTGGGGTTTCCGCCTCCACGTAGGTACGGCCGTGGGCCCGACGACATGGGTCTGTGGCGTTGTGCTGGTTGCCACGTCGCGGATGGACACGCTGTGGCGCAGGCGGATTCGCGTCGGACTGCTGACCCTTCTTGTGACCCTGGCCTTGTTCGGCGGTCATCTGCAGGACGTCGTTCGGTTGGCGGCAGCGGTGATCGGTCTGATCGTGGGCCCGTGGATCGTCGGCCGGTCGGCGCGCGGTCCGAGATTGGCGGGAACGCAGCGTGAAGGACGTGTCCTGGTCGCGCTGATCGTCGCCGCCAGTGCCCTGGGTCCGGTGCTGGCGGCCTTGAGCCCCAATGCTGTGGGGCCGTTCGCGGTGCTTCGCGACGTGGTTCGCGGTGTGCCGTACACAGCTGCCGAGGTTCGTGAGATCTGCGCCGATGCCACGACCGATCCGGTGGAATGCCGCCGCGGGCTGCTCGACCTCAGGCTGGGCGGAGTCGGACCGACGATCCTGAGCATCATGCCGTCGCTGTTCCTGTTGGTGGTCAGTGACGGTTTGCGCCGCGGTCGACGGTTCGCGTGGGCGATGGCAGTGATCTCGCAGGTGGTTCTGCTCGCGCTGTCGGTGGCGAACTACGCCATCCGATTCCTCGAAGCCGGTGACGACGAATCGTTGTTCTACGGGCTGGAATCTCCCACGGCCTACCGCACTGCCGTGCCCTTCCTTCTGCCCCTGATCGTCCTGCTGGTCCTGATCGTCACTCGGAAGTTCTTCGACGTGTCGGCACCGGCTGGCACGTACCGACGCTGGGCCGCGTCCGTCGTGGCCGCCGTAGTAGGACTCGGCCTGATCTACTCGATCGGCGGCTATCTCGGTCGCGGCGGTTTCGCCGACTCGCCGTCCTTCGGCGGACTGCTGATCGATTTCCCGCAGAGGCTGGTTCCGCCGGTCTATCTGCAGTGGCTCGAGCCCGCCCTTCTACCCCAGAGCATCCCGACCACCTTGCTGTTCGAGTGGACCGGCGTCGTGTCCTGGGTCGTGGTGTGCGTGCTCACGATCAGCACCTTCCTCACACCGGTGTACGGCCCGGAGACCGATGCCACCGAACGGGCTCGCAGCGTGCTGATGTCGAGCAGCGGCTCGGCGCTGTCGTGGATGACGACCTGGCGAGGGAACAAGTACTGGTTCAGCGCCGACGGCCGCAGCTACGTGGCGTATCGCGTCATTTCCGGCGTGGCTTTGACCACCGGAGATCCCGTCGGGCCGCGAGAATCGTTGCGAGACAACGTCGTCGAGTTTGCCGAATTCGCGTCGAAGAACGGGTGGATTCCGTGTTTCTACTCCGTCACCCCGGCCGTCCGGCGTATCACCGATTCTCTGGGATGGGGCGGTATCCAGGTCGGTGAGGAGACCGTGCTCGATCTGGACGGGATCGCGTTCACCGGCAAGCGGTTCCAGGATGTTCGTACTGCGCTCAATCGAGCGAAGAAGGCAGGCGTCGTCGCGGAGTGGATTCGGTTTCCCACCGCTCCACTGGCCATCACCGATCAGATCACCGCGATCTCCGAGGAGTGGGTGGCAGACAAGGGGATGCCGGAAATGGGCTTCACCCTCGGCGGACTCGAGGAGGTCGACGACGAGAACGTGCGATGCCTGATTGCCGTCGACGAACATCGAACCGTGCACGGGGTCACGTCGTGGATGCCCGTCTACGAGGACGGCGTCATCGTCGGGTGGACGCTCGATTTCATGCGGAGACGGTCGGAAGGTTTTCGGCCGACAATGGAGTTTCTCATCGCCTCTGCCGCCCTGCTCCTCGAGCAGGAGGGGGCCAGGTTCCTGAGCCTGTCCGGTGCACCTCTGGCCAAAGTCGACGAGAAGCAGCCCGAGCACGTGTCCAGCGTCGAGCAGTCGACGCTGTCCGGCTTGCTCGAACGGTTGCTCGATGTACTCGGGCGCACACTCGAACCTGTCTACGGGTTCCGGTCTCTGCTGGCATTCAAATCCAAATTCCAGCCGCGCTACGAGCCGATGCACATGACGTTCGCCGATCCGGCCGCCCTGCCCAGTATCGGCAACGCAATCGGCCGGGCCTACCTGCCCGACGTGTCCATCGGTCAGGGCTTCAAGCTCGTCCGAACGATGATCGAGCGGTGACGGTCTGCGCTAGACGGCCCGCGAGTCCGGTGTCCCGGAACGCCTGTCCGATTTCACCGGACCACCGACCGACCCGTACACGTGGCGAGTTCCGATCGGAACGATGAGCGGGCGATCCGACATGGGATCGTCGATCACGGCTGCCTCGAGTCCGAACACGTCGAGCAGTAGTTCCTCCGAGATGACGTCCTGAGGGCGACCGGACGTGACGATGGTTCCCTGCTTCATGACGATCAACTGGTCGCTGTATCGCAGTGCGAGGTTGAGATCGTGCAACACCATGACGATGGTGCGGCCGAGCTCCTCGTGCAGGCGATCGACGAGGTCGAGTACCTCGATGGAGTGGGCGAGGTCGAGGTAGGTGGTCGGCTCGTCCAACAGCAGGATGTCGGTGCCCTGCGCCAGTGCCATCGAAATCCAGGCGCGTTGCCGTTGACCACCGGACAGCTCGTCGACGGGACGGTCGGCGAGGTCGCCGACGCCGGTGAGTTCGAGTGCGTTGGCCACTTCTGCCTCGTCGTCCGAGCTCCACTGCCTTATCCACGACTGATGGGGGTGACGACCGCGCGAGACCAGATCGGCGACGGTCAGTCCTTCCGGAGCAGTAGGTGCCTGCGGCAGCATGCCCAGGGTTCGGGCAACCTCTTTGGTCTTCATCGAGGAGATCGCCCGGCCGTCGAGCATCACGCTTCCGGCCTTGGGCTTGAGCAGGCGTCCGAGCGACCGCAACAGGGTCGACTTGCCGCAGCCGTTCGGGCCGATGACGGTGGTGATCACCCCGGTGTGAATCGCGAGGTCGAGGTGCTCGATGATGGTTCGGTCGCCGTAACCGAGGCTGAGATCGTCTGCGACCAAACGCGAGGCGTGGCTGATTGTCATACGGAAGCCTTTCGATTACTGCGCACGAGAAGGTACAGAAGGAACGGTCCACCGAGTGCCGAGGTGACGATGCCGACCGGTAGTTCCACCGGCAGTATCGTGCGCGCGATGAGATCACTCGCCACTACCAGCAGTCCGCCCAGTAATGCCGAGGCAATGATCGGCGGTCCCGGGGTTCGAAGGAGCCGTACCGCGATCTGCGGGGCTGCCAGTGCGACGAACGCGATCGGTCCGGCCGCAGCTGTGGCAACGGCAGCGAGTGCGACGGCGGCGAGCAACATCACGGCCTGGCTGTGCTGCAACCGCACTCCGAGCGATCGTGCATTGTCGTCACCCAGACGCAGTGCTCCCAGCGTGAAGGTCGACACGATGGTTGCGCCCCCGACGATGACGACGGCGACTGCGACCGGCCACACCGTCGACCAGTTGGCTCCGTTGAGAGAACCGTTGAGCCAGACCTGCGCGCGCGACACGTCGTTGATGTCGGCGCTGATCAGCAACCACCCGATGACGGCCGTGAGCATGGCGTTGACGGCGATTCCCACCAGAATGAAGCGAAAGCCGTCGACGCCTTTCCGCCAGGCGAGTGAGTAGATCGCTATTGCGGTGAGCACTCCGCCGATCAGCGCTGCCAGTGGCAGACCGAGGGTGGCGAGCAGACCGCTGAAGGTACCGCCGCCGCCCAGGACGATCAGCGCGACGGCCGCAGCACTGGCACCGGCGGTGATGCCGAGAATATCGGGACTGGCGAGTGCGTTCCGAGAGATGGATTGCGTGATCGCACCGGAAATTCCCAGGGCCGCTCCGACGAGCAAGCCCGTCAACGACCGGGGCAGGCGCAGGTCCATGACGATGAACCGTTCGATCCGCGTTCCGCCGCCGAGCAGGACGTCGAGCACCTGGGGGATCGACAGCGGAAAGTCGCCGCGGCCGATGTTGACACACATGACCAGAATCAAGGCGGCAGCCACGAGGACGGTGGTGACGACCATCAGTGGACGGCGGACGAGGGACACCCGCCCCAGGCGAACGGCGGGCCGCGCGGGCACGGTGCCGGGGCCGGCCGTGGAGGGTTCGGGGGACCGGATCTCGGCGGTCACAGGCTCGCCAACTTTCTACGGCGTACCAGTGCGATGAAGAACGGCGCGCCGAAGAGGGCGAGGACGATGCCCACCTGCAACTCGCCCGGGCGCACCACGACGCGTCCGATGACGTCCGCGATCATCAGCATCACGCCGCCCATGAGGCCCGCGTAGGGCACGAGCCAGCGGTAGTCGGGTCCGGTCACCGCTCGGGCGATGTGCGGAACGACGAGGCCGACGAAGGCAATGGGCCCGCACGCGGCCGTTGCCGCTCCGGTCAGCAGAGTGATGGCCAGGATGCCAACGGTTCGGGTGACCGCGATGTTGGTTCCGAGGGACCGCGCAACGTCCTCGCCCAGGCTCATGACGTTCAGGCCCGGGGTGCTGGCGAGTGCGATCAGCACACCGAGAATCAGGAAGGGGAGAACCTGCCACAGCACGTCGAGCCCCCGACCGGCGACCGATCCGACCACCCAGAAGCGGTAGCCGTCGAGGCTCGTCTGGTCGAGCAACACGACGGCATTCGTCATCGCGGAGAGGAAGAACGCGACACCCGCGCCCGCCAGGGCGAGGTTGATCGGACTCGATCTGCCCGACCCGATGGACGACAGACCGAACACCACGACGCTCGCCACTGCCGAACCCGCGAACGCGAACCACAGGTACTGGCTCGGAGAGGTGAACCGGAACAGGTAGATGGCCATGACGACGAAGAACGCAGCCCCGGAATTGAGGCCGAGCAAGCTGGCATCGGCCAGCGGGTTGCGCGTATGTCCCTGGATGAGGGCACCTGCGATACCGAGCGCGATGCCGACCACCAACGCCAGCACCGTTCGGGGGACCCGCAAGGTCCGCACGATGATGTCGGTGTCCGTGCCGTTCGAATCGATCAATGCATGGGCGATCTCGGCGAACGTCAGTGGTCGGGCACCGATGGCGATGCTCGCAAAGATGCCGGCGGCCAGAGCGACGACCAGCACTGCCAGGCCGAGCAATCTGCGTCGGCGAATGGCGGCAACCGAACCATCCTTGGGAATGGGCTCGAAATCATCCGCTGCAGCTGTCTTCTCGCGCACGACCTCCGAAGTGGACCGGCCGAGACCGAACTGGCGACGGAGAGCTCGACGGACACCGACCGGGCCGGTGGTGTCGGTGTCGCGGAGCGTCAGACTCATCCACCGTCTACCTGTGCTCTGCCCCTCGTTGCCATCGCGGTAGCCGCGGTTCCAGACGAACAAGGCGACGGCCACCGAGAGAGAAATGGCTCCGAACACGACACGGTCGGCCTGGCCACCGCCGTTGTCGTCGCGAAGGGCGTCGACGATCGACCACCCGATGAACAACGGCACGAGCACGATCAGCGCGTCGATCCCCGCGGCTGCGATGCGTGTACTCCACGGTGCGGGCCCGGTGGGCACGTCCTCGGTCCCGTATCGCTCGTCGGGCGAGCGACGCGAGCCGTGAGGGCCGAGTAGCGGAGCTGTGGTCACTGGGGTCGTGACTCCTCGCTGGATCGAAGGGACACGGTTTAGGTTACGGAACCCTTGCTCGCCGTGCGACACGAGGTAAGGGTAGCGGTGCCTGACTCGGCATCCGGATCTGGTTAGGCTAACCTACATCCATTGGTCGACGGTGGGGCGAGTTCACCGGTCACGAACAGAAGGAGCGTTCAGGTGTCAGTTGCAACTGCGGCATTCACGGGCTGGGCCGATGTGCACCGATTCTCGGACCGATCCGGTGGGCACGCTCTGTTGGCCGAGTCGTGTTCCACTCTGCGCGCGCTCAATCCCGACTATCCGCGGATGTACGCGGTGGCCGCCATGGCCGACGAGGGTAAGCGGCGTTGGTGGCAGCTGTCGGTCGGTCTCGACGACGGTCGCGTCGAGCAGATGTACCGCCGTTCGCTCGAGGATCTCGAAGTGCCGCACGCTGCGGCGGTGCAGGTGGCGACTGCGCTGATTCATGCGGTGGTCGGGCGGGTTGCAGCACTGCTCGTGCTCGAAGCGCGTGCCTGGGATCCGGGCATCGAGAACTTGTGGATCCATATGGACAGCGACGGGGGAATCGATTGGGCGGGAGTTGCGTCGCCCATCTTGCGAGTGCTGCCGGAGGATCCGGCAGCCGGCGAGCCCGGAACCGTGACGTTGCCCTGTGAACAGGCTCTTCTCGTCTGGACCGCGCATCGGTGCCTGACGTCTCTCGGGTCTGTCTATCGCGCGATCGGTGAGCGGGCTCCGCTGGAAGCTCGCGTCTTCTGGGCGCTGGTGGGTGACGCGATCCTCGGTGCGTCGACGTACGTCCCGATCTTGGCCGGGACGGGCCCATCGGCCGGAACACGGCGAGGCCAGTTACTGCTCGACGCGATGGTCGCTGCCGGCGCGCCCGTGCGATCGCGAGTCGGAGTCCCGGGCCGGCAGCGCCTACGCGCCTCCTGAAGGCCTTGCGTCCGAACTGAGGTATGCCTATGCTAATTTCATACCAACGGACCGCGCCGGAGACCTGAGGGCTGCAGTGTCTCCCGGTCCTTGCCACGGTGGGCCTCTCGTTCGACTCGAACGAGAGGCCCACCGATTTTCTCGGGCGGAGTGTCGTGTATTTCTGGTCATGGGTCGACTGCAGTCGGCGAACATTCTCAATACGCGACCGGAAGCGGAGCAATGACCGATTCGAACGGCACCACCGAAGCGAGCCCCTTCGAGACCCTCACCCCGGAACAGTTGACCGAACTCTGCGGACGCGGATTCGACGGCGTGGTCGGACTGACCTACCGAGAAGTGACCGGCGACGTCGTTCGCGCCGAGTGGGATGTCACCCCGCAACTGCACCAGCCGGCCGGGATCATGCACGGTGGTGTTCTGTGCGCCGTGGTGGAATCGGTTGCCAGCATCGGTGGATCGGCCTGGTTCGGTTCGCGCGGTCATGTCGTCGGGGTCAACAACAGCACGGACTTCCTGCGAGCAACGCGCTCGGGCTCTCTTGCCGCGCACGGACATCCGATCCATCGAGGCCGCACCCAGCAACTCTGGCAGGTCGACATCTCCGACGAGGGCGGCCGCCTGGTGGCGCAAGGCAAAGTGCGGCTGGCGAATATCGAAAACACAGCACGTCTGGGACAGTGAAGCCCATGACCGGACACGACGATGTCGTTCACCCTTCCGCCGGCGGTGCGCTGAACGACGACGCGTTCGCCCGCATCGAAGCACTCTTCGAGCCCATCGATGCCGATCTGGCGCAGCACTATCCGGGAGACCGAATAGGCGGGCAGCCCTCCCACACTGTCTACGTCCCGGCCTCCGAGGCGTCCGAGAACATCCCGGCCGCATGGGGAACCGCAGCCCTCGGCCTGCTCGATGCGCATCCCGAGGTCTTCGCCGGCCTCGGCACCACCGATGCTGTACCGGTGGTACGGGACCGGCTGAACGCAGCACCGATCCAGGACCTCAGGTTCGATTTCGAGGACGGCTACGGGTGGCGCTCCGACGCCGTCGAGGATCGTCACGCCGCGGCAGCAGGTGCAGCGTTGGCTGCGCTGGCACACGACGCGGCGGGCCCGTCGTGGCTGGGCATCCGTGCGAAAGGCCTTGCCGCTCACGAGCGTCGACGCGGCATTCGAACCCTGGAGCTCGTCCTGGACGGTGCCGGGGGAGTGCCCGACGGGTTCGTGTTCACAGTGCCCAAACTCCGCGCGGTCGAGCAGGTTTCGGCCGTCGTCGCGTTGTGCGAAGAACTCGAGCGGGCTCACGGTCTTCCCGATCGGGCACTCCGTTTCGAGTTGCAGATCGAAAGCCCGCAGGCCGTGATCGGTGCCGACGGTACGACGACGTTGGCGCGTGCGATAGCCCGCGCGGATGGTCGCTGCACGTCGCTCCACTACGGCACCTACGACTACAGCGCGGCGTGTGGAATCACATCGGCGCAGCAATCTCTGGCTCATCCGGTGGCAGACCATGCCAAGAACGTCATGTTGGTTGCGGCAGCGCAGACAGGCGTGTGGGTGTGCGACGGGTCCACCCAGGTGGTTCCGACCGGTAGCTCCGAACAAGTGGCAGCGTCGGCGCGGCGCCACTTCGATCTGGTGACCAGATCCCTCGAGCGGGGCTTCTACCAGGGGTGGGACATGCACCCCGGTCATCTGGTGACGCGGTGGTTGGCCACGTTCGAATTTTTCCGTCACGCGATGCCCGTCGCCGCAGCTCGACTGGGCAACTACCTCGATCGTCGCGGCGGAGATGTGATGGACGAGCCGGCGACGGCGCAAGCTCTCGCGGGCGTATTGGTACGCGGCCTGGACGCGGGCGCGTTCGGGGTCACCGAACTGCAGGACGTGGCCCCTTCTGTCGACCGAAATGTCCTGCGGGGTCTGCTCGATCGGTCGGTCACCGTGCCCTTGGGCTGACTGCGTGTCAGAATTGCCGAGCATCATCACCGATCGGACGGAGAACCTACATGCGGTTGTCTCCGCACGAGCAGGATCGACTGCTCGTCAGCTACGCCGCCGAACTCGCGCGGCGGCGCCGTGCTCGCGGCCTGAAACTCAATCACCCCGAGGCGATCGCGGTCATCACCGATCACCTCCTCGAGGGTGCTCGTGACGGAAAGTCCGTGGCCGAGCTGATGGCGTCGGGCCGGGAAGTGCTCACGGCCGACGACGTACTGAGTGGTGTGCCCGAACTGCTTCCCGAGGTGATGGTGGAAGCGACGTTTCCCGACGGAACGAAACTGATCACGGTGCACGAGCCGATCTCGCCCGAGCGCGGAGACGGCCATCTGGTTCCGGGTGAGATCTTCACCGTCGCAGGAGATATCGAGATCAACGACGGTGCCGAATCGATCACGTTGGCGGTGGTCAACGGCGGCGATCGACCGGTGCAGGTGGGAAGTCACGTGCATCTTCCTCAAGCGAACGCCGCCCTGCAGTTCGATCGCGATCGCGCCTACGGGTGTCGGCTCGACATTCCGGCCGGCACTGCCGTGCGCTTCGAGCCGGGCATCGAACAGACGGTGCAACTCGTGCCCCTCGGTGGGACCCGCGAGGTACACGGCTTGAGCATGACACCTCCAGGAAAGTTGGACAGCTGATGGCGCGTATGAGTCGCAGTCGATACGCCCAGTTGTTCGGCCCCACGACGGGTGATCGGATTCGGTTGGCCGACACCGACCTTCTGATCGAGATCACCGAGGACCGAAGTGGTGGTCCAGGCAAGGCCGGCGAGGAAGCGGTGTTCGGCGGCGGCAAAGTGATCCGTGAGTCGATGGGCCAGTCTCGCGCCACCCGGGCAGACGGTGCGCCGGATACCGTCATCACCGGCGTCGTCGTCGTCGATTACTGGGGAATCATCAAGGCAGACCTCGGTATTCGCGACGGTCGGATCGTTGCGCTCGGAAAGGCCGGCAATCCCGACACCATGACCGGCGTTCATCCGGATCTCGTGATCGGACCATCGACCGAGATCATCGCGGGCAACGGAAAGATCGTCACGGCCGGCGGCATCGATTGCCATGTGCACCTCATCTGCCCGCAGATCAAGGAAGAAGCCCTGGGCGGCGGCATCACCACGGTGATCGCGGGTGGTACCGGGCCCGCCGAAGGGAGCAAGGCAACCACCGTCACCCCGGGTGCGTGGCATCTGTCCAGGATGCTCGAATCGCTCGACGACTGGCCGATGAACATCGTGCTGCTCGGCAAAGGCAACACGGTCAATCCCGATTCGATGTGGGAGCAGTTGCGCGGCGGCGCTTCGGGATTCAAGTTGCACGAGGATTGGGGGTCGACTCCCGCCGCGATCGACGCGTGCCTGCGAGTGTGCGACGAGGCGGGGGTTCAAGCGGCTCTTCACTCGGACACCCTCAACGAGGCCGGATTCGTCGAGACCACCCTCGCTGCGATCAACGGCCGTGGAATACACGCTTATCACACCGAAGGTGCCGGCGGCGGGCACGCTCCCGACATCATCACCGTTGCCGCGCAAGCACACGTGCTGCCCAGCTCGACCAATCCGACGCGTCCGCACACCGTGAACACGTTGGACGAGCATCTCGACATGTTGATGGTGTGCCATCACCTCAGTCCGAGCATTCCGGAGGATCTGGCGTTCGCCGAGAGCCGCATTCGGCCGTCGACCATCGCGGCCGAGGACTTGCTGCACGACATGGGAGCGATCTCGATGATCGGCAGCGACGCTCAGGCCATGGGACGTATCGGTGAGGTGGTACTGCGAACCTGGCAGACGGCTCATGTCATGAAGGCACGGCGCGGATACCTGCCCGGGGACAACGGTGCCGACAACAATCGGGTCAGGCGATACGTCGCGAAGTACACGATCTGTCCGGCCGTGGCCCACGGTCTCGATGCGGAGATCGGGTCGATCGAAACGGGCAAGCTCGCCGATCTGGTGTTGTGGGATCCTGCCTTCTTCGGTGTGCGTCCGCACATGGTCATCAAGGGCGGCATGATCGCGTGGGCCGCGATGGGCGACGCCAATGCATCCATTCCTACGCCGCAACCCGAGCTGCCGCGGCCGATGTTCGGAGCGTCACCCAAGGCAGCCGCTGCGACGTCGCTGCATTTCGTTGCGCCACAAGCGATCGAGGACGGTCTGGTCGATCGCCTTGCGTGCGATCGCCGTCTCGTTCCGGTTGCGAACGTGCGCGGGGTCAGGAAAGCCGATATGCCGCTCAACGATTCGCTTCCGGAGATCGAAGTCGATCCGGACACCTTCACCGTGCGTATCGACGGCGAGGTGTGGAAGGAACAACCGGCGTCCGAATTGCCGATGGCGCAACGGTATTTCCTCTTCTGATGGCGCTTGGATCCCTCTCGTCGACTGCGTCGTCGTACACTGCACGTCGACAGGTCACAACCCTTCTCTCGCTTGCAGATTCGCGGCTTCCCACCGGTGGGCACGTCCATTCCGGGGGAGTCGAAGAAGCGATCGCATCAGGTTTCGTGCGCGACATCGATACCCTCGAGGCATTTCTGCGTCGGCGAATTCGGACGTCGGGAGCCACGGCGGCGTCCATCGCGGGTGCGGTTGTTCTCGGCTCGTTGGACACGGATGCGGCCGACGCCGAGTGCGATGCCCGGACGCCGTCGCCGGCAGTGCGAGCTGCGTCGCGAGCTCAGGGTCGGGGGTTGCTCAGATTGGCCAAATCAGCATGGCCGCATCACGATTGGCTGTCCATCGGCCGGCGGCCGCATCTGGCCGTCGCGGCCGGGCACGTGGGACTCGCAGCCGACCTGTCCGTCGCCGACACCGCGGCTGTGCAGGTGTACATCACCATGACCGGCTCGGCGATCGCGGCGCAACGTCTGCTTGCGCTCGACCCCGCCGAGGTTGCCTCGTGCACCATTCGGTTAGGGGACTTCTGCGACGAGGTGGCCGACGCCGCGTGCGCATCGCTCCCGGTTCTGATGGAGCTGTCCGATCCGCTGCTGGACATGTTCGCCGAAGCCCACGCCGTCCGCGATCGCCCATTGTTCGTATCCTGAACTCACGACCGCCGACACGGTTCTCGACCGCAGTACCGTTTTCTCGACCGAAGGAGATGTCATGCCCCCGCACCTGATCGATGGTGAGCCCCACGACCACGGGTTGGACCGACCCAAGCGCACACGGGTCGCAGGCGATGCTTTGCGTGTGGGAATCGGCGGACCCGTCGGGTCGGGCAAGACCGCCTTGGTGGCCGCCTTGTGCCGCCAGCTCCGCGACGAGCTGTCTCTGGCCGTGCTCACCAACGATATCTACACCACCGAGGATGCCGACTTCCTGCGGCGGCACGCAGTGTTGCCGGACGAGCGCATCACGGCCGTGCAGACCGGCGGCTGTCCGCATACCGCGATACGCGACGACATCACCGCCAATCTCGACGCGATCGACGACCTGATCGAGAACAACCCCCCTCTCGACCTGATTCTGGTGGAGTCCGGTGGCGACAATCTCACCGCCACGTTTTCGTCCGGTTTGATCGACGTCCAGATTTTTGTCGTCGACGTCGCGGGAGGAGACAAGGTGCCTCGTAAGGGTGGTCCCGGCGTGACGTTCTCCGACCTGCTCGTCGTCAACAAGACCGATCTCGCGCCGTACGTCGGTGCGGATCTGGGTGTCATGGAGCGCGACGCCGCGCAGGTGCGCGAGGGTCGTCCCACGGCCCTGATCTCTCTCACGGACGATCCCGCCGCAACGACGGTGCTCGGCTGGGTGCGTGAGCAATTGAAGGTCATCGCCGACGCCGACGCACACGACCACGCGCACTGAACGATGCACACCGAGCTCCGCATCGACGCGAGTCGTCGACGCAGTCCCCGCATCACGTCGGTCGGCGGACTCGCAGGTAGGCAGACGGGGCCCGACACCGTCCACTTGATCGGCACCGCGGCCACGCCTCTCGGCGGAGACACCATCAGCGTCAGGATCTCGGTGGCTGCCGGCGCTCGTCTGGATGTGCGCAGTGTGGCGGCGTCGTTGGCGATGCCCGGTGCAGCACAACGTCATTCGTCGGCGCATTGGCACGTTGAGCTGGGAGCGGGGGCGTCACTCGTCTTCGACCCCCAGCCGATGGTCGTCGTCTCCGATGCCTCTCATACGGTGCTCAATGTCATCGAACTGGAACAAGACTCGGATCTGTGGCTGCGTGAGCGCGTACAGATCGGCAGGCTCGACGAGGTGGCGGGACAGTGGGCGAGTTCGATGCACTGCGATGTGGGAGGCCGGCCGCTGTTGCGCCACCGGGTAGAACTGGGGGAGGGGACGGTGGCGCACGACGGGTTGTCGGCACCGATGTCGATGTCCAGCACGCTTCGCTATCCGGACAGTCGGGATTCCGAGGTCGATCTGGCGGGCGGCACCGTGCGCTTGGCCTTGGCCGGGGGTGGCTCGCTGAGTACCTCCGTCGGTCATCGCCTTCAGCCGACCCGATAGATCGGGCAGGGCAGAAAGAAAGGGCTCCGTCCGACGATGTGCGTCGGACGGAGCCCTTTCTGCTTCGCTTACCTTGCGGGTGCTGCGTGGATCAACCCGCTGCTTTTTCGCGTTCCTCTTCGACCTCGGCCGTCCGCTTGTTCACGTCGCCCGCTTTCTCGAGAGAGTTCAGTTGTTCGATGGCAAGCCGTGCGAACACCTGCTGCTCCGTCGATGCCATCTGAGCACGGCCTCTACCGAGGAACGTGACGAACCAGGAAATGACCGTGGTGATACGGCTGCGGTACCCCACCAGGTAGTACAGGTGCAGGGCGAGCCACATGAGCCATGCGATGAAGCCACCGAACTCCAGCTTGCCGACCTTCGCCACCGCATTGAAACGCGACACCGTGGCCATGGAGCCCTTGTCGAAGTACTTGAAGGGTGCTCGCTGGGTGGGGTCGTCCTGCCCCTTGACCGACGCCTTGATCAGCTTGGCTGCGTAGGTGGCACCCTGGATCGCACCCTGTGCCATGCCGGGAACGTCCTTGACCGACATCAAGTCGCCGATGACGAAGACGTTCGGATGACCCTTGACAGTCAGATCCGGTTCCACCAGAACTCGGCCGGCGCGGTCCGTCTCCGAACCCGACTGGTCGGCCAGCTGCTTGCCGAGCGGGCTGCCCTGCACGCCCGCGGACCAGACCTTGCACTGAGCCTCGATACGACGCGTCGTTCCGTCTTTTTCCTTGACGGTCAGGCCGTCGTTGTCGACGTCGGTGACCATCGCGTTGAGCTGGATCTCGACACCGAGCTTCTCGAGCCGTTCGGCTGCCTTGCGGCCGAGTTTCTCGCCCATCGGGGGAAGGACGGCCGGTGCGGCGTCCAGCAGGATGACGCGCGCGTCGCGGGGATCGATGTTGCGGAACGCTCCGTCGAGGGTGCGGTCGGCGAGTTCTGCGATCTGCCCTGCGAGTTCGACACCCGTCGGACCTGCTCCGACGACGACGAACGTCATCAGGCGGTCCTTCTCCTCCTGGTCGTCGGAGAGTTCCGCCTGCTCGAAGGCTCCAAGGATGCGTCCGCGCAGTTCGAGTGCATCGTCGATTGTCTTCATGCCGGGCGCGAACTCGGCGAAATGGTCGTTACCGAAGTACGACTGCTGGGCGCCGGCGGCCACGATCAGGCTGTCGAACGGGGTGACGGTGACGCGCTCGAGCAACTTGGACGTGACCGTCTTGGCCTCGAGGTCGATGTTCAGCACGTCGCCCAGCAACACCTCGGCGTTCTTCTGCTTGCGCAGGATGACGCGGGTAGTGGGAGCGATCTCACCGACGGACAGAATGCCTGTGGCCACCTGGTAGAGCAGCGGCTGGAATAGGTGGTGGGTCGTCTTTGCGACGAGGGTGATGTCGACGTCGGCCTTCTTGAGCGCCTTGACGCCGAACAGACCTCCGAACCCGGAACCGATGACGACGACACGGTGACGCTTCGATTCGACCGGTTGGATGCTCATTACCTGCTCCCTAGACGTTGCGATGTAGCCACAACGGTAGTCGCCCCGGGGCGGAGCGTCTCGCCAAGGGCCCAGCTATCGGTCGAGGTGCAGCTCTCACTGTCACGAGGACTACGGGGCGGTCGCCGACCTCCTGGCCAGTTCCACCGTTGCAGCGCGCAGCTCGTCCGCGGAATCGATGGGCTCGGAGTAACCGACTCTGGTGTAGGCCACACCGCGCGGTGTGTGGACGTTCAGATCGAGGCCGTATCGATCTGCGGCCGTACACGTCGCCGAGGTCGCGTCCGGGTATCCACCCAGCTGACGGGCCATCGCCAACAGTGACGTCGCATGGTCCGCGTTGAGGTGCTCGACGGCGTAGGCCGAGGACGGAGACACGGGATCCGGGGACGCCTCGGAGTACGCGTCGGCCGTCGCCGAATCCATTCGGCCGTACCCGCCGACCCATCGCACCCGATGCACTCGCATGACCCAAAGCGTGAAGTCGCTGTAATCCACGTAGTACTTGGCGGCCGGCACCGCGTCGAGATGCGCTTGTCGTGCGGCAGTGAGCTCGGCTCCTGCCGGTCGCTCGACCACCCCGGCCAGCGTGATGCGGCCCGAGGCCAGCGGGTCCGTCTGTGACTGAGGTGCAACGATCGACAGACTCGCTCGTGGATCACCGTCGAGATTTCGACCATGCTCCGCCATCCGCGACACGCACAGCACGGGTGCTCCGTCGAGCAAGCCGTATGTCACGAACGACGCCCATGGATCGCCGTCGGCGGTCAAACTGGCCAGCGTCGCGATATTGGTGGACGCAGCGATCGTGCGCGCCTCCTCGGCCGCCGAGGGACGACAGTCCGCGACCACCGGAGACAGGGGAGGGGGAACGGACGGGGCGTCGCCGGGATCGCCGTGATCGAGTGCCATGGGCGGCAGTCTACGTTCGTCCCGGAACGAGATGGTGTGCGTGCGTGACCGGGTTGCCGATCAGCACGAGTCGAACAGAGCAACAATAGGAGCGTCAGGCTAGCGGCCGACGAACGTGACGTCCTCTGTGGCGACGGCCGATGCGGTTCGGCCGGGTGCGGTCTGGTTGTCCCAATACATGTTCGTGTGCGCGATGACCTGCTGCGGTGTGGGCAGGGCGGGGTCCGGCAGGTTCTCCGTCGTGTGGGCGTCGCTGACCAAGGTCACGTCGTACCCACGAATCAGAGCTCCGTGCAGAGTCGATCGCACACAGAAGTCCGTTTGCGCGCCGGCAACCACCACATGACCGACGCCGGCATCGGCGAGCACTTCCTCCAAGGACGTGCCCTCGAAGGCGTCCCCATGCTTCTTGTGCACCAAGGCGTCTCCGGCTTCGATCGGAAGTTCCTCCACGAGTTGCCAGCCCGGGCTGCCGGACACGAGTTCGTGGTCCGAGGAATGCTGCACCCAGATCACCGGTGTGTCGGTCTTTCGCGCTCGTGAGACCAGTCGCACCATGTTGTCGACGACGCGAGTGCGATCGAGGGCGGCGGCCATGACGTCGTTCTGGACGTCGACGATCAGCAGCGCAGTTGCAGGGCGGTCGGGCAGGGTGGTCACGTCGTCTCCATCGAGTGTTCGGTTCTGGTCAGCTATCCGACGTACGCGGCCAGGTGCTTCGCGGTCAGGGTGGATCCGTCCGCCACCAGGTCTGCGGGGGTGCCCTCGAACACCACGCGGCCGCCGTCGTGCCCGGCCCCGGGGCCGAGGTCGATGATCCAGTCGGCGTGGGCCATGACGGCCTGATGGTGCTCGATGACGATCACCGACTTACCCGAATCGACCAGGCGGTCGAGCAACCCGAGCAGTTTGTCCACATCGGCGAGGTGTAGCCCGGTGGTCGGCTCGTCGAGTACATACACCCCACCCTTCTCGGCCATGTGTGTCGCGAGCTTGAGTCGTTGCCGTTCGCCGCCCGACAGAGTCGTCAGCGGCTGGCCGATCTTCAGGTAGCCGAGTCCGACGTCGTTGAGCCGTTGCAGAATCTTTTGTGCTGCAAGCAGTTTCGCCGGTCCGTCGGAGAAGAAATCCTCGGCCTCGGCCACCGACATGGACAGCACCTCGTCGATGTTTCGGCCGCCGAAATGGTACTCGAGTACCGAAGCTTGAAACCGTTTGCCCTCGCACACCTCACACGTCGTAGCAACGCCGGCCATCATGGCGAGGTCGCTGTAGATGACTCCCGCCCCATTGCACGTCGGGCAGGCACCCTCCGAATTGGAGCTGAACAGAGCGGGTTTGACCGCATTCTCCTTCGCGAAGGCTTTGCGGATGGGTTCGAGCAGACCCGTGTAGGTCGCGGGGTTGCTTCGCCTCGATCCGCGGATGGCACCTTGATCGACCGAGACCACATCGTCGGTGCCCGAAAGCGACCCGTGAATCAGCGAGCTCTTACCGGAGCCCGCCACTCCGGTGACAACGACCAGCACGCCGAGTGGAACGTCGACGTCCACGTCTCGCAGATTGTGCGAATCCGCCCCTCGAATCTCGAGCACCTCCGAGAACTCGCGAATCGAATCCTTGAGACTCGCGCGGTCGTCGAAATGGCGGCCGGTGACCGTATCGCTCTGCCTCAGTTGGTCGACGGTGCCCTCGAAGCAGACGTGCCCACCCGCACTGCCGGCACCGGGCCCCAGGTCGACGACATGGTCGGCGATGGCGATCGTTTCCGGCTTGTGCTCCACGACGAGAACGGTGTTTCCCTTGTCCCGCAACTGCAGAAGAAGGTTGTTCATCCGTTCGATGTCGTGGGGGTGGAGACCCGTCGTCGGCTCGTCGAACACGTAGGTGACGTCGGTCAACGATGAGCCGAGATGTCGAATCATCTTCGTGCGCTGCGCTTCTCCGCCCGACAGTGTGCCCGACGGCCGATTCAGGCTCAGGTAGCCGAGGCCGATCTCCACGAACGAGTCCAGGGTCTCGCTCAGCGTCGTCAGCAGCGGTGCCACCGACGGTTCCTTCAGACCTGCGACCCACGTGGCCAGATCGCTGATCTGCATCGAGCAGGCGTCGGCGATGTTGATGCCCTTGATCTTCGACGATCGTGCACCCTCGTTGAGCCGCGTTCCGTCGCATTCGGGACACGTGGTGAACGTGATCGCACGCTCCACGAACGCCCGGATGTGCGGCTGCATCGCGTCGACGTCCTTCGAGAGGAACGACTTCTGGATCTGAGGGATCAGGCCGGAATAGGTCAGATTGATGCCCTCGACCTTGATCTTCGTGGGCTCTCGATACAGCAGATCGTCGAGCTCTTTCTTCGTGTATTTCGCGATGGGTTTGTCGGGGTCGAAGTAACCGCAGCCGCGAAAGATCCGGCCGTACCAGCCTTCCATGCTGTAGCCGGGAATCGTGATGGCGCTCTCGTTGAGCGATTTGTCGGCGTCGTACAGGGCATTGAGGTCGAAGTCGCTGACCGAGCCGCGTCCCTCGCAGCGCGGACACATTCCACCGGTGACGGAGAAGGACTTCTTTTCGGTGGTCTGACGGCCGCCCTTGTCCACCTTGTAAGCACCTGCACCGGAGACCGATGCCACGTTGAACGAAAAAGCCTGTGCAGAGCCGATATACGGCTTCCCCACTCTGCTGAAAAGAATGCGAAGCATGGCATAGGCGTCGGTGGCGGTTCCGACGGTGGAGTGGGGATTGGCACCCATTCGCTGTTGATCGACGATGATGGCCGTCGTGAGCCCGTCCATCACATCGACGTCGGGCCGCGCGAGAGTCGGCATGAAGCCCTGAACGAAGGCGCTGTAGGTCTCGTTGATCATGCGCTGGGATTCGGCCGCGATGGTGCTGAAGACGAGGGAGCTCTTTCCGGACCCGGAGACACCGGTGAACACCGTGAGGCGTCGCTTGGGAAGTTCGACGCTGATGTCGGCGAGATTGTTCTGCCGCGCGCCCTGTACTCGAATCAGATCGTGACTGTCGGCGGCGTGCGCTGCCGATTTCTGCGTGACCTTGGTCGTCGCCATGCTCGCGGTGTCTCCTGATCGTCACGGCAACCGAAACCGAGAAGGTCGATTGCATCGAGGTATGTGTGCGATCACGGTAGTCGTATCGGAACGCGCATGCTTCTCGATTCCTGATCGATTCCTGTCACCGCCAACGCGTGGGTCAGACGCTGCAGATCTGCGGCGGACGATTCGAGCAACGGGCGCCGCACCGTGGCGTCGGCCAGCACACCGATGGCGACCAAGGCCGCCTTGGCCATGATCGCTCCCTGCGTGGTGCGCATGACGGCCTCGACGAGAGGTAGCAGCGATCGCTGTATTGCGTTCGCGCGAGTCAGATCTCCGGCTCGGACCGCGTCGAAGAGGTCGGCGTAGCGGTCGGCGACGACATTGCCGACCACACTCACCGAACCCGTTGCACCGCAGCACAGATAGGGCAGGGTCAATTCGTCGATACCGCAGTAATAGGCCAGGTCGGTTTCAGCCATGACGTTCATCGCTTCGTACAGGTCGCCTTTCGCGTCCTTGACCGCCGTGATCGAGGTATGCCGCGAGAGGTCGACCAGCGTCGACGCGTCGATCGGCACACCGGTCCGAGCCGGCACGTCGTACACCATGACCGGAAGGGCTCCGGCATCGGCGATGGCGACGATGTGATCGGCGATGCCGGCCTGCGTGGGGCGCGAATAGTAAGGGGCGGTGACGAGCAATGCGTCGGCCCCTGCATCGGCGGCACGTCGCGCCGACTCGATCCCGGCGGAGGTGTCGTTGGTGCCGACACCCGCGATCACGCGCAGGGCGTGGCCCGAGAATTCGCGCGTCGCCGTGATCAGATCGGCCTGCTCACGCGGCGTGAGAGTCGGTGCCTCCCCGGTGGTGCCGGCGACAACGACGCCGTCGCAACCGGTCGCGAGCAAGTGGGTCAGCAAGGCGTCCGTGCCGGTGCGACTCACCTGCCCATCGGCGTTCATCGGTGTGCACATGGCAACCAGGTTGGTGCCGAACGTCGACGTGACCGAAGAAGTGGACATGTTCATCGTCCGAGTGTGAGCCCACATGATCGTCTCGGTCCAGCGATGTAATTTCGGCAGTATTGCGTACCTTTGCTTCATGATCGATGTCAATGCACTCCACGCGCTGCGTGCAGTTGCCGCCCTGGGCACGCTGACGAAAGCGGCCGACGAGCTCGGCTACACGGCGTCGGCCGTCTCCCAGCAGATCAAACGGCTCGAACGCCAGGTCGGAACGCCGGTACTTGCGCAGGCGGGCAGAGGTGTTGTCCTCACGCCGGCCGGACGGGCAGTGGTCGAATCTGCGGACGAGGTGTTCCACGCCCTCGAGCGGTGTCTGGAGTCGGCGAGATCGGCAGACGAGGGTGCCGCGCGCGGGGTGGTACGAGTGGTTGGATTCTCCACTGCGATCCGCGGTCTGCTCGCACCTGCACTCGCGACCCTGAGCGCTCGCTATCCCGACCTCACCGTGCAGATCGGGGAGGAGGACCCGGATAAGGCGCTGCACAGTGTGCATTCGGGAGCAGCAGACCTGGCACTGGTGCACGACGCCGACGGAGTTCCCGCAGTGGCTCCGCACTCGATCGTTCGGCGATCCATTCACACCGACCACGGCGATGTCGTCATGAATCGAACCCACCCCCTCGCCGCAGGGAAGTCTCCCCTGACACCGGCAGGCCTCGCGACGTACCCGTGGGTGACGAGCCCGGCGGGCACGTTGTGCCACCAGTGGTTTCGTCGATTGTTCGCGGACACGTCGAGCGAGATCGACGTTCGGCACCTCGTCGACGACTTCTCCACTCAGCTTTCCCTGGTGGAGGCAGACAATGTGCTGGCGCTGATTCCCCGTCTCGCGAGACCGCCTCTCGGCCCGGCGCTCGTGGCCGTCCCGCTGGCGCGCGCCCCCAAGCGAGAAGTGCATGCCGCGTGGAGGCGCAGCGCCGATGCGAGTCCGGCGATCCACGCCGTGCTGGATCTACTCGATTCGCTCGCGCTGCGACGTGGTCAAGACGACGAGTAGACCTGTGGCTCGTGTCATCGCCACATACGCGTCGACAGCACCTGCGACGCCGGAGCCGAACAAATCCGGGTCGATCAGAACGACCAGATCGAATTCTAGACCTTTGGCGAGCTGCGGTGTCAGCGAGCTGATTCGATCGGACTGCGGAAAAGTAGGATCACCGATCACGCATGCGGTTCCGCCGGTCGTCGAACCGAGCCACTCGGCGAGAACCGTCGAAAGCGATGCGACGTCACCGTATTCGACCGGCACGCCGGTACTGCGTATCGACGTGGGAACGTTGGCGTCGGGCAGCGCCGCCCGGATCACCGGCTCGGCCACGTCCATAATTTCCTGCGGCGTCCGGTAATTCACGCCGAGAGCGGCGACGGTCACCTCGTCGATACCTACTCGTTCGAGCCGATCCGGCCACGTCTCGGTGAAGCCCCGACGAGACTGTGCACGGTCACCGACAATGGTGAAGCTTCCAGCAGGGCATCGCCGCATCACCATGTGCCACTGCGCATCGGTCAACTCCTGAGCCTCGTCGATCACGATGTGCGCGAACGGACCCGCCAGCGGATCTGTCGGGTGGTCCTCGAAGCCGGACGAATCGACGAGTGCATCCCGAATTATCTCCTGACGGAATTGCGCGGCCATCATCTCGTCGTCGTCGACCGCAATCAACTCGTCGACGACACTGTCCATTCGCGAGCGTTCGATCGCAGCAGCCAGCGATCGGCGTCGTTGTCGTAGAGCATGTTTCGGATCGCCGAGTCGCGCCCGTGCCGCGTCGAGCAGCGGTAGGTCGGCCCCAGTCCAGCGTGTCGCATCAGCGCGTCGAAGTGCTCGAATGTCGTCCGCGCCGAGCCAGGGTGCGCATGTGCGCAGGTATGCCGGAACGGTCCACAGGTCCGCGACGAGGTCTGCGGCATCGACGATCGTCCACGAGCGTTCCAGGACGTCACGCAGATCCTCGTTCAACTGCAGCGACTGCCGAAGTTCTTCGCGGGATCCCTGTGCGGCACAGCGATCGGTCACGATGGTCGTCAGTAGGTCCCAGATCAGCTCGCGAGCCTCGTTGTGCGGCGTACCGGGATCTGGCGCACCGAATGCCTCCACCCAGTCGTTCGGCGTCAATACAAATGTTCCCCAGTCTGTTTCGACTGTGACGTCGTGGGTCGGTGGTTGTTCGTAGAAGGCAACAGCCGCCTCGATGACCGCGTCGACGTCGAGGTCTTCCTTGAGCCGCGCCGCAACAGGATCGGTGTCGTCGAGCGCATGCGTCCCCTCTCCGACGAGGTCTCGCAGGGTGCATGTTTGCACTCCCTCCTCGCCGAGACTGGGGAGTACGCCCGAGACGTACGCGAGGTAGGGCTGATGCGGACCGATGAACAGTACTCTGCCGCGGTTGTGTCCTATCCGTGAGTCTGCGTACAGCAGGTACGCGGTGCGGTGAAGGGCAACAACAGTTTTCCCGGTTCCCGGTCCGCCGTCGACCACGAGTGCCCCGTGCGCGTGGGCTCGAATGATCGCGTCCTGATCCGCCTGGATCGTGCCCAGTACGTCACGCATCCGAGGTGAGCGCTCGGCACCCAGGCTGGCGATGAACGCGGACTGATCGTCCAGCGCGGCGTTGTCGTCCAGAGACGTGGGATCGAACACCTCGTCCCAGTAGTCGGTGATGGTGCTGTTCGTCCACCGATAGCGGCGACGGCTTTTCAGCCCCATCGGGTTGGCATGGGTTGCACCGAAGAACGGCTCGGCAGCGGGGGAGCGCCAGTCGACGAGCAGTTGCTCGCCCGCATCCCCGAGCATGCCGGTACGCCCAACGTACACCGGTTGGTCCGAGTCGATGGGGACGAACCTCCCCAGACACAGATCGGCACCGTAACGACGCAGTTGGCGCAGCCGCCCGTTCAGTCGGTGAATCTCGAAATCACGTTCCATCACCTCCTGTCCCATCCGCCCGGATGACTTCTGGATGGCGTTCAATCGAGCGATCGTGTCGGAACGTGACTTCTCGATGCTGGCGGTGATTGCCGAAAAGTGCTGTCGGTCATGACCGATGAGCGTGGGTTGGCGCTTCGGTGCGAGCCTGTCGGGGAGGTCGAAGACATGAGGCGGCACTGATTTCACGGGACTCCGATCCGATGGTGCGGGTGTGCAGCGAGCCATTCTGAACCCTCGACGGGGTCTTGCCGCAAGACCCCGGGTGAGCTATACATTGAAAGTGGAAAGAGAGCGAATCTTTTTCTCCGCATCACGCCGCAGACGCCCGTTGCGTGTTCTGCGTGGATTACTTCCCTTGATCGGCACGGGCGTATTGGCCGGCGGAGCCGTTCAGCTCGGTTTTGTGACCGGCGTACGGGTCGACGGTCACGGCGGTGAGGTCGGCGCTGCTGTCGCTCTGATCGGCGTGACATGTTGCGTAGCGCTTCTCGCGTGGGGTTGGACCGGATTGTGCGCGTCCCCGAAGGCGCTCGCGGCGGCCATCTCGACCGGGGTCCTGGCGTTCCTCACCACGGCGCTGACCATTTCCTTCGTGGCAACCCCCTACGACGCGATCGTGTGCGGACACTCATCGGACTTCTGCGGACTGGGAGTGCTTCAGGTGGTTCCGACTGTCGGGGCGGTAGTGCCATGGACCGTCGCCGGAATTCCCGGCCTACTTCTCGTACTCACGGATCGGCGTGCACGACGCGTAACAAACGATCAGGCGGTCAGCCCGCCACCGCGGTGGAGTCGGTAGTCGTTCACTGAGAAGACAGCAGCAGATCGGTGATTGCTGCGGCGCTCATCGGACGTCCGAGCAGGAATCCCTGAGCTACGTCGCATCCTGTTGCGGCGAGTGCTTCGAGTTGTTCTTCGGTTTCGACGCCTTCGCCGACGACTGTGACGTCGAACGCGCGGGCGAGTGCAACGATCGCCGAGATTATTGCCCTGGCGCGGACGGCGGGCAACCGGGCCACGTATGACTTGTCGATCTTGAAGCTCTCGAACATCGGGTACCGGTCCAGATACGACATGGAACTGTGCCCTTTGCCCATATCGTCGAGGAGCAAGGACACGCCCATTGCGTGCAGCGCCGCAACGGTATTCGCCACTCGTTCGGTGTCTGCGACCCACACTGTTTCGGTCACTTCCAGACCCAATGCGTTCGGTGGTAGGCCGGTGTCAGCCAGGACAGTGGCGACCTGCGCCGGAAACTCGTGGTCTCGCAGTTGGAGCGCACTGACATTGACGCGCACCACGACGTCGGAGAATGCGCGCCACCGCACTGCGTCGCTGCACGCGACGCGGAGCGCCCATGCGCCCAATGGTGTTGCGAGACCTGTTCTTTCGGCGACTGCGACGAATTCGGTAGCCTCGACAGGCCCTAGATCATGATGATTCCAGCGGGCGAGCGCCTCGACTGCAACGACCTCACGCGTCGAGATGTCCACCAGAGGTTGGTATGCCATGGTGAGTTCGTTCGAGCTCAACGCCGCGCGCAGGTCGACCGACAGCGATCTGATCCGGTCGGCGTCGTACAGGTCTCCCGGGTCGAAAACTGCATGGCCACCGGTTCCGCTGTCCTTGGCGCGGTACATTGCCAGATCTGCCCGGTGAATCAGCTCATGCCTTGTCGAATTCGAGTCGGAGACAGCGACACCGATGCTGGCACTGAGGGGGATGGGGACGTCCTCGGCAGCGAATGGTTTCGCGATGGTGCGGGCGATGTGTCGCGCGATCTCCTCCGCTCGTTCCACAGTGCGCACCCCTTCGCAGATGATCAAGAATTCGTCCCCGCCGAGACGAGCAATGGTGTCGGTCGCGCTCGTTGCGGACACCAGTCGCTCCACGAATTTCACCAGCGCCCTGTCTCCGGCGTCGTGGCCCAGGCTGTCGTTGATGATTTTGAAGTCGTCGATATCCAGCAGAAGGAGGGCCAAAGTATCGGACTGAAAGCGTGCCCGAGCCAGAGCGGTGTCGAGGACGTCGTAGGCGAAAGTGCGATTGGGCAACCCGGTGAGTGCGTCGTGGGTGCTGCGCCGTCGGAGTTGGCTTTCCAGTTCCATTCGTCGAAGTGCCGCGGAGACGATACCCGCGACGGAGCTGAGGAACGAGACTTCCTGTTCGCGATACAGCCGTGCTTCCACACTGTGGATCGAGAGGACTCCCCAGGCGTCTCCAACCGCAGTCATGATCGGTACTGCCACACCGCTGCGCAGTCCGAGCTCCGCCATCGTGTCTGTACGAAACCGGCTTTCGTCGCCGCGGTTGCTGCAAATCACTGGCTGTTCGTGAGCGAGTGCGTACCCGGTCATGGAGCCGTCGCCGGAAGGAACGTCCCGACGAATACCGAGCGAACCGCTCGCGGCATCCATGGTCAAGTAAGGATCGGTGGAATTCTCGAGGTGCGCGATGGCGGAATTTCCCACACCCATCAACGTGGCGGCAGTGTCGGTGGCTGCAGTCAACAGCTCCGACAGCTCGGCGACGACTGCGAACCGACTGAGGTCGGCCAGGGCTTTTTGCTCCTGTGCGTGTCGGCTGGCGGTTACGGCATCGGCCGCCATCCGGGCACTACGTTGTTCGACGGTGTGCCGATGCCGGATGATCGAGGCGACGACGTCAGGTCGGCCGTCCGGGGTGTGAACGACGTATGCCGAGACCACGACCGGAATACCTGCACCGGTCCCGTGATGGCGTAGTTCGCAGTAGCCGTCCCACCTTCCCTCGGAACGCAGCGCCGTACCGATCTCCTCGGCGCGCTCACGGCCGTCCGCAGTGAGAAAATCCAAAGCCGGCAGTGTCGATGCCTCGGCCCAGTCGGACACGCCGATGAGTTCCAAGCCTGCTGGGTTGATGTGGAGAACTGTGCCCGTCAGGTCGGCGAGTGCAACGAAGTCCGGCGATCGCTCCAGAAATTGCCGAAGCGACATCACATCGTCGGCAGCATCGAACATCGGCCCTCCGATCTGCGTCGCTCGGTGTTCGAGCGGCTCGGGCCAATGTTATTCGGCCACCGAGTTCGATGGGTTCGAACACGAGCGGGCAGTAACCCAATTGTCAGAAGCACGCCGCCTTCGGACAGTCGACAACGGTTGCGGTCAGAGACTTCTCCGCCACGGAGAACGCGAGCTTCGATGGGGCCGAAAAACAACTGGGCCAGCAATACATTTTCCGACTCGGACCCTCCCCGAGAATCACGTGCAGGCGAGTCGGATGTCTTCACCAATTGTCTCGGCAATTTTGCAGAAATTCGGAACGTAGAGAATGCCCGATGACCCGTCCGCACACAGCGCCGAAAAGGTCGGTTTCATTGCTAGCCTCGCCTTCATGGTCATGGACGAGTGGCTGCTCGATTCGGATCCAGCGATTCGATGGCAGGTACTGCGCGATCTGCACGACGCGCCCCCTGCTGATGTGGCGAGTGAGCGCAATCGAATTGTGTACGAAGGCTGGGGCGCGCGTTTGCTTGCCGCGCGCGACCCGAACGGCCTGTGGGCCGGAGGTGCTTGCTTCCCATCGGGTTTCGACGGCGATTTCTCAGGAGGGCAGCCATGGACTTCGACGCTTCATTCGTTGACGTTGATGCGCGAGATGGGTGTCGACCCGTACGCCGGTGAAGTACGGACCGCCATCGAGGCGGTGCGCCGGAATTGCCGGTGGGAACACGCAGGCCAACGGTTCTTCGACGGTGAAGTCGAGCCCTGCATCAACGGGAGGACTGTCGCCGTGGGTGCATATTTCGGAGTCGACGTCGACGCGATCGTGACCAGATTGGTGAAAGATCAGCTCGCCGACGGTGGCTGGAACTGCGAGGCGGAGTACGGATCGACTCGCGGGTCTTTTCACTCGACGATCTGTGTGCTCGAAGGGTTGCTCGAGCACGAACGAGCCACGGGCGGCACTCCCGCGTCGAGTGCCGCACGCCACCGAGGCGAGGAGTACCTTCTGGAACGCCGGCTGGCCAGGAGGGTGAGCACGGGGGAGCTCGTCGAACCGAACTGGTTGCTTTTCTCCTTTCCGACCTGGTGGCATTACGACCTGCTTCGTGGAGTCGACTACTTCCGAACCGCTGGATCTTTCGTCGACCCGAGATTGACGGCGGCAATCGAACACATCCGGTCGAGACAGTGTGACGACGGCACTTGGCTGCTGGACAGAACTCACGCCGGTGCGGTCCACTTTCCGATCGAGAATGGCGATGGGCGTCCGAATAGGTGGAATACCCTGCGCGCCCTGCGAATCATGAGATGGTCCGGAGTGGAGACATCGTGACAATCCGCGCGTGAGCCGTCGACCGAGTGAGCAGCGAAAACCTCTGTGCGGACATCGGTTTGGTGAACCGATGCCGAATTCGCCGAGCCTCAGGAATTCTCGAGCCAGAGGGTTCCCGGATCGGACCTGACTGGTTAGAATAATGCGGTGTCGGGGATCGACCACAACCAGGTGGATCGAGCGGGTTCCGCAGGCGAACCGGCTTCGGTGTTATTGATCGCTGATCCCGGCAAACCCACTGCGCTCGCACACCGGGTGGCTGCGCACCTACCGCAACACTTACGAAGCAGAGACCACCGCGAACGCAGATGGACGTCGCGAGTACGCAGTAAGCCGTACCTCTCTGGAGAGCAAGCGGACTTGGCGGACGTTATCGACGCTGTCGATCCGTCTTCTGAGGACGCAGAAATCGTCGTGTACCTCACCGATCTGCCACGGCGAGAAGACACCATGCCGGTGGTGGCCGACGTCAGCGCCGAACGATTATTCGCACTCATCTCCGTTGCAGCGGTGGGTGGTGTGCGTATCGAGGACCGCGTCCGCACGGTGACCGAACTGGCAATCGCCTGTGCCGTGGGTGAACCGGAACTAGCCCCACCCGGCGCACCATCGCGGTTTCCCAGCGAGAACATCGAGGGCGGAACACGCTTCTTCGCACCGTCGGGACTTCGACGGTTGCGGCTGTTGTCGGGGATGGTGCGGGCGAACCGGCCGTGGCGGCTCGTGACAGGGCTGTCGAAAGTGCTGGTCGGAGCTTTTGCCACCGGAGCGTTCGCGCTGGCTACCAGCACGATTTGGTTGTTCGCCGACACAATGGGCCCATGGCGAATGTGCGCGGCGACGATTCTCTCCATAGCGGCGATGGTTCTGTGGCTGATTCTCGATCACGAATTGTGGGAGCGGCCGAAATCACCCGAAGAGCGAGACAGATCTGTGCTGTACAACGCAGCGACAGCCGTGACGTTGGTGATCGGCGTTGTCGTCCTCCACATAGCCCTGTTCTGCATGCTGCTGGGGACCGCGTGTCTCACACTTCCTCCGGGACTGCTGTCCAGCACCCTCGGACACGCGGTCGGCTTTTCCGATTACCTCAGTCTCGCTTGGCTACTCGCGTCCATTGCGACCATCGGTGGGGCGCTCGGTTCGGGCCTCGAAGACGATCGCGCAGTCACCGAAGCCGCATACGGTGTGCGGCAGAGGCAACGGATCGAAGAGACGCAGGCACGCTCGAACGACCCGGAATGACACTGCGACCGATAGAATCGTGGCCTGCCCTCTTCGACGGCGGCACGGATTTCGTCGGCCGACCATCGAGGACTGCCCGGGTTCGCAACGCGCACAGTCTTTTCGATACCGGGCGAAAGCATCAATGGCACCCAAGATGGTTCGGGTGGTGCGCGTCGGGTTGCTCCATGGGATGAAGCGGTCACGGTTGTTCCGGTACCGATGGTCCGTAGTTTCGGTCTACCCTGTGGTCGGGCCGTGACTGGCGCTGTGGATGGATCACCATCGGGAAGCGGCCTCGTCTGTTGACGTCTGCCGCGCGCCTGGGCTCCCACCGAGCCGAGGAGAACCATGAGCCACACCCCACCGCGTGATACCGCCGATTCTGATGCACGTAAGACGGGTGGACTGGCGCCACCGATCACGGCAGGCGTGGTCTCGGCCTTGGTCGGGTTCACCAGTTCGTTCGTGATAGTCCTGAGCGGCCTGACAGCGGTAGGAGCGAACCACGAGCAGGCCGCCAGCGGCCTGCTCGCTGTCACCGTCGTCATGGGTCTGGCCTGCATCGTCCTTTCCTGGCAGACTCGGCTGCCGATCACCGCCGCCTGGTCCACCCCCGGCGCGGCCCTGCTCGCGACCACCGGCACCGTCGATGGCGGTTGGCCCGCCGCGGTGGGGGCGTTCCTTGTCACGGGGGTGCTGATCGTCCTCACCGGTTTGGTACCCCAGCTCGCGGCGCTGGTCACCCGCATCCCCACCTCGCTTGCCCAAGCCATGCTCGCCGGGGTCCTCCTGCAGCTCTGTCTCGGCCCGGTCACCGGGTTGGCTGTGAACCCGATCGCTGTCGCCCCGGTTGTCCTGACTTGGCTTGTTGCACTTCGGTTCTCGCCCCGTTGGGCCGCGCCCCTCGCCTTTCTCGCTGCCGCAGTCGTCATCGGCATCACCGTGGCAGCCGGCGATACCACGGTGGGCCCGGCGGACCTGCTACCTCGGGTCCATTTCACGTCGCCGACGTTCACTGTCGCGGCTCTCGTCGGGATTGCACTTCCGCTGTACCTCGTGACCATGGCTTCTCAGAACGTCCCGGGTGTAGCGGTCATGGCCGGTCTCGGCTACCAGGTTCCGTGGCGGCGATCGATGGTTGTGACCGGCGCAGGCACCCTGCTCGGTGCGACCGCCGGCGGGCATGCGATCAACCTGGCGGCAATCAGCGCCGCCTTGGCTGCCGGGCCGGACGCGGGTGTGGATCGCACTCGCCGATGGATTGCAAGTCTGACTGCGGGAATCGTCCTGATGTTGCTCGGCGTGGCGTCAGCGTCGTTCGGCACACTCGTTGCACTTGCCCCCGTCGGTGTCATTGCCGCGGTCGCCGGACTCGCCCTACTCGGGACACTCGCCGCGTCGTTGACCGCCGCGTTCGCTGACCCGGTAGAGCGAATCCCCGTCGTCATCACTTTTGTGACCGCCGCGTCCGGCACAGTCATCGTCGGTGTCAGCGCTGCCTTCTGGGCGCTCCTGGCCGGGCTGGCTGCACGCTTGCTGCTGGGCAAGCCACCGGTCCGCCGCTTGACGTCCTCGGTAACAGCGTGAGTCGACGGGGCGCCGGGGCGAGTGTCGGTCATGAACACTGGTGTGCCGATCCGGTATTGACCTTCCCCCTGGGGGAGGCATCACCGTGGTGTCATGACCACAGAATGGGATGCACTCCCGGACAACGTGAAGAAGTTCATGACCGCCCTCGACGCCCGACAGGGCGCTCGCGCGATCACCGTGTTCACCGCAGATGCCGTCGTGACCGATGAGGGTCATGATCACTCTGGCCGCGACGAGATCGAGGCCTGGCTGACCGCCTCGGTCAATGAGAGTGAGTACACCTACACATCGGAGTTCACGGGAGCGACCGCGACCGGCACGACCGCCGACGTCACGCAGCACCTGGAAGGCAATTTTCCCGGGGGAGTCGTCGACCTGCACTACCGTTTCACTCTGGACGGCGCGCTGATCAACCGGTTGGTGATCGAGCCATGAGCAAGCGATGGTTCATCACCGGTGGCACCCCAGGCGGCTTCGGCATGGCGTACGCCGAGGTGGCTTTGGGCGCGGGGGACCGCGTGGTACTCACGGCGCGGCGTCCAGGGGAACTGGCGTCGTGGGCCGATCGGTACGGTGACCGCGTTCTCGTCGTGCCCATGGATGTCACGGACGCGGCACAGGTACTGCAGGCGGTACGAACGGCCGAAGAGCATTTCGGCGGTATCGACGTGCTGGTCAACAACGCCGGTCGCGGCTGGTACGGATCGATCGAGGGAATGGACGAAGCCTCGATCCGGGCAATGTTCGAGCTGAATTTCTTTGCAGTACTGTCCGTTACGCGAGCCGTGCTACCAGGAATGCGCACCCGCAGAAGTGGGTGGATCGTCAACGTATCCTCAGTGGCCGGACTTCTGGCGGCGGTCGGATTCGGCTACTACAGCGCTACGAAATACGCGATCGAAGCCGTCACCGACGCTCTGCGCCAGGAGGTTGCCGAGCACGGCATCTCCGTGTTGGCGGTCGAACCAGGGGCTTTCCGCACCAACGCCTACGCTGGATTCGCCGACGAGCCTGTCGCGGAAGCGATTCCGGATTACCACGACATGCTGGAACAGGTTCGTGCCGATTTCGTCGACATGAACGGGGTGCAGCCGGGCGATCCGTATCGTGGTGCCCGTGCGGTGATCGAAGCGATGGCTCAGGACCCGCCGCCGCGCCGACTGATCCTGGGCAACAGCGGGTACGACGCCGTGATCGGTGCGCTGGAACAAAACTTGGGCGACATCCGGTCGAACGAAAGGCTTTCTCGTAGCGCGGATTTTCCGGAGTAACCGAGTTGGTGGAGCTCGCTGATTCTGCCGCGGCTGCACGAGGGGACCGGTGAGATCCAGCGGTTGATCGTCGGAGGCGGACTGATGAGAGCCGAACAGAAGCGCAATTCGTGAAACATGCCAGGCGTAGGCTCCTGGCATGTCGTTCAGAATCCTTCGCTCCGACCACGTCGGCTTCGCCGTCGGTTCCCTCGATGACGCCCTTCGGTTCTGGGTCGATGGTCTCGGCGCGGTCCTCGAACGCACCGGCGAGATGGGTGGAGAGTTTCTGGGAGAGGTCACCGGAGCGCACGGGGCTACAGTCCGGATGGCGGTGGTATCCGTTGCGGGTCAGACGGTCGAACTGCTGGAATATCGCAACGTCCAGGGAGAGCAGGGATCCTCTCGACCACACGATCCTGGTTTTGCGCATCTTGCCTTCGAGGTCGACAACATCGACGCGGTCCTGACGCGAATCACGGACTTCGGGTGGACGGCGCAGGGAACTCCTCAACCTATTGCCGGCGGGGCAAAGGTGGGCACCCGCGTGATGTACGCGGTGGGTCCACACGGAGAGACGATCGAATTCATGGAGCCGCCGCAGTGACAACCGATTACCAAGGTCGATCGAACGTTCAGAACATTACCTGACATAATGTTGATTATCGGCAAACTGTCGACCTGCAGTTCGCTGGGATCGACCGTAGTTCGCTGCAGCCCAACAACTTTGCTCGACGCAGTCGATTCGGCTGAAGCTCTTCGTTGTCCGAAGTCTGCGTCGACGCGACGCGTCCCGGTGGTATCGAAATGCCTGCGGGAAATGTGACGGGCTTCCGGTCGACAGCTATCGCAGCCGGCCCGCTGACTACCCGCTGTCATGGGATCGGCGCACTGCGGATCGGACGGCACCCTCTCCCTCTCCGCTCTTTCCTCACAGTTGTTTCGTCACTGTGACGAAACAACTGTGAGGAAACCCGTTCTGGATATCCACTGCCGCGTCGGCCGATTGTGCTGGCTACCGTAGACGAACTCTGGTTAGAGTTCGTTCGATGGACGCCTTTCTCGAGACATCCCGTCGCCGGAACTTCCACCGCCGAGTTGCTGCAGCCGTACTGATGGCCCTCATTGCATCGTTCGGCCTCGTTGGCTGCTCCGACGATCCGTCCGGCGGAGACGCCGGCTTCGAGGGTTTGACCTCGGGTCAGCGTGTCTACGACCGAACGGGTTTTTCCCTGAATCCGGCGCAGACCGCGGACATCCAACGTCAGTTGGAGAACTTGAAGTCCGACACCGGTGCGGACGTGATCGCGTACGTGCGTGAGCTCGACGCGGACCCCGACAACACGTTGGATCAAGTAGAAGACCTGCAGCAGAGATGGGTGTCCCTGACGGGCGTCGACCAGGACACTGCAGGCGCAATATTGATCAACCGGGAGCCTGGAAAGATCGACGAGGCTCGCGCGGGCATCTTCGTCGGCTCCACGTACGACGACGGTAACGTTCCGCGGGACGAACAAGAGGCCATCATCGAGGACGCACTGATTCCGCCGCTGCGAGATGGTGACGTCGCAGGAAGCCTGACCGCGGGCATAGATCGCCTGGCGTCCGACATTCGCACCGGTCCGCCGGTGACTGCCTTGGACAGATTCGCCGACGGTCCAGGCTCGACCTGGCTGCCGTGGGCCGGTTCGGTGATCGCGCTTCTCGGGCTGCTTCTGGTGGGAACGGTGTTTCGGGGCCGAGCGAAACCGACTGTCTCCCAAGAATATCCGACGACGGTTCGACCGGACCAGGCCACCGATGCAGCGTACGCGGCCGCCCTGGTGCACCGCAGCGCGCAGCCCAGCGGCGTACCAGGGACCGTACTGGCGCTTGCCACCGCCGATGCGCTCACCTTCGAGCAGGACAAGAAGCCGGGAAAGGTCGACAAAGGGACAGTCAAGATCAGGCTTGTCGACCGAACCCGTGCCCGCGGCGAGGTTCAACAGGCGGTCTGGTCGATGCTCGCCGAACGAGCCGAGGACGATGTCGTACCCGGCGACGAGTTGAAGAAGATCGCTCGAGGCCCCGGTGCAACCAAAGAACTCGTGGAGAACACACTGCGGGCGAGCGGATTCGTTGCCGACGGCTCAGGTCGACGCCGGACAGCGTTGGCCGGTCTGGGCGTACTCGGCGGGGCTCTCGCGATCGGAGGAATTGCCGTCGCGACGTCGGGTGCACCGACGATGTGGCTCGCGGTGGTGTTGTCAGGGCTTCTCTTCGTTGCAGGACTGTGGACGGCGATCGCCTACTCACGCTTCTCGGTCGCGGGCCTGGACGCCTCTCGCCCCTGGGAGGCGTACCGCGACGGACTGAAGCAGGCCGCCAAGGACAACGACGAGTCGGTCGATCTGAACGTAGCTCTGCCGGACATCGTTGCGTTCGGCTTGGCCCCGTTCTTTCGGAAACGACTCGAGGCCGCAACCGACCCCGGGAGTGACACGCCGCTACGAGCCTTCACATCACCCGCGGATGCCGACTATGCGGCGGGTGTTCCGGTGGTCCTCCCCTGGTCTGCGTTCTCCGGTGTGTTCGTCTCCAGCAGTAGCGGATCCGTTGCGTCCGGTGGAGGTGCAGGTGGAGGAGGCGGAGCGGCAGGCAGTACCTGACGACTCCCCCATTCGTTTCCGGCGAGCGCCTCCATCACTCGCACCGCCGACCTATCCGGTGTTGTCCGGTGTACGCGGCTCGTCGGTCTCGGAGTCGGTGCGATCATCGATGTATTCCGGGGTCGAATGCCCCACTTGGTCGGCCAGTTCCAATCCCGCGCCGGCGTAGACGTTGAAGGCGATATCGACGCCCTGGTCTTTTGCCCACTGCACCTCGTCGTCGTACCGTGCGACCGCCGCCACTGTTCCGCCGAAGCCGGACTCTCGCAGACACGCCAGTGCAGTGACGTTCGCACCGTGCCGCGGCATGGCGAGCACCGCGATCCGGACGGAATCCGATCTGCGTAGTCGGTGCCAGAAGTCGAGGTCGGTGGCATCACCCTCGATGACACGCAGTCCCTGCTCGGCCAGTCGACGGATGCGCGGGCCGTCGTAGTCGACTCCGACGACGTCCAATCGGTAGTGCTCGTTCAGTCGCTGGTAGGCCGCGAACCCCACACGCCCCATGCCGATGACGACGACTTCGGCGTCGCCGGCATCACCGGGCCGTTCCTCGGGGTGGAGGCTCTGCTCGTCCTGGACGGGCAGCCGGCTCGCCATCTTCTCGACCATCAGGTGGCCGCGGCCATTGACCAGCGCGGACACGACGAAACTCAGAGCCACCGCGATCGACATCTCGACCAGCCACGTGGGTTCCAGCATCCCGGTCGTCACTCCGACGGAGACGACGATCAGACCGAACTCCGAGTAGTTCATCAGACTCAGTCCTGCGAGCAGGGCCGTTCGATACCGAAGTTTCATCGCGGCGAACAGCGCTACGTAGAGCACGGATTTGAGCGGCAGAACGAGCATCATCAGCAGAGCGACAACGAGACTGGGCACATCGGGTAATCCGGACAGACCTATCGAGACGAAGAAGCCCACCAACAGAAGTTCCTTGAGGTGGAACAGAGACCGTGCGAGTTCGGACGACGCGGAATGCGAAGCCAACAGGACACCGATGATCAAGGCACCGAGGTCACCTTTGAGGCCGAGCGTGGAGAACAGTGCGTACCCCGGAACCAGAGCCATCACGATGCCGAACAACGACTGCATCTCGCCGTGCCCCAGCCCGCTCCAGATTCTCCGAAGAATTCGCGTGAGCGGCCACAGCAGGACGAGGGTGAAGGCCCATGGGCTGGGCAGAGTGCCGCTCGTGACCGTCAGGAAGACGACGGCAACGATGTCCTGCATGACGAGGACGCCGATGGCGACGCGGCCGTAGAGCGCATGCGACTCCCCCCGCTCCTCGAGTACCTTGACGACGAACACGGTGCTCGAGAACGACATGGCGAAGGCCAGGAGTGCGATGGTCGTCAGGCTTTGCCCGGACAGCATGGCCAGGCCGGCCACGGCGGCCAACCACAACACCGTGGTTCCGAGCGCGACGCTGATCGCGAGATGGACCGACGTGGTGAGCCAGACCTCGCGGCGCAACAGAATGCGCAGATCGAGCTTGAGGCCGATGGCGAACAACAGCAGCGTCACCCCCAAGTCGGCGAGCAGGTCCAGCTGCGGCACCTCACCGACATCGAGAGCGTTGATGACGAACCCAGCCGCCAGAAAGCCGACCAACGGAGGAAGTCGCACCGCCATCGCGAGTCCGCCGAGCCCGAATGCGATGACGAGATAAATCGCGGCAACAGTCATGCTCGGTCTCCTCGGTCACGGATCGATCGGTCCGCTGCCGCGTCTACGACGTCTGTGCACCCAGCCGGAACGAGCAAAGTAACCCGCGGAGTAGGAAATTGCAGGACAGATGGAATCCAGGGACGGCGACGGCGACCGACGACGTCGAAGCGTCGTCGGTCGCCGCAGACCTCATCCGGTCTCGATGCCCACGTCGGAGCGGGTCAGAGCTCGAACTCGGCCGGGTCGATTCCCACTGCGAAGCATGCGTTGCGAACGGCGTCCTTTTCGTGGTCGTCGAAATGCCCGTCGGCACCGCCGATGATGATGCCGATCTGGATGACGGCACGGGCCTGGTCCGGCTTGGACTTCAACTTGCCGATCGTCGCGGTGGCCTCGACCTTTCCGAAATCGAAGTCACCCTGCAACTTGTCGCAGTACCAGTCGAACTTCTGGCGGAGCTCATCGGACTCGAAGACGCGGAGAGCTTCGTTTCCGGCGATCAGCGCTGCCGTCTTCTGCCGCTCGGCCGGATCGATCGTGCCGTCCGCGGCGGCGATGAGAGCGCACATCGCCATGCTGCCGTTGGCGAACTCCTTGTTCTTGAACTGGCTGGTCTTGGTCTGCAGCTGCCCGTTCAATTCCTGTGCTTTGGACTTGAGTTGATCCCAGAACGCCATGGAGCTCCTCTGTGTGTCTTTGCGTCCGCGCAAGACGCGCGTGCGTCGCCCATTGTCCACGGAGTCGGTGAACAACGACGGGAGCGATGTCGTCGACCGTCGCGCCGCACGAAGGACGACCAGCGAGGAGCCTCGGAAATACTCAGCGCAGTCGCTCTGCATCGTGTGCTTTAGCCACGAGCTCGATGCACAGGCGCTGCAGTTCGTCGGCGGCGGCACCTTCTGCCACTGCGGTGCTGACGTCCTCGGCCGCGCAGCGCAGTTCGAATGCGCGATCCGCAACGGCCGATGCTTCTTCGGCGGTCAGCACGACGGCGTCGACGGGAATGGACGTCCCCTTGACGGCACTGCGCTGCTCGTACGCGCGTTGTCTGCACGATTGTCGGCAGTACCGTCGTTTGCGGCCGGTGCCGACATCGTCGATGGGACGTCCGCACCACTCGCACGTCTGGTTGCGACGGGTTTTCACGGACATGGTCGCTCAGCCTACTTTGCCGGCGAGGTAAGATGCCTTGATCTGCGCGGGCGAGCCGGGAACGAACGGACGCTCGACGACGTTGTAGATCAGTGGGTGGACGACGAAGCTCGGCCGGGCCGAAACCGGCCGGTGGAATCGGCGCACATACCTACTATCGATGGAGAGGACTTCACTATGGCAGATCGTGTACTTCGAGGTAGTCGACTGGGAGCCGTCAGCTACGAGACCGATCGTGATCACGATTTGGCACCCCGCCGCGTGGCTCGCTATCGCTGCGACAACGGTGAGGAATTCGACGTCCCGTTCGCCGACGACGCCGAGATTCCCGGTACGTGGGCGTGCCGTAACGGACTCGAGGGTTCTCTGATCGAGGGCACCGCGCCCGAGGCGAAGAAGGTCAAGCCTCCCCGTACCCACTGGGACATGCTCCTCGAGCGCCGTTCGGTGGATGAACTGGAAGAGTTGTTGAAGGAGCGCCTCGATCTGCTGAAGGTCAAGCGACGCGGAGCCTGATCCCCTGACCGATGCACCGCCCGATTGGAAACAATCCGGCGGTGCATTTTTTCGATGGGTTGGAAACTCGGAGATTTTTTTCGGGTGACTTGTGTGATTATTGTCGTTCAGCGTCCGTTTTCTTCGAGTTTGAGTGGCGCGAAAACGGCTCGGGATGACACCATCGAACATCGCATGTAGTCGGTTACCGAGTCTGTGATGATCGCGGTAACAAATGTCGGCTGCGACCGATAATCATCAGCACCGTAGTCGTCGAAAACAGGGGGCATCAACTCGTGAGCCAGGGTTCCGATCAGTGTCTGCACGACGATCCGCGGACGGCGGCGTCCGACTCGGAATCGGACGGACGCGTTGCGGTCGGCGAACAGAAGTTGGCGGAATTGCGCCGCGAATTGGACGGTATCGACGAGGTCTTGCGCGCAGCCGTACGCGACCGAATCGACGTGTGTGTACGGGTGGCCCACGTCAAACGCGAATTCGGTATTCCCATGATGCAGCCGGGCCGGGTGGGCGTGGTGACCGAACGGGCTCGTGAGTTCGCGTCCGCGAACGGATTGTCGCCCGACTTTCTCGAAGAGTTGTACAAGTCGATGATTGCCGAGGCGTGTCGCGTCGAGGATCTCATCATCGATTCTCCGGGGCCAGAATCTGGCTTCGAGGGCGAACGATAGAGGTACGTCGATGACGATCAGAACCCTCCTTGTGGACAATTACGACTCGTTCACCTACAACCTGTACAGCCTCCTCGCCGAGGTCAACGGCCGACCACCGACCGTGGTCAAGAACGACGTCGCGTGGTCTTCCCTCGACTTCGCCGCGTTCGACAACGTCGTGATCTCGCCCGGTCCCGGCCGCCCGGACGTCGAGCAGGACTTCGGTATCAGTGGTCGAGTGATAAGCGAATCCGATCTCCCGATTCTGGGTGTCTGCCTCGGCCATCAGGGGATGTGCCACCTCTTCGGGGGCGAGGTCGATCTGGCCCCCGCACCGATGCACGGCCGCATCACCGACATCACGCACACCGGGGTGGATCTGTTCGAGGGGATTCCCTCGCCGTATTCCGTGGTGCGCTACCACTCTCTGGTCGTCACCCGGACTCCCGCCGACTTCGAGGAAGTCGCCTGGACCCCGGACGGTCTGGTGATGGCGGTTCGTCATCACAGCAAGCCGTTGTGGGGAGTGCAGTTCCACCCCGAGTCGATCAGCACCGAATACGGGCGTGAGCTGCTGGCGAATTTCCGCGATCTGACGCTAGCGCGGTCGAGCGCAGCGAACGCAGCGAACGCAGCGGGGACCCACGATTCGATGTTCACCATCGAAACCCGCACTATCGACAGCGATTTCGACTCCGAGCGCGTGTTCCAGACGCTGTTCGCGCACGACACCAAGAGTTTCTGGCTGGACGGAAGCGCCGCACTCGAGCCAGAGTGCCGATTCACCGTCATGGGCGATTGCTCCGGGCCGCACGCCGAATACGTGACGTACTCGGTAGCCGAGACGATGGTGACCGTCGAGGGCTCCGACGGCACGAAAGAACACATCCACTCGACGTTCTTCGACTACATCGACGCCCAACTACGTCGCCGAGCTACTCCCCCGCGGCACGATCTTCCCTTTGCATTCGGACTGGGCTACGTCGGCTACCTCGGGTACGAACTCAAGGCCGATACGGGCGGGCAGCTGGTGCACACCTCGGCGACCCCCGACGCCTCGATGGTGTTCTCCGATCGGGCGTTGGTGTTCGACCACGAGGCCGGCACCCTGTACTTGATGGGGTTGGCCGATACCCCCGGGGATCCGGTCCTCGCGCAGTGGTTCGACTCGGTCACCGCAACGCTGAGTGGACTGTCCGAGAAGGCGCAGACCGTGAGCGCGCCCAGTGGGATACCTGCGTCCGGTGCTCCGTTGCTCGGCGCAGAGCTGTCCCTGGAGCCACGGCTCAGGCACGATCGCACGCATTACCTCGACCTCATCTCTCAGTGCCTCGCCGAAATCCGTTCCGGTGAAACCTACGAGGTCTGCCTGACGAACACTGCCACCGTGGCCGGTTCCATCGACCCCGCGGCGACGTACTCCTACATGCGGGAAATCAATCCCACCCCGTACAGTGCCTTCTTGAATTTTCCCGACGTCTCGGTCCTGAGCGCCTCCCCCGAGCGATTCCTGCGTATCGACGCCGACCGCATCGTGGAGTCCAAGCCCATCAAGGGAACTCGGCCGCGCGGGGCCACCCCCGAAGAGGACAACGCACTCAAGGCCGACCTCGTCGCGAACGAGAAGGACAAGGCCGAGAATCTGATGATCGTCGATTTGGTGCGTAACGACCTGGCTCAGGTGTGCGTTCCTGGTTCGGTACACGTGCCGAAGCTGTTCGACGTCGAAACCTATGCTCCCGTGCACCAATTGGTCTCCACGGTTCGTGGCCGGCTGCGTGACGACGCGTCGGCTGCCGACTGCATCAGAGCGGCGTTCCCCGGCGGCTCGATGACCGGCGCTCCGAAGATTCGCACGATGGCAATCATCGACAAGCTCGAAGATGGGCCGCGCGGAGTGTATTCCGGTGCCATCGGCTACTTCTCGATCACGGGTACGGCAGATTTCTCGATCGTCATTCGCACGATCGTGGCGACCGAGCACGAGGTCACGTACGGCGTCGGAGGCGCGATCGTCGCGCTCTCGGACCCCGACGAGGAGTTCGAGGAGACGATGGTCAAAGCGGTGTCGATGCGTCGAGCCCTCACTGGCCGGACAGCGAACAGCGGGTAGAGCGCACGCGCTCTACCCGCTGTTCCACATCCCTCGGCCAGTGGCCGTCGTGCCTACGCAGTGGTGAAGTACTCGAACACCGCAGGCTGAGCTTCGGGGTTGGCGTTGTTGATTCCGATGACCGTGCCGGCGACCGTACCGATCACGGTTCCGATAATGCAGCCCGAGATGAAGTTCGGGAAGATCGAGACGCAGCCGATGGCGAAGCCGAGGCCTGCACCGATGGCCGTGCCGACGCCGCCGCCGTTGTTCCAACCGATGGCGAGCTGGTTGACCATGTTGTCGAAGGCCTGCTGCTTGGTCTTCGCGCCTGCGACCTCAGCGACAGGAACGGTCTGCGGGGTGAGAGTGAGTTCCCGACCTTCGGCACCGATCAGGGGCGCAATGGAGTAGACGGTTCCATTGATGGAGTACTCCAGCGGGATCGACGCCACCGTGGAGCCGGCCTGGTCGACGATCGACACCGTCTCGCTCGTCGCATCGACGCGGAAGAGACCGGCGTCGAGGATGGTCTTGACGGTTCCATCCGGGTTGACCGACGTCTGGTAGTTCATCGACTCCGACGTCGGATCCGCTACGGCCTGGCCTGCGCCGGTGGCTACGGCTGCGGTCAACGCCACCGCGACCGTTGCTGTTCTGATCAGTTTCACTGTGTCCCCTGGTAGTAGTGATTCGCATTCGACCACTCGAGTATCGAAAGCCGATGGTATTCGAGCGAGTGCTCTTTCACGGAAGAACACTCGCAAACGTTATGGATATGTATTGCCCAGATGTGCGTCGACAACCGGACCGATCACCGAGACAGCATCGGGATTGGTCATTTCGTTGTGGAAAACGTCCACACCGTGGATGACGATATCTCCTGACACGTACGGTCGCCATTCCTGTGGTGACCGAACAATTCCGTCACTCGCGCCTTTCGTTGCAGAAAAGAACAAAACATTTCCGTCGAACACGTCCGGGATGAACTCGGCCATGATTCGCGTCGAGTTCTCGAATCCTGCATTGATTCTGCGCAAATGATTCGCCGTGACACCGGTGGTCTGCCCCAGGGATTCGTCGAGCAGTTCGACACCACGTTCGTAGGTCAACGGCTCGGACGACGCCTGAGCAGTCAGATCCAGCCCCAGACCCGCGAGCAGGTTCTCGACGCTCAGCTCACCGTCGGCCGTCTCGTCATGGCCGTCGACGTAGCTGTCCAGCAACGCGAGAGTCTGCACTTCGCTGCCGGTGCTGCGTAGTTCCACGGCGATCGCATGGGCGAGCGAACCACCGAGCGACCACCCGAGCAGGTGGTACGGACCGACCGGCTGGACAGCCCGGATCTCGTCGGCGTACCGGTGCGCGAGGTCTCGAATCGAGCCGAACGGCGTGCCTTCCACGATGCTGGGCAACTGCAGGCCGTACACGGGACGGTCGTCACCGATCTGGGACACCAGGCCCGCATATCCCCACGACAACCCGATTCCGGGATGGACGCAGAACAGCGGTTCCTTGGAGCCTGTGCTGCGCAGTGGGATGACCACTCCGAACACCGAATCCAGTTGCGCACCGGACGAATCGACGTCCGACGCGACCCGAGCCGCGAGCCCTGCCGGGGTCGGATCGACGAACAACGCCTGCAGCGGGACGCGAACTCCGACCGCGTTCTCGATGGCCGGGCCGATCTTGGTTGCCACCAGCGACGTGCCACCGAGCTCGAAGAAGTTGTCGTCCATACCGACTCGTTCGACACCCAACACCTCGGCGAACGCGTCGGCGATGGCTGCTTCGAGATCGGTACTCGGTGCCCGATACGGCGTCGTCGACACCGTCAGTTCCGGCACCGGGAGCGCGCGTCGATCCAGCTTTCCCACCGGAGTGAGTGGGATGTCGGCGAGTTCGATGATCGTCGACGGGACCATGTGGCGCGGAAGAACGGTCGCGACACTGTCGCGCAATGCCTCGACGTCCACCGATGCGCCCTCGGCCGGCAGGACGTAGGACACGAGAACCGTGTCTCCCGACGCCGCATTGTGACCGATGGTCGCCGCGAAGCCGACCTCGTCGTGATCGGTGAGCGCGGAGTCGATCTCGCCGAGCTCGATACGGAATCCGCGGACCTTGACCTGGAAGTCGCTGCGTCCGACGAACTCGAGCACACCGGTACTCCCCCAGCGCACGACGTCACCGGTTCGGTACATCCGCTCACCGGCGGTACCGAACGGGTCTGCGACGAAGCGTTCGGACGTGAGCCCGAACCGTCGCAGGTAACCGCGTGCCGTACCGGGGCCTGCGATGTACAGCTCGCCCGACACCCCGGCCGGGACCGGCCGCAGACGTGCGTCGAGCACGAGGAACCGGAATCCGGTACCCGGCCGGCCGACGTCCACCGTGCCGCCTGGCATCAACGGACCGCCGACACTCGCTTGAATGGTCGTCTCGGTCGGACCGTAGCCGTTGAACATCTTGCGGCCCGGTGCCCACTTCGCCACCAGCTCCGGAGTGCAGGCCTCGCCGCCGACGGCGAGGACGCGGACCGTGCCCAAACGTGTTTCGTCGATCGAGGACAACGCCGCCGGAGTCAGGAACGCGTGCGTGACATGTTCCGATTCGAGCAGGTCGGCCAGTTCGCTGCCACCGAACGTTCCCGGCGGCACGATCACGACGGTGGCACCGACGCCGAACGCCATCGTGAGCTCGTATACCGAGGCGTCGAAACTCGGCGAGGCGATGTGCGACACCCGCGAATCTCGGGTGGGACGGAATCGATCGATCACCTCGGCCTGCAGGTTGGCCAGGCCCCGGTGCCGCACTGCGACGCCCTTCGGGCGACCGGTCGAACCCGAGGTGTAGATCAGGTACGCCGGGTGGTCGAGGTGCAGCGTCGCGGTGCGCTCGGCATCGGTGACTGCGGCCACGGGATAGCGCGAAAGCTCCGATGATGTCTCGGGATCGTCCAGGACGAGCCACGGCACGGTGTCGGGCAGCGACTGCCGACTGTCGACGTCGGTCAATCCCATTGCCGCACGCGAATCTTCGAGCATGTGCGCAATGCGGTCGGCCGGGTAGTTCGGGTCGACCGGCAAGAATGCCGCACCGGTCTTGGCGACCGCCCACACCGACAGAACCGACTCGATGGACCGAGGCAGGGCCAAGGCGACGAACGTTTCCGGTCCGACGCCGTAGTCGATGAGCATTCGCGCGATTCGGTTCGACCAACTGTCGAGGTCGGCGTAGGACAGGCTCACGCCCCGATACGTGACGGCGACCGCGTACGGGTCGAGCGCCACCGAGGCGGCGAGCATTTCCGGCCACGTTCGCAACGCGACGTCGGCGGACCCGCGAGCCGGTGCCAGAGCCTGCTTCTCGTCGGCGCCGAGGATGTCGATATCTCCCACCGCGGTGAGTCGATCGTTGCCGACGGCGTCGAGCACGCGAACCAGTCGAGCCGCGATCGCATCGACGGTGGCCGCATCGAACAGCGAGGTGGCGTAATCGAACGCTGCCTCGAATCCGGTCGGCCGCCCGTCGTCGTCGAAGGTCTCGGACACCAGGAGTTGCAGATCCTGCTTGGCCACGGGAACGTCGAAGTCGAAACCCTCCACGCGCAGATCCGGTAGCTCGAGTGACGCCTTCTCGTTGTTCTGGAACGACAACGCCACCTGCGACAGCGGTGCATACGCCGTCGATCGCGTGGGATTGAGCACCTCGACGATGCGCTCGAACGGCATCTCGGTGTGATCGAAGGCGTCGAGGTCGTGTGCTTTCACTTGCGTGAGCAGATCCACGAACGAGGTGGAGTCGTCGATCCGGCTGCGCAACACCAAGGTGTTGACGAACATGCCGACGAGATCGTCCAGTGCCGCGTCGCCGCGCCCTGCCACCGGAGTGGTGATCGCGATGTCGTCGGTACCGCTCAGGCGCGCCAGCACGACCGCGAACGCGGCGTGCAACACCATGAACATACTGACGTTCTGCTCGCGGGTGATCTCGACGAGTGCCCGATGGATCTCGGCGTCGACGGTGAAGCGAACCCGGCCACCCCGGAAATCCTGCGTGGTGGGCCGCGGGCGATCGGTGGGCAACGGCAGCAGATCGGGTAGACCTGCGAGCGCTGTCGACCAGTACTCGAGCTGGGCCGCGGCCACGCTCGACTCGTCCTTCTCGTCACCGAGCAACGAACGCTGCCACAGCGTGTAGTCGGCGTACTGCACCAGCAAGGGCTCCCAGCCCGGCGCTCCCCCCGCGGTGCGCGCCGAGTACGCGAGCACGACGTCTCGTGCCAGCGGTGCCATCGAGGCTCCGTCGGCCGCGATGTGATGCACCACCATCGCCAGTACGAAGACGGGCTCGGCATCGGTATCGGCACCGACGACGTGGAACAGCTCGACGTGCACCGGAATCTCGGTGGTCACGTCGAAACCACGACCTGCCAGGTGCGCCACCCGGTCGGTCAGCACACCGGCATCGATCGATTCCGGCTCGACCATCGGAGCTACCTCGACGGCCGGATGTACGAGCTGGACCGGGAAGTCCGGTCCGTCCGGGAACGTCGTGCGCAGCGATTCGTGCCGCTCGAGGACGTCCACGACTGCCTCGGCGAGGGCCGCAGTATCGAGCTGCCCGGTCAACTTGACGACCAGTGGCACGTTGTACGCCGCCGAGGTGGTGTCGAACTGGTTGATGAACCACATGCGTTGCTGTGCAAGAGACAGCGGGATGTGATCAGGACGTTGTGCCGCAACGAGATTCGGACGTTGCGTCCGTGTGGACGTCGTACCCACAGCGCTCGCCAATCCGGCGACAGTCGGCATCTCGAAGATCGTGCGCACACCGATCGTGGTGCCGAGTTCGGCGTTGACGCGAGCGATGACACGGGTGGCGCTGAGTGAGTCGCCACCGAGCTCGAAGAAGCTGTCGTCGGCACCGACCCGATCGACGTCGAGAATCTCGGCGAACACGGCGGCCACGGTGAGCTCTGCCGGCGTGCTCGGCTCACGGTACGACGTCGCCGACCCGAACTCGGGCACCGGCAACGCGGACCGATCGAGTTTGCCGACCGGCGTGAGCGGAATGGCGTCGAGCACCACGATGGCTGCGGGAACCATGTGCGACGGCAACATGCCGGCCAGGTGGTCACGTAGGACACCGGTATCGAACGCGTCCGCCGCGCCCTCGGTGGTCCGTACGTACGACACCAGAACGGTCGCTCCCGACGGACCCGGAGTGCCGAAGGTCGCGGCGAAGTCCACGGACGGATGCGATGCGAGCGCCGCGTCGATCTCGCCGAGTTCGATGCGGAAGCCGCGAACCTTGACCTGCGAATCACTTCGACCGACGTATTCGATGGTCAGGTCGTGCGACCACCGCACCACGTCTCCGGTGCGGTACATCCGCGCACCGGGTGCGCCGAACGGGTCGGCGACGAATCGCTCCGCCGTCAGGCCCAATCGATCGTGGTAACCGCGGGCGAGTCCGACACCCGCGAGATAGAGCTCACCTGCGACGCCGACAGGAACCGGCTGCAGCCGTGAATCGAGCACCACCTCGTACACGCCGCGAACAGGACCACCGATCGAGACGGTCTCACCTGCAGTCATCGGCGTGCTGATGTTGGACATGATCGTGGCCTCGGTCGGACCGTAGCCGTTGTACAGATTCCGGCCCGGGGCCCACTTCGCGACCAACTCGGCCGGTACGGCCTCGCCGCCGACGACGACGTCGGCGAACGTGTCGAGCCCTGCCGGGTCTACCGACGCCAGAGCCGACGGGGTGATGAAGCCGTGGGTGACCGACTCCGCCGCCAGCAGTGCCGCGAGTTCGGTGCCGCCGTACACGGTGGGCGGCACGATGATCATCGTCGCGCCGACGCCGAAGGCGAGTAGGTACTCGAGCACGGATGCATCGAAGCTCGGGGACGAGACGTGCAGTGTGCGTGAGTCTTTGGTGATTCGGTATCGCTCGCGCTGCTCGGTTGCGAAGTTGTCGAGACCGGAGTGCGTGACGACGACACCCTTGGGCACACCCGTCGAACCCGAGGTGTAGATGGTGTACGCCGCGCTGTCGAAGGCGATGCGTCCGTTCCGCTCGGTGGCGCCGATCGGCTCGTCGCTCACTGCGTTCGGGCCGTCCGTCGCCAGATCGTCGAGGACGATCCAGGGCACGGTCGACGGCAGGTCGTCGAGATGGGCGCGGGTGGTGACGCCGAACGTTGCTCCGGAGTCGGCCAACATGTGCTCGATGCGATCGGCCGGGTAGTTGGGATCCACCGGTACGAATGCCGCGCCGGATTTTGCGACGGCCCAGACCGTCAGCACCGATTCGATCGATCGTGCGATGCCGAGTGCCACGAAGGTCTCGGTGCGCACGCCGTGGCCCAGCAGAATTCGAGCGAGTCGGTTGGACCGACGGTCCAACTCCCGGTACGTCATTTCGCCGTCGGTGCTGCGCAGTGCGATGGCGTCCGGGTTCACCGCGGCAGCGTCGGAGAAGATCTCCGGCAGCAGCCGGGCCGAGCGTCCATCGGGTCCGAACACCGGTGCCAGCGAGGCGAACTCGGCGTCACCGAGGAGTCGCAGCCGTCCCAGTGGCTGCTGTTCGTCCTCGAGCACGGCGTCGAGGACACGCTCGACGCGATCGACGATGGCGTGCACGGAATCGACGTCGAACAGTTCCGGCAGGTACTTCGCCTTCAGGTTGAGGCGCTCGTCGACCGACGAAACCAGAGTCAGCGGGTAGTGCGCTGCGTCGGTTCCGAGAATGTCGGTGACCTGCATACCGGCGAAATCGGTTGCCGCAGAAGCGCCGGCCCGGTCGACGGGGTACGACTCGAACACCGTCAAGGTGTCGAAAGCCACGCCTGCACCCGCTGCGCGTTGGATATCGGTCAGGCCGAGGTAGTGGTGATCCAACAGCGATGCCTGCTCGGCCTGAACCCGATCGACCAGTGCACCCAGCGTTTCGCTCCGGTCGAGCGTGACCCGGACGGGCAGGGTGTTGATGAACAGCCCGATCATGCCCTCGATACCCGGAACCTCCGGCGGACGACCCGACACCGTCGCACCGAACACGACGTCCTCGCGTCCGGTGAGGGTGGCCAGCACGACGCCCCATGCGGTCTGGACGAGGGTGTTGAGGGTCGATCCACGGCGAGCAGCGAAGTCACGCAGTGCCGCGGTGGTCTCGACCGACAACGACCGCTCGGTCTCCTGCGACACGGTGGACAGTTGCCGGCCACGATCGTCGGTGACCAACAGCGTGGGTTCTTCCACGCCGGCCATGGCACTGACCCACTGCGCGGTGGAGATCGCCACGTCGCGTTGGCGCATCCAGGCCAGGTAGTCCCGGTAGGCAGGAATGCGCGGCAGCATCGAGTCGTCGGACTCGGTGACGTAGAGCGTGATGAGTTCCTTGACGACCAGCGGCGTCGACCATCCGTCCAACAGGATGTGGTGGTTGGTCAGCAGCAGACGCCAGTGATCGTCGGCCAGGGTGATGAGCGTGAACCGCAGCAGCGGTGCCCGGTCCATCTCGAAGCGCACCGCACGGTCGGCCTCGAGAACTGCCTCGAGGGCCACCTCGACATCGGGCTCCCCCCGAAGGTCGATCTCGGACCACGGAACAGTGACCGAACTCTGCACGATCTGCAGTGACTCGCCGTTGCTGTTGTGTACGAACGCTGCTCGCAGGTTGGGATGGCGAGAGACCAGTTTGTCGACGGCAGCATGCATCCGCGTCGCATCGACAGTTCCCCGGAGCTCGAGCCCCAGCTGAACCATGTACGCGTCGACACCCGAACCGGCACTGCCGATCTCGCCGGCCAGGCGAGCGTGGAACAGCAAGCCGGCCTGCAGAGGCGACAACGACCACACGTCGTCGAGATTCGGGAACTGCTCTTCCAGAGCATCGATGGATGTCTGATCGATGTCGACCAGCTCGAGATCCGACGGCGTGAAGCCGCCCGCACCGTCGGCCGAGGCGTGCTCGGTGATCGAGGTGAGGGCCTGCGTCCACAGTTCGATCAACCTGCCGACCTCGTCGGCGTCGAGAACGCCCGCGGGGAAGGCGAACGTCGCGTCGAGCTGCGGGCCGTCGGGGGTCGAGGTGGTGACAGCGTTGATGTCCAGCGCCGCAGGCACCGGCATATCCGGATTCTGCGCGTCGCCGAGCTCTGCGTCGGCCACCGGGATCCAACCCACGTCGTCCATGCCTTCGGTGGATCCGGTGGAGAACCGGCCGAGGTAGTTGAAGCTGACCTGTGGTGCGGCGAAGCCGGACAGAGCCTCGGCTGCAGCGGAATCGAGGTACCGCAGCATGCCGTAGCCGATGCCGTGATCGGGGATCTCGAGCAGTTGTTCCTTGATGGTCTTGACCAAGGCACCGGCCGACGCGCCGCCCGCCAGAGCGTCGGCGACGTCGAGCGACCCGAGATCGAGACGTACGGGGAAGATGGTGGTGAACCAGCCGACGGTCCGACCGAGATCGGCACCGGGCACCACCGCGTCCTCGCGGCCGTGGCCCTCGAGAGTCACGAGAGCGTCCCGCACCGCATCGCCGCGTTCGCGACGCCACGCGGTCAGGGCCAGAGCCAAACCGGCCAGCAGGCCGTCGTTGACGCTGCCGCGGAACACGTCCGGGACAGTGGTCAACAGGCGCTCGGTGACCTCGACCGGCAGGGACGTGCGGACACGCTGCACGGTGGCGTCGACGTCGATTCTCTTGTCGAGCGGGCGAGAACCGATCGTCGGGTCGGCTCCGTCGAGGATCCGACGCCACAGTCCGAGCTCGTCGGTTCGGGCGGCCGTGACCTCGGTGAGTCCGGTGGACCACCGACGCATCGACGTACCGATCGGAGCCAGTTCAGGCTCCTGGCCGGAGACGATCCGACTCCATGCCGTGGCGAGGTCGGGGACCAGAATGCGCCAGGACACGCCGTCGATCACGAGGTGGTGGGCGACGACGAGCAGTCGACCCGAGCCATTGGGGCTCTGGAACCACACCATCTGCACCATGACGCCGTCGGCCGGAACCAGACGATCGGCAGCGGCGTCGAGCTCGGCCGCGGCGGCGACGGAGAATTCGGGGCCGTCGACGGATTCGACCGAGACCGCGTGAAGGACGCTCGCAGCCGAGACTGTTCCGACCGGAGACACTTCCTCGTGCCACTCCCCGTCCGCGTCCTGGTAGAGGCGCGCACGCAGCATGTCGTGACGATCGAGCACCGCTGCCACGGTGCGTTCGAGCGTCTCGCGCTCGATGCCGACCGGAAGCTGAAGCAGCGCTGTTTGTGTGTAACGGCCGAATTCGGTGCTGCGGTCCAACATCCACCGCACGACCGGGGTGAGCGGCATAGGGCCGACTCCCCCACCGTCGAGTTCTTCGAGCACCACGGCGTCGCCGCCGAGAACAGCGACCTCGGCGAGAGCGGCCACGGTCTTGCGCTCGAAGATGTCGCGGGGAGCCAGCACCAGCCCGGCGGCCTTGGCGCGCGAGACCAACTGGATCGACATGATGCTGTCGCCGCCGAGTGCGAAGAACGAATCGTCGACGCCGACGGTATCGAGCCCGAGAACGTCCGCGAACAGACCGGCCAGGATCGACTCGACTTCGGTTGCGGGCAAACGACTTTCGGTGACGTTTGCCGAGAAGTCCGGTGCCGGGAGTGCACGGCGATCGAGTTTGCCGTTGGCGGTCAGCGGTAGCTCGTCCAGGACGATCAACGCTGCGGGCACCATGTACGAGGTCAACGAGTTGCCCACGAAGTCGAGAACGGCCGCATGGTCGAGCGCGCGACCGGCCTCGGCCACGACGTAGCCGATCAGGCGATCACCGAAACCGTCGTCGCGGACGGCGACCACGGAAGCCGCTACCCCATCGAATGCCAGTAGCGCGCTTTCGATTTCGCCCAGTTCGATACGGAAGCCGTGCAACTGGACCTGCATGTCGCTTCGACCCAGGTATTCGAGAGCCCCATCGCGATTCCACCTGGCGGTGTCACCGGTGCGATACATACGCGCACCCGCATCGCCGGAGGGGTCGGCAACGAAACGTGTTGCGGACAGCCCTGCTCGGCCAAGGTATCCGCGAGAGAGCTGTGCCCCGGACACGTACATCTCCCCGACGACGCCGGGCGGAACAGGATTGAGGCGGGTGTCGAGAACGGCGACACGCAGTGCCGGGATCGCCTGGCCGATGACGCTGGCCGAAGCGGACGCCGCGAACTGCTCGGTCAGAGCCAGGTGGCTCACGTGGACCGTCGTCTCGGTGATGCCGTACATGTTGACCAGGGTCGGCGAGGTCTCCTCGTGCCGTGCGTACCAGCGACCGAGCTGCCCGAGATCGAGTGCTTCTCCACCGAAGATGACGTACCGCAGCGACAGTGCGTCCGATCCGTCGGCGGATCCACCTGCCGCGGTTGCCACACGATCGGCTTCGGCGAACTGGTAGAACGCCGTCGGCGTCTGGTTGAGGACCGTGACCTTCTCGCGAATCAGCAACTCGCGGAACAGTTCCGGCGAGCGTGCGGTGTAGTAGTCGACGACCACGAGAGTGCCGCCGTGCAGCAGTGGTCCCCACAGTTCCCACACCGAGAAGTCGAACGCGTAGGAGTGGAACATGGTCCACACGTCGCGGTCGTCGAAGTGGAACAGATCCGTGGTGTTCGCGAACAGCGTCGCGACGTTACGGTGCGCGATCTGCACACCCTTGGGACGTCCGGTACTACCCGAGGTGTAGATGACGTAGGCGATCGAATCGGCATCGGTGGTGCCGATGCGGTCGGCGTCGGTCAGCGGGGCTCCGGACACGCTTGCCAGCTCGGCGACCGCTTCGGGTGCATCGAGCAGCAGCATCTCGACATCGGAAGCAGGCACCGATGCACTGTCGGCGACGGTGGAGATCACACAGACCGGTGACGCGTCGTCGAGCATGAAGGCGAGCCGGTCGGCCGGATAGCCGACATCGATCGGGAGGTAGCCGCCGCCGGATTTGACGACCGCCAACAGAGCAACGATCAGCTCCTCGGTGCGCGGCATCGCAACCGCCACCAGGGACTCCGACGTCACACCCCGAGCCACGAGGATTCGCGCAAGTCGGTTCGAGCGGTCGTCCAGCTCGGCGTAGGTCAGCGAGCGATCGCCGAACACGACTGCCTGTGCTTCGGGGAACTGCGCAGCGGCCGCGGCGAAGCGGTCGGCCAGTGTCGCATCGGTCGCCGTGTGTCCGTCGTGGTTCCACTGCCGGGCCATGGCGTCGAGTTCACCCGGCAACAGGATGTCGATGTCGCCGACAGCACGATCGGGATCGGTGGTCACGCCGGCGAGGACGGCACCGAATCGAGTCGAGAACTCGTCCACGGAGATCTCGTCGAACAGGTCGACCGCATAGGTGATCGCAGCGGTCATACCTGCCGGAGCACCGGAGTCGTCGAACCGTTCCGCGACGGTCAGCTGGAGGTCGAACTTCGCGACGTGGGCGTCGATGTCGACGGCCTCGACGGTGAGTTCGGGTAGCTCCAGTGCCGCCGAGGTGTTGTTCTGGAATTCGAGCAGTACCTGGAACAACGGCGAGTGATCGGTGGAACGCGCCGGATCGAGGACGTCGACGAGACGCTCGAACGGCACGTCGGTGTTGTCGAACGCCGCCAGGTCCGCGGTACGGGTCCGGCGGAGCAGCTCGGTGAACGAGAGATCGGGCGCTACCTCGGTGCGCAGAACCAGAGTCCCGACGAACATGCCGACCAAATCGTCGAGCGCCGCGTCGCCACGCCCGGCGATGGGCGTGCCGACTGCGATGTCCTCGGTCCCGCTGAGGCGAGCCATGAGGATCGACCATGCTGCATGCATGGCCATGAACACGGTCGCGTCGTTCGCGCGGGCGAGGTCCACCAGGCCGGCGTGGACGTCTGGCTCGATCTCGAACCGAACACTGTTGCCGCGCATCGACTGCCGTGCCGGGCGAGGATGGTCGAGCGGAAGCGGCAGCAGCTCGGGTAGATCCGCGAGAGTGGACTTCCAGAACTCGAGCTGCTGTGCTGCCACCGAGCTCGGGTCGGACTCGTCGCCGAGAACCGAGCGTTGCCACATCGCGAAATCGGCGTACTGAACGTCGAGCGGTGCCCACATCGGGGCTACTCCCGACACGCGAGATCCGTACGCCACCATGACGTCTCGAGCCAACGGTGCCATGGACGCGCCGTCGGCGGCAATGTGATGCACGATGATCGACAGCACGAAATCCTCGGGTGCCGTCCGGTACAGAACGGCCCGGAAGGGCAGGTCCTTCGACACGTCGAATCCGCGGGCGGCAGCGGACGAGATCGCGGTGACGATCTCCGTGGCATCGACGTCGACGACGTGCAGGTCGGTCGTCGCCGCGTCGGTGCCGAGAATGTGCTGCTCGGGCCGATCGCCGTGCGAGGGGAACACGGTGCGCAGCGACTCGTGCCGCGCCAGCACGTCACCGATCGCAGCGTTCATTGCCTCGATGTCGAGACGGCCTGTCAATCGAACCGCGAGCGGGATGTTGTAGGCGGCCGAGTCGACGTCGAACTGGTTGATGAACCACATTCTCTGCTGAGCCATCGACAACGGAATCGAGCTCGGGCGAGGCTTCGCAGTGAGCGCCGGACGGCGCGCGGCACCGGCCGGGTTGCTGTGCACTCGCACCGCCAACGACTCGACCGTGGGTGCCTCGAACAACGCACGAACGCTGACAGCGGTGTCGAGGGCTGCATTCACCCGAGCGGTGAGGCGGGTGGCGCTCAGCGAGTCTCCACCGAGATCGAAGAAGCTCGAGTCGATGCCGACGCTGCCCACGCCGAGAACCTCGCCGAAGATGTCGGCGATGATCCGCTCGGTCTCGTTGCGAGGAGCGCGTGAGTCGCTGCCGAGGTGCAGATCCGGGGCGGGCAGCGCCTGTCGATCGAGCTTGCCCGCAGGCGTGAGCGGGATCGACTCCAGGGCAACGAACGCCGTCGGAATCATGTGTGTCGGAAGCGAACTCGACGCCCGAGTGCGCAGCGTCGTCACATCGATTTCGTGGCCGGGCCGTGGAAGAACGTAGGCGACCAGGATCGTGTTTCCGGCAGGTCCGTCGACACCGATCGTCGTAGCGAATTCGACTGTCGGATCATCGGTCAGCACCGCGTCGATCTCGCCGAGCTCGATACGGAAACCGCGCACCTTGACCTGGAAGTCGCTGCGTCCGACGTACTCGAGGGTGCCCGACTCGGTCCACCGCACGACGTCGCCGGTTCGGTACATACGCTCGCCGGGCTCGCCGAACGGATTCGCGACGAACCGCTCTGCCGTCAGACCGAATCGCGAATGGTAGCCACGCGCCAGGGCGGGGCCGGCGAGGTAGAGCTCTCCTGCGACACCGACCGGTACCGGATGCAGACGCGAATCCAGCACTACTTCGCCGAAACCGATTGTCGGCGAGCCGATATCGATGGGCGAGCCCACGTGCAGCTGGTCACTGACGGAGGAGAAGATGGTGGCCTCCGTGGGGCCGTACGCATTGAACATGCGCCGGCCCGGTGCCCACCGTGCGACGAGCTCGGGCGGACACACGTCGCCACCGGTTGCAACGACGCTCAGTTCGGTCAGACCGTCGGGGTCCACCGAGGCGAGGGCCGCGGGAGTCACGAACGCATGCGTGACGTGCTGCTGCGCCAGGAGCTCGCCGAGCTCCACGCCGCCGTATACGGAGGTGGGTGCGATCACCATCGTGGCGGCACCCGAGATCACCATGGCCAGCTCGAGAATGGATGCATCGAAGCTCGGTGACGCGAACGCAAGAACCCGAGCGTTCGGAGTCACCTCGAAGCGAGACCGTTCTTCCTCGGCCAGGTTGGCCAGGCCGCGATGAGTGACGGTGACGCCCTTGGGAACTCCGGTGGAGCCGGAGGTGTAGATCAGGTACGCGACCTGGTCGATGTGTACCGGTCGAGTGCGGTCGGAGTCGAGAACGGGTGCGGTCGAATGGTTCGCGAGATCGCGGCGAGTGTCGTCGCGGTCGAGGACGGACCACGTAGCCGAGCCCAGACCCTCGACGGCACCGACGTGTTCGGTCGACGTGACGCCGATGGACGCGCCGGAGTCGACCAGCATGTGCTCGACTCGATCACGGGGGTAACTCGGATCGATCGGCAGGAAGGCCGCACCGGTCTTGGCCACGGCCCAGATTGCGAGAACCGATTCGATGGAGCGCGGCAAAGCAAGTGCCACAACGGTTTCCGGACCTGCTCCGCGGGCGATCAACGCACGCGCGAGCGCGGACGACCGAGTGTCCAATTCGGTGTAGGTCAGTGTCCGACCTGCGCTCCACACTGCCGTACCACCGGGGTTGCGGGCAGCAGCATCGGTGAGGATGTCCGGCAGGAGGCGCTCGGTCGTGGAAGCGGGACCACGTACCGGGGCCAGCCTGTTCGATTCCTCCGAGGACAGCAGCGACAGCGATGCGACCCGTTGGTCGGTGTCGGTCGCGATCGCCTCGAGAACACGCACGATTCGATCGACGGTGGCGACGACGACACTGTGCTCGAACAGCTCGGGCAGGTACTTGGCTTCGATGTGCAATCGGTCGTCGACCATCGCGACCAGGGTCAGCGGATACTGTGCGGTGTCGCTGCCGTCGTGCACGTCGTGCACCCGCATGCCGGCGAGATCGGTCTCGGCCGACAGACCCGCGCGGTCCATCGGATACGACTCGAACACGGTGAGCGTGTCGAACGCGACCGCGGGACCGACGGCACGCTGGATATCGGTCAGGCCCAGGTAGTGGTGATCGAGCAGCGAAGCCTGTTCGGCCTGCACCCGATCGAGGTACTGGCCGAGTGTCTCGGCTGGATCCAGCACGATGCGCACCGGCAGCGTGTTGATGAACAGACCGACCATGGACTCGATATCCGAGACCTCCGGCGGACGTCCCGAGACGGTGGCACCGAACACTACGTCCGTGCGACCGGTCAACGTGCCCAGCACCATCGCCCACGAAGCCTGCACCATCGAGTTCATCGTGATGCCGCGTGCCCGGGCGAGACTGCGCAGTCGTTCGGTCTGCTCGATGTCCAGGGAAACCAACGCGCGGCCGGCCAATGTCGACTCCTGGCGACGGCTCTCGACCGGCGTCAGCAGGGTGGGTTCGGCGAGACCCGCGAGGGCTTCCGTCCATGCCGCACGAGCTGCCGAGTGATCACGCCGCGACAACCACGACAGGTAGTCGCGGTACGCAGGTACGCGCGGAAGAACGGCGTCGTCGCCGTCCACGACGTAGAGCGTGAGCAGGTCCTTGAGGAGCAGCGGCGTCGACCATCCGTCGAGCAGGATGTGGTGGTTGGTCATCACCAGACGCCACTCGCCCGGGGCCAGCGTCACGAGCATGAAGCGCAGCAACGGCGCCTGTGCCATGTTGAATCGCGTTGCGCGGTCGTCGTGTTCGATTCGCTCGAGCTCGGCTGCGCGATCGTCGACGCTCAGCGACGACAGGTCGACCGAGGTCCACGACACATCGACGTCGTGATGCACGATCTGGATGGATTCGCCGTCGTTGTTGTGGACGAACGCCGTGCGCAGGTTCGCGTGGCGCCGCAGTAGGGCCTGGGCAGCGCGGCGGAAGCGAGCCTCGTCGACGTCCCCGCGGAGGTCCAGCACCAGCTGGACGATGTAGGCATCGACGGACTGATCCGACAGTTCGGCATGGAAGAGCAAACCGGCCTGCAGAGGCGTCATCGACCAGATGTCGTCGAGAGTCGGGTACACCCGCTCGAGATCGTCGATGGACTTCTGGTCGAGGCTCACCAGATCGAGATCGGACGGGGTGAACCCGCCGGTCCCCGGCCGCTGAGCGAGCTGCGTCAGCGCGGTGAGAGCCTGCTTCCACAACTGGGCGAGTTCGGTGACCTCGTCGGCGTCGAGCACGCCCGTCGGGAATGCGAAGGTCGCCTCCAACCGAGGTCCGGTCGGTGTCGCCGTGGTGACCGCGTTGATGTCGAGCGCAGCGGCGACCGGCAGGTCCTCGTCCTGAGAATCGCCGACGCCGGAGTCGTCGACCGGCAGCCACCCGTGTCCGCGGAGCTCGTCCGGAACGTCGGTGCTGTATCGACCGAGGTAGTTGAAACTGACCTGGGGTGCCGGGAAGTCACGCAGTGTCGCACCGGCCTCCTCGTCCAGGTAGCGGAGCATGCCGTACCCGATGCCGTGATCGGCAACGGCGAGCAGCTGCTCCTTGACGGACTTGACCAGCGCTGCTGCCGCGTCCCCTCCGGCGAGAGCGTCGTCGAGGTCGATCCCGTCGAGGGTCAGTCGAAGTGGGTAGATGGTGGTGAACCAACCGATGGTGCGGCTGAGATCGGCTCCCGGAACCACATGGTCCTCACGGCCGTGGCCCTCGAGAGAGATCAGTGCGTCGGACACGACGACACCGCGGTTTCGTCGCCACACGGCGGTCGCCAGAGCCAGAGCGGCCAGCAGACCGTCGTTGACGCTGCCGTGGAACGCCTCGGGCAGAGCCGTCAACAGGCCCTCGGTGACATCGGTCGACAGAGTGACCTCGACCTTGTCCACCGTTCGATAGACGTCGATCTCGCGGTCGAGTGCGCGTGACCCGATGAGCGGATCGGGATCGGCGAGCGCGTCGCGCCATACTGCGAGCTCGTCCGAACGCGTTGCGGTGACCTCCCGCAGGCCGTGCGCCCAACGACGCATCGAGGTACCGACCGGGGCCAGTTCCGGTGTGCTGCCGCCGATGATCTGAGCCCACGCCGACGCGAGGTCGGGCACGAGAATTCGCCACGAGACGCCGTCGATCACGAGGTGGTGCGCGACGACGAGCAGTCGGCTGCCTTCGGAGCCGGCGTCGAACCAGACCATCTGAATCATGACACCGGAATCGGGTGCCAGACGATCCACTGCTGCAGCGGCTTCCGACCTGGCCTGATCCGAGAACTCCGGTCCCCGAACACTGTTCGACTCCACCCGGCGGACGACGGACTGCGCCGTCACGGAACCGATCGGGAGCACCTCCATCGACGGCTCTCCGGCACGGTGCAGAACTGCACGAAGCATGTCGTGGTGATCGAGGACGGTCTGAACGGTTGCTTCGAGAACGTCGAGCTCGATATCGGACGGCAGTGTCAGCACGGCAGTCTGTGTGTGCTTGTCGAGTACCGACGTGCGGTCGAGCATCCAGTGCACGATCGGGGTGAGCGGGACGTCTCCGACGCCGCCGCCGGGCAGCTCGTCCAGCACGAGCGGAACGGTCCCGTCGCCGGCGGCGACGACCTCGGCCAGTGCGGCAACGGTCTTGTGCTCGAACACATCTCGCGGCGACAGAGCCAGCCCTGCCGCTTTCGCGCGGGAGACGAGCTGAATCGACATGATGCTGTCTCCGCCGAGCGCGAAGAAGGAGTCGTCGACTCCGACGCGATCGAGGCGGAGCACCTCGGCGAACAAACCGGCGAGCGTCTTCTCGACGGCATTGTCGGCGTCGCGTCCCGAGGTGACCTGAGCGGACCAGTCGGGTTCGGGGAGGGCTTTGCGGTCGAGTTTGCCGGCCGGAGTCAACGGGATCGACTCCAACATCACGAACGCCGAGGGCACCATGTGCGCAGGCAGCACCGACGCCGCATGATCACGCAGCACACCGGCATCGAACGACGCACCGGCCACCGGCAACACATACGACACCAACACCGTCGACCCCGCCGCGGACTCACGCCCCACAGTGACCACGAAATCGACACCCGACACCGCCGCCAACACCGAATCGATCTCACCCAACTCGATGCGGAAACCACGCACCTTCACCTGAAAATCGCTGCGCCCCACATACTCCAACGCACCCGAGGCATTCCACCGCACCACATCACCGGTGCGATACATCCGCGAACCCGCACCACCGAACGGATTGGCCACGAACCGCTCCGCCGACAACCCCGACCGCGCGTGATACCCACGAGCCAACGCCGGACCCGCCAGATACAACTCACCCACCACACCCACGGGCACCGGATTCAACCGCGCATCCAACACCACCTCCGCGAAACCGATCGTCGGCGAACCGATATCGACCGACTCCCCCACCACCAACGCCGACGAAATCGACGAGAAGATCGTCGCCTCCGTCGGACCGTACGCATTGAACATCCGCCGACCCGGTGCCCACCGCGCCACCAACTCCGGAGCACACACATCACCACCGGTGACCACGACCTCCACCGAATCCAACCCCACCGGATCCACCGACGCCAACGCCGCCGGAGTCACGAACGCATGCGTGACCCGCTCCTCGGCGAGCAACGACGCCAACTCCACCCCACCGAACACCATCGCCGGCGCAATCACCATCGTCGCCCCACCCGAGAACGCCAACACGAACTCGAGAATCGAAGCATCGAAACTCGGCGACGCGAACGCCAACACCCGAGACGACGGCCCCACACCGAACCGAACCCGCTCCTCGGCAGCCAAGTTCCCCACACCACGATGAGTGACCACCACACCCTTGGGCACACCCGTGGACCCCGAGGTATAGATCAGATACGCCGCATCATCGAGACGCAACACACCCGAACGCTCGGCATCCAACACCGGAGCAGGCGAAGCGAACGCCAGATCCGCCACCACATCGGCATCGTCGAGCACCACCCACGACACCCCACCCACACCCGCAACCGCATCCAGATGCGCACCCAACGTCACACCCACCACAGCACCGGAATCGACCAACATGTGCTCGATCCGATCCACCGGATAATTCGGATCCACCGGCAAGAACGCACCACCGGCCTTCGCCACCGCCCACACCGCCACCACGGACTCCACCGACCGCGACAACGCCAACGCCACGAACGACCCCGGACCCACACCACACGACATCAACACCCGCGCCAAACGCGACGACGCCGCATCCAACTCCCCATACGAGAGCACCCGAGAACCCGACACCACCGCAACACCACCGACACCAGCAACACCGACCGCACCAGCCAACAACTCCGGCAACACCACACCCGCAACAGAACGCGGACCACGAACCGGAGCCAACGCCGAGTACTCGTCGCTCGAGAGGATGTCGATGTCGCCGATGCGAACGGACGGCGTGGCCGTCACAGCGTCGAGGATCCGCACCAGACGATCGGACATGACACGCACGGTGTCGGCATCGAACAGTTCTGTGGCGTAACGGAAGCTGGCTTCGATGCCGACCGGGTTCCCGGAAGCGTCGAACTCCTCGGAGACCGTGAGCTGCAGGTCGAAGTTGGAGATGTCGTTGGGCAGTTCGATGCCCTCGATCGACAGCCCGGGCAAGGTCACCGTCGGTCGATCGGTGTGCTGGAACTCGAGCATCACCTGGAACAACGGGGCGTGAGCGGTGGACCTGGCGGGGTCGACGGCGTCGACGACCCGCTCGAACGGCACGTCCGCGTGGGTGAAGGCCGCCAGGTCGACGGTGCGCACATCCGCCAACAGATCCTCGAACGGGGTCGACCCGGGCACCTGGGTGCGGAGGACGAGCGTGTTGACGAACATGCCGACGAGCTCGTCGAGTGCGGCATCGCCTCGCCCGGAGATCGGTGTGCCGACCGAAATGTCCTCGGTACCGGACAGCCGTGCCAGCAGCACGGCCAGAGCGGCGTGCACGATCATGAACGAGCTCGAATTGTGCTGCGCGGCAACGGCGACGAGCCGAGCATGCACTGCGGGATCGATCGCGAACGAGACGGTGTCGCCGCGCAAGGACGCCACTGCCGGACGCGGACGATCGGTCGGCAACGGCAGCACTTCCGGGCTACCCGCCAACGCGTCGACCCAGTACGTCACCTGCTTCGCCATCAGGGAGTCGGGATCGGATTCCTCGCCGAGGAATCGGCGCTGCCACAGCGCGTAGTCGGCGTACTGCACCGGCAACGGTTCCTGGCTCGGCGCATGACCTGCAGCTCGGGCGCTGTACGCCACCATCAGGTCGCGGGCGAGTGGCGCGCTGGAGAAGCCGTCGGAGGAGATGTGATGGACCACCATGACGAGTACGTGTTCGTTCTCGCCCTGACGGATCAGGCGGACGCGCAACGGAACATCGGCCACGACGTCGAAGCCGGCACCGGCGACGGCGCCGATGAGCTCGGCGACCTGCCGGTCGTCCTCTGCGGGAACCGGAGTCAGGTCCGGAACGGCCGATGCCACGTCGAGGACGGACTGCACGGGGCCGTCGTCGGTGAGCGGGAACATCGTTCGAAGAGACTCGTGGCGTGTGAGCACGTCCGCTATGGCCGAGCGCATCGCGTCGACGTCGAGGATGCCGCTCAGGCGCATCGCGAACGCGACGTTGTAGGCAGCCGACTCGGTGTCGTACTGATTGATGAACCACATCCGCTGCTGTGCCAGAGACAGCGGCACCACCGCGGGTCGTTCCTGTGGCACCAACCGAGGCGTCGGTGCGGAGTCCTGTGTGCTGACGTCGATGCCCGCGGACAGCGATCGAACAGTCGGTGAATCGAACAGATCTCGGATGCCGATGTCGGTTCCGAGGGCGGCATTGACGCGTGCGACGAGGCGCATCGCGATCAGCGAGTTGCCGCCGATCTCGAAGAAGCTCGAGGTCGCGCTGACCTGTGCGACGCCGAGCAGATCCGCGAAGACGCCCGCGACGATCTCTTCGACCGGATTCTCCGGTCCGACGAATTCGGACGCAGCAACGGTGAACTCGGGGGCCGGCAGTGCCTTTCGGTCGAGCTTGCCGCTGGCATTGAGAGGAAGTGAGTCGAGTACGACCACATGCGAGGGCACCATGTACCCCGGCAGCCGGCGTCCGGCTTCGGCGATCACCTCGGCCGAGTCGACCGCGTGACCGGACGCGGAGACCACGTAGGCCACCAACGTCTCGCCGGTGTTCGGATCCTTGTGCACCAGAGCGATTGCCTGGGCGACGGACTCCGAGCGCAGCAGCACCGCTTCGATCTCGGGAAGCTCGATACGCAGACCACGCAGCTTCACCTGGAAGTCGGTACGGCCGATGTACTCGAGTTCGCCGTCGGCGCGCCAACGAACCAGGTCGCCGGTGCGGTAGAGACGTTCACCCGGCTCGCCGAACGGATCGGCGACGAAGCGATCGGCGGTGAGATCGCCGCGGCCGACATAGCCGCGAGCGAGCTGAACTCCGGCCAGGTACAGCTCCCCGGGAGCACCGATCGGGGCCGGTCGAAGCGACGCGTCGAGCACGTACAGACGGGTGTTCCAGACCGGCGAACCGATGGGAATGGACACGCCGTCGTGGCCGGTGACGTGGTAGTAGCTGACGTCGACGGCGGCCTCGGTAGGACCGTAGAGGTTGTGCAGCTCGGCCTGGGAGAACTGCGCGAACTGCGCGGCGGTGGCGGGCGGAAGTGCTTCGCCACTGCAGAAGACGAGCCGTAGTGACACACAGTCCGCAGCCCGAGCTCCGGCTGCGAACACCGCGAGCATCGACGGCACGAAGTGCGCGGTGGTGATGTGTTCGGCCGCGATGATCTTCGACAGGTACACCGGGTCGCGATGGCCATCAGGCTCCGCCACGACGAGCTTGGCACCGACCTGTAGGGGCCAGAAGAACTCCCACACCGATACGTCGAACGTGGCCGGGGTCTTCTGCAACACCGTGTCGGCGGGCGCGAGGTGGTACTCGTCCTGCATCCACAGCAGTCGGTTCACGATGGCCGAGTGCGTGACGGCGACGCCCTTGGGTCGGCCGGTGGAGCCGGAGGTGTAGATCACGTAGGCGGTGTTGGCTCCGTGCAGGCTTCCGAGGCGGTCCTGGTCGGTGATTGTGGAGCGGTCGCGATCGGAGACGTCGAGAAGATCCACCGCGAGAACAGGAGTGGCGACCGCGATGTCGATCCAATCGCGGCTCGTGGTGAGAATGCACACCGGCTGAGCGCTCGACAGCACGTAGGACGATCGCTCGACCGGGTGATCGGGGTCGATCGGTACATAGGCACCGCCGGCCTTGACGATCGCGTACATACCCACGAGCAGATCGATCGAACGTCGGATCGCGAGCCCGACGTGGGACTCGGGCCCTACACCCAGTGAAATGAGATGCCGTGCAAGCTGATTGGCGCGCTCATCCAGCTCCAGGTAGGTGATGTGCTCGTCCTCGAAGACGAGGGCGGTCGAGTACGGACCACGCAGCACCTGACGGTCGAACAGACTGCTCAGAGTCATGTCGACGGCCCCGGTGTGGAGCTGTCGGTGGACCGGATCCTCGATGAGACGTGCAGTGTCGTTCCACTCGAACAGTACGAGTTCTCGTTCGGCCGGGGACAGAATGTCGATGTCGCCGGTACGAATGTCCGTCGAGCTGCCGATGGTCGCGACGATCCTCAGGAACCGGTCGACGAAACGGTCGATGGTCTCGGGATCGAACAGATCCGTTGCGTACGTGAACGACGCCGACAGGGCGCCGGACTCGTCGACCGGTTCCTGGTCGACGCGAAGCTGCAGATCGAATTTCGCAGTGTCGGTACCGATCTCCTCCAATTCGACGACGAGTTCGGGCAGCTCGAGCACGGCGGTGGCGTTGTTCTGGAATTCGAGGAGCACCTGGAACAGGGGTGAATGATCGGTCGACCTGGCGGGATCGAGTACGTCCACGAGCCGCTCGAACGGAATGTCGGTGTTGTCGAACGCCGCGAGGTCGGAGCTACGAGCGCCGGCGAGCAGTTCGGCGAAGCTGGCCTGTGGCTCGACCTGCGTGCGGAGAACGAGGGTTCCGACGAACATTCCGACGAGATCATCGAGTGCTGCGTCCCCTCGGCCGGCGATCGGGGTGCCGATGGCGATGTCCTGGGTACCGCTCAGGCGCGCGAGGAGCACGGCCAGAGCGGAGTGCACCACCATGAACAGAGTCGACTCGTGTTCGGCAGCAACCGAAGACAGGCGAGCTGCGACATCGGCCGGAATGGTGAACGGTGTGACGCTGCCGCGCATCGACTGACGGGTGGGGCGTGGTCGGTCGAGCGGCATCGGTAGTACGTCGGGAAGGTCGGTCAGCGCGGACTTCCAGAATTCGATCTGGCGTGCTGCCACGGACGTGGGGTCGTTCTCGTCGCCGAGCACCTCGTGCTGCCACAGCGCGAAGTCTGCGTACTGCACCGGCAGTGGCGTCCACGCCGGCTGCGAACCCGCGGATCGAGCACTGTAGGCGACCATGACGTCGCGGGCGAGCGGTGCCATCGAGGCGCCGTCGGCAGCGATGTGATGGACCACGATCGAGAGCACGAAGCTCTCCGGGCCGGTGCGGTACAGAACCGCCCGGAAAGGCAGATCGACGGTGACGTCGAATCCCGTTGTGGCGGAGGTACGCACGAGCGCGTCGACGGCATCGGCAGTCACGTCGACGACACGGAGCGGAAGGTTCGGTCCGGTGACCTTCTCGGGCGGAAGTATCACCTGATTCGGCAGGTCGCCCACTGTGGGGAACACCGTGCGCAGCGACTCGTGTCGAGTCAGCACGTCGCCGACGGCAGCGGACATCGCATCGACGTCCAGCCGGCCCGACAGGCGAACGACTAGAGGAATGTTGTACGCAGGCGAGGATGCATCGAACTGATTGATGAACCACATACGTTGCTGCGCCAGCGACAGCGGAACGGACTCCGGCCGATCGGCGGGAACCAGTGCCGGGCGACGGTGCAGCGATGCGCCCGTCGACTCCGCACGGTCGGCGAGGGTGCGAACCGTCGATGCCTCGAACAGATCGAGAACCCGCAGATCCGTACCCAGAGCTGCGTTGACGCGGGCGATCAAACGCGTTGCGACAAGGGAGTTTCCGCCGAGATCGAAGAAGCTGTCGGTGACGCCGACACGATCGAGCTCCAGTACGTCGCAGAACACGGCAGCCACAGCCGCCTCGTACTCGGTTTCCGGCGACTCCGTGGTGCTCTGAGAACCGAGCTCGGGTTCGGGGAGGGCTTTGCGGTCGAGTTTGCCGGCCGGAGTCAACGGGATCGACTCCAACATCACGAACGCCGAGGGCACCATGTGCGCAGGCAGCACCGACGCCGCATGATCACGCAGCACACCGGCATCGAACGACGCACCGGCCACCGGCAACACATACGACACCAACACCGTCGACCCCGCCGCGGACTCACGCCCCACAGTGACCACGAAATCGACACCCGACACCGCCGCCAACACCGAATCGATCTCACCCAACTCGATGCGGAAACCACGCACCTTCACCTGAAAATCGCTGCGCCCCACATACTCCAACGCACCCGAGGCATTCCACCGCACCACATCACCGGTGCGATACATCCGCGAACCCGCACCACCGAACGGATTGGCCACGAACCGCTCCGCCGACAACCCCGACCGCGCGTGATACCCACGAGCCAACGCCGGACCCGCCAGATACAACTCACCCACCACACCCACGGGCACCGGATTCAACCGCGCATCCAACACCACCTCCGCGAAACCGATCGTCGGCGAACCGATATCGACCGACTCCCCCACCACCAACGCCGACGAAATCGACGAGAAGATCGTCGCCTCCGTCGGACCGTACGCATTGAACATCCGCCGACCCGGTGCCCACCGCGCCACCAACTCCGGAGCACACACATCACCACCGGTGACCACGACCTCCACCGAATCCAACCCCACCGGATCCACCGACGCCAACGCCGCCGGAGTCACGAACGCATGCGTGACCCGCTCCTCGGCGAGCAACGACGCCAACTCCACCCCACCGAACACCATCGCCGGCGCAATCACCATCGTCGCCCCACCCGAGAACGCCAACACGAACTCGAGAATCGAAGCATCGAAACTCGGCGACGCGAACGCCAACACCCGAGACGACGGCCCCACACCGAACCGAACCCGCTCCTCGGCAGCCAAGTTCCCCACACCACGATGAGTGACCACCACACCCTTGGGCACACCCGTGGACCCCGAGGTATAGATCAGATACGCCGCATCATCGAGACGCAACACACCCGAACGCTCGGCATCCAACACCGGAGCAGGCGAAGCGAACGCCAGATCCGCCACCACATCGGCATCGTCGAGCACCACCCACGACACCCCACCCACACCCGCAACCGCATCCAGATGCGCACCCAACGTCACACCCACCACAGCACCGGAATCGACCAACATGTGCTCGATCCGATCCACCGGATAATTCGGATCCACCGGCAAGAACGCACCACCGGCCTTCGCCACCGCCCACACCGCCACCACGGACTCCACCGACCGCGACAACGCCAACGCCACGAACGACCCCGGACCCACACCACACGACATCAACACCCGCGCCAAACGCGACGACGCCGCATCCAACTCCCCATACGAGAGCACCCGAGAACCCGACACCACCGCAACACCACCGACACCAGCAACACCGACCGCACCAGCCAACAACTCCGGCAACACCACACCCGCAACAGAACGCGGACCACGAACCGGAGCGAGACGCGCACGTTCGGCGGCGGAGAGCAACTCCACGTCACCGACGGCACGCTGTGGGTCATTCGTCAGTGCGTCGACGATGCGCACCAGACGACGACCGATCTGAGCAACACTGCCGGCATCGAACAGTTCTGTGGCGTAATCGATGACGACATGCGGAGATTCGGACTCGTGAACCGTGACGACGAGATCGAAATCTATTCCGTCGCGCGGAAGCGGAGACTCCCCGAAGCGGAGCGCGACCTGGGCGAGGGGGTTGTGCGAGCCGGTTTCGGCCGAGCCGAGTGCTCGGGCTATCTCGGCGAAGGTGGCATCGGCGTGGGCCGACGCATCGACGAACTCTGCCGCGGTGGTGCCGACGAAGTCCGAGAACGACTGACGGCCGTCGGGGCGGGTGCGCAGAACAACCGTCTCGCCGCGGCCGGAGGGCACTGCGATCGAGACGTCGTCCGTGGATGCGAGACGCGAAAGAAGAACGGCCACAGCGGATTCGAGCACGACGAACGGGGTGGTCGAGCTGTCGTCGGCGAGTCGGCTCACGGCATCCCACGCTGCGGACCCCAGGGCGACCTCGTGCGACGCGCGAACATGCCCGATGCGCGAAGGCCGGGGGCGGTCGGTCGGCAGCGCGAGCAGGTCCGGCGCATCGGCCAGTCGATCGACCCAGTGGGCTACGTGCGCCGCGGCGCGACGGCGGCGGCGACCTTCGAGGGCGCTGTCCGGATGAACTTGCAGGACGGGCACGTCCGGGCCGGAGGCGATGAATTCGGTGACCATGTCGACGAAACTGGAGTGATGCGTCGTCAGGTCGTTGTCGTCGTAGCGGTTGGGGTTTGCCCGGAAATCGACGAATGTTCTTGCAGGAGTGCCACTCTGGTAAACGTTGACGAGGAGGTCCTCGACCGGGCCGGACGTGACGATGTTGAATTCGCCGACGATTGAGCCGAGCTGAATCTGCTGATGGAACAGCATCATGTTGACCATCGGGCCGGCGAGTTGTTTGTCGCTTCCCGTGGCTGCCAACTCGCGCCGGATATCTTCGATGCTGAACCTCTGGTGCCGCAACGCACCCATCAGCTCGAGCTGTACCTGCTGTACGAGTTCACCGACGGTGGCCTTCTCGGAGACGCGCATCGGAATGGGTGCGACGTTGACCAACATTCCGCCGGATCGACGGAGGAGGGCCGTGGTGCGCGCGGACACGGGGATGTTGACCAGGACGTCTTCTCGCCCGGTCATGCGCGAGAGGTAACAGCCGAATGCAGCGATGAACACCGCGGCGGCGGTCCCACCCTTCGTCGAGTCCGACGCTTCGAGTTCGGTGACGACGTCATCGGGCAGTGCGACACTGCGCAGCTTGCTGGCCGCGATGGTACGACCGGGTGTGTTGGACAGCGTGGCACCGTCGTGGATGCCCGCAGCCCTCGATGTCCAGTACTCCTTGTCCGTCTCGAAACGAGTGGACGTCCGGTACTCCTGATCGAGGTCGTACAGTCGCCGAAGTTCGGCTGCCTTGTTCGGCTCGGGTTCGACATTCTCGACCGCTGCGGTGTAGAGCGCGGCGGTGCGCTGGACCAGTGTCATGGCACCGTAGCCGTCGAGGGCGACGTGGTGGATCTTGCTGTACCAGAGGTTGCGTTCGTCCTCGACCTGAAGGATCCAGCTGTCGACGAGCGGATCGTTCTCCATGTCGACCGGCTTGACGTAGTTCTCGTCTATCCACGCCAGCGCCGACGCCATCGGATCGTCTTCGCCGCGAAGATCCAGGTAGTGCACCGACTGATCTATGCCGTGGTCGACCGTCTGAACCGGCTCCCCGTCGATCTGGGCCAGGCGTAGGTAGGCCGACTGGAACTCGTGCCCGGCGCGGGCCGACGCCTCCTGGAGAACCGCTATGTCGAGTGGTCCGCGCAGATCGACGTATTGAGCGATACAGACAGCGACGTCAGGCGCGAGTTGTTGCGCAAACCACATTCCGCGCTGCGCCGAGGACAGCGGGAAGGAATTGTCGAACCCTGTTCCGGTCGGCGGGACCTGAGAGCCACCGGTGGTCACTGCGCGCATTCACTTGCCTTTCGGCGGGACGGAGGCACCGGCAAAAGCCGACGTCGAACCCGTGGAATCGGAGCCTTCGGCCTGGTGAGAGATCTCCGGCCGCGGCGGCGTCTGCGCGCGATTGAGCAATTCTGGCGTCCGTTCTGGTCTGCGTTCGTATCGGTCCACACACACTCGATGGCGGTTGTGGGGCTGTTTGGATTCGTCGCCTGGAGCTTGTCGGATTGAAACAGGGAAGAACCCCGTTTTCACCGGGCGGGCTGCATCGCGGGAACCTCACGCGAAGTAGAGCCGATCGACGGTGTCCGTGAACTCAGGAACACGGTTCCCCCTCCCTGTCAGGCGCTCGATCCGGACGCGGCATCGATGCCGATTGTTCGCTCCCCTGACATCGTGACCGAGGCGGCGTTCGGGGGTACGACGGCGGCCGCATCCTGGACCTCCAACACCTCCAGCGGCTTACAAAGATACAACATCGGCGAAGTTCTTTTGTGCGGTAGTCCTAGTGGGCATCGATTGTTCGGGGAAGCTTGTTACAAGTTCGCTTGTGTGCGCCACCCGACCGCCGTTTTTACATCGAACGAATGATAGTGATTCGGACCGTCGATGCGCCGAATACCGACCCGAACGAACTTGACGACTGTTTCATTCCCGAAGCCGTCGACGTCGGACGTCGACGAGCGTCGCGATCAACCCCACTGCCGCGGCCAGAATCAGCGCCAGCTCCGCGCCGAAACCGATGCGTGTTGCGGGTGTGATCGAGCTCCGCAGTTCGACCGTCGATACCAGTACATCCGGCTCGAACAGCGGGGTTTGTTGCAGGACGTTCCCCTCGGGTCCGACTACGGCACTGACGCCGCTCGTCGCCGCAACCACGACGGTACGTCCGTGTTCGACGGCTCGCACCCGCGACATCGCCAGCTGTTGATACGTCATTTCGGTATCGCCGAACGTGGCGTTGTTGGTAGGGATCGCGATGAATTGCGCACCCGAACGAACGGACTCGTCGAGGGCTCGATCGAATGCGACTTCGTAGCACGTGGCTATTCCGGCCGCTATTCCTGCAGCGTGTACGACACCGTTTCCATTTCCAGGAACGAAATAACCCGCTCGATCGGCGTATTCCGAAAACAGTCGAAAAAAACTTCGGTACGGCAAGTATTCACCGAAGGGCTGAATGATCTTCTTGTCGTGCCGCTCCCCTGGTCCGTCGGCACCGTTCCACGCGATGACGGAATTGGTGTTCGTGTTGTTCGCGTTGACCAGGACGGTGCCCACGAGGATCGGCGCACCGACGGCAACCGACGCCTGCGTGATGAGCGTCGCAGCGTCGGAGTTGCGCAGCGGGTCGATATCCGAGGCGTTCTCCGGCCACACGACGAGATCCGGCGCGGGTTGCCTGCCCGCGTCGACATCGGCGGCCAGCGCCATCGTCTCGCGCACGTGGTTGTCCAGTACCGCGCGTCGCTGCGCGTTGAAGTCCAGCCCCAGGCGAGGAACACTGCCCTGAATGGCAGCGATCGTCGCCGTGCGATCGCCGTCCCCGGTGTCGTTCGTGTGCAGAGTCGGGATCAGCGACACCGCAGTGATCGATGCGATCGCCGTGGTCACGACCGGTCCGACGAGCGATCGGGCGGTGACGCGACGCGTGAGTGTCAGCACCAGCGCGGCCAGTCCGGTACCGGTGAGCGCGACCCCGAAACTGAGCAGCGGTGCGCCTCCGATGCTCGCCAACGGAAGCAACCAGCCCTCGGGTTGTCCGAACGCCAGCCGGCCCCACGGAAACCCTCCGAAAGGAACGCTCGACCGAAGCCACTCGGCGGCACTCCACATCAGTGCCATCGACAGCGGCCACCACGCACTGCGCGCAACCAGCACGGCCGTCATACCGAACAGACCGAGGAACACCGATTCGGCTGCGGCCAGCGCGAGCCACGGCACCGGGCCGACGTAGACGCCGATCCACGGGAGCAGAGGAACGAAGAAGGCGAGGCCGGCCACGTAGCCGTATCCGAATCCGCCTCTCAGCGACACCGGTCGCCGACCGCCGAACCCCGTCAGAACCAGTGCCAGTACTGCGATGCCGATGGGTGCCAGAAACCAGAGCGTTCGCGGCGGAAAACTGGCGAAGACGAGCGCGCCGGCAACGGCAGCCAGGACGGTCGACAGCGCAGGCCCGTACAGCCGGGTCAGTCGCGCGGTCGAGGGGTTCTCACTGCTCATGAACGACCCGTCCACGGTGCACCGTCATCGAGCAGCGGGGACCGACGGACGACGCCTCGAGGCTGGGCAGCGGTGCCACGCCCGCACGGGGGTCGGTCGACCACCGTTGAACGCTGTCCTTCGGTGCTCGCACGACGAGCTCGTCCACGTCCCACACCGCAAAGGACGCGGGGGCGCCCGGCACCAGTGTTCCGGCCAAACCGTCGCGCACTCCCCCCGCCCGCCATGCACCGCGCGTCGCAGCCGAGAATGCCGCACGGGGCGACACCGAGCTCCCCGGAGTACGGTGGTTCGCCGCAGCGCGGACCGTCGCCCACGGATCGAGGGACGTCACCGGCGCATCGGAGCCGAACGCCAGCGAGACTCCCGCAGACGCCAGGCGTGCGAACGGGTGGAGTTCGGCAGCGCGCTCGGCACCCAGACGCGCGGCGTAGAGGCCGTCGGCTCCGCCCCACGCCGCGTCGAACGCCGGCTGCATGCTGGCGATGACGCCCCACGACGCCAACAGGTCGGCTTGGTTCGCGGACACCATCGCCACGTGCTCGAGCCGGTGTCCGCAGGACGCGACGGCGGGTGTGCCCAGATCGGCGACCACCCGGCCGAATGCAGTGACGGCGGCCGACACCGCGGCGTCGCCGATGACGTGGAAGCCGGCCTGAATTCCGGCCGTCGTGCAGGCGGCGATGTGTGCAGCTATGGCGTCGACATCTGCGTACGACACACCGGTTCCGGGACCATCGGCGTACGGCGAGCTCAACCATGCGGTGTGCGACCCGAGAGATCCGTCGACGAAGATATCGCCTGCCAATCCGTGGGCACCGGTCTCTTCGAGCAATTCGCGGGCGCGTTCGGCGGTATCTGCCAGCTCGCCCCAGTAGCCGCGTACTTCGACGCCGTGCTCGGTGTTCATGAGTTCTCGGAAATCGACGATGCCCGACACCACCGGTCCTGCACATTCGTGGACCGCGACGATTCCGTGCGCCGCTGCTGCATCGAGCGCAGCAGCCCTGGCCCGGCGTCGGGTGTCGGCGGTGAGCAGCGAGCGAGCGGTCTGCCGAGCACGATGGTGGGCGTCTGCGGTCAATGGAGACTGTTCGGAGTAGCCGGAGGTGGCGTCGGCAGCGGACGCGGCGAACCGCAACCGGGTGGATACGGCGGCAGAATGCGAGTCGACTCGGGTGAGGTACACCGCTCGTCCGGGAGCAGCCGCATCGAGTTCGGCGGTGGTGGGAGGACGTTGTTCGGACCAGGTCGACTCGTCCCAACCGTGACCCCAGAGCAGTTCGTCTTCCGAGGATGCCGCATGTTCTCGCATCATGCGCAGGCACTCTTCGACCGACGTGGACCGGCTCAGGTCCAGGCCGATCAGCGACAGTCCGAGGTCGGTCACGTGAACGTGCGTGTCCACGAACGCCGGAGCAACGAAAGAACCGGCCAGATCGATGACGGGAACGCCGGGGTGCAAGGCTCTTCCGGTGCGATCCTCACCGATCCAGCTGATGATTCCGTCGGTCACGGCCATGGCGGTGGCATCGGGAGCCGAAGGACTGTAGATCCGTCCGCCGCAGAACAATTCGGTGGTCACGAGCGACCAGTCTGCCCCTACCGGTGGGACTTGGGGAAATCCCCGGCAGCGGGATCGACGCGGCCCGGGTCGATCACCTCACCCTCGAGAACGAGCGACGGTCCGGTGGTTCGTGGTCCGCGATTCTCGCCGGCGGTACGGTCGTCGAGTACCTCACCGTCGATGACCGTGGGGCGCATGCGTCGAGTGGACGCCGCGACTCGGGGCAGCCACCGCGCGGCTGCCCACAGCACGGCAGGCCGGAGCAGCCAGCGAGTCGGTGGGATCAACAGCAACAGACCTACCACCGTGGTCACCAGGCCGGGCACGAACATGGCCACCGACCCTGCAGCGAAGAGTGCGCCGTCGGCCACGGCTCCCTCGGCCGAGCGTTCACCCTGCGATGCGCGTCGCAGGCCGTCCAGTACCCGCCGGCCTTGCGAACGGACCAGCAACGAACCGACCAACGATCCGGCGATGAGCAGCACCACGGTCCACAGCACACCGAGTGCACTGCCCACAGCGACCAGGGCTGCAACCTCGACCACTACGTAGAGCACGAACAGAGCGAGCATGACGGTCCTTTCTTCGCTTGGTCCGTACAACGTCCGGCACAGTCGTTTTTCTCCCGATGCGTCCTGTTTGCCGGGAGATTCTCAGGATCCAGGTCTGACGAGGCCGGATTCGTAGGCGAGTACGACGGCTTGCACTCGGTCACGTACTCCCAGTTTGGTCAGTATTCGGCCGATGTGGGTCTTGATGGTCGCCTCGGACAGGTGCAACACCGTCGCGATCTCGGCATTGGACAGCCCGGTTGCCAGGTGCGCCATGACCTCTCGCTCACGCCCGGTCAGGCCGTCCAGTACCGATGGGTCGACGGCCGGCTCGGTGCGCTCGACGAACCGCGACAACAGCCTCTTCGTGACTTTCGGTGATACGACGGCGTCACCCGCAGCCACGCTCCGAATCGCGGATACCAGATCCTCGGGCGGTGTGTCCTTGAGCAGAAATCCACTGGCTCCTGCCCTGAGCGCACCGAGTACGTGCTCGTCGAGATCGAACGTCGTCATGACCAGAACCCTGGTGTCCGATCCTGATTCGGTGATCGCTCGAGTGGCGGAGACCCCGTCGATCCCGGGCATGCGGACGTCCATCAAGACCACGGCGGGTGCCAGCCGTGCCACGGCTTCGATGGCACCGGAGCCGTCGGACGCTTCACCGATCACCTCGATGTCGTCCTGGGCTTCGAGCACCATGTTCAGGCCCATTCGCATCAGTTCCTGGTCGTCCACGACGACAACGGTGATCGGCACCGACACAACCTAACGCCTACTCGATCGGCAGTCTCGCCCGCACGAGCCAGGAGCCCTGGGGTGTACGACCGACCTGCAACGTGCCCTGCAACACCGCGACTCGCTCCCGCATCCCCACCAGTCCGTGTCCTCCGCCACCGGTCGGTGGCGCCGCACTGCCGGTGCCGTTGTCGGAGATCTCGACGGTGACGGTGTCTGCTTCGCGTGCGACCCGCACGACGGCTCGCGGGGCATGGCCGGCGTGCCGAAGAACGTTCGTCAGCGATTCCTGGACGAGTCGGTGTACGCCGAGACTGATCGCCGGACTGATGTCGTCGAGATTGCCCGTCTGTTCCAACTCGACGTTCAAGCCGGCTCGACTCATCATTTCCACGACGCGGGCCAGACCGGCCGTGCCGTACTCGGGCATGTCGTCCGCGTCGGGGGTCGTCCGCAGCAGCGCGACCGTCCTACGCAGTTCGGCCAGCGCCTGTCGGCCCGTCGCCGAGATGTTGGCCACCGCCTGCTCGGCACGTTCGGGGTTGCGCCGGATGGCATACGACGCCCCGTCGGCCTGGACCACCATCACGCTCACTCCGTGGGCGACGACATCGTGCAGCTCGCGCGCGATGCGTGTTCTTTCCATGAGCACGGCCTCCTCGGCGCGGCGATCCCGGTCGTACTCGGCCACGATCAGTCGGGCCTCCATCGCCTCGTCGTATGCGCGTCGGGCACCGAGGAACTCGGCAGCGACCCACGACAGTGCGTACAGCAGAGCGCTGAACAGCAGCGTCGTGAACAACGGCTGGTGGAAGAGCAACAACGACGACACCGAGTAGGCGGCCACACCGGCGGCGTAGACGGCCCCCTGTGCGCGGCCGACGTAGGCCACCAGGGTGTAGAGCATGATCGGCAACGCCAGTGCGGCCGGATGGCCGTTGGAGGTATCCCCGACCATGGCTCCCCACACGTCGGCGACGAACGTCGACACGAGCGCCACGGCCGCCACGGACCTGGGGAACCGACGCCGCCACGCGACGGGAACGGTCAGGACCACCGAGAAGGCCAGAAACAACGGCCCGTTCAGGCCGTCGGCCGAACTCACGAAAACGAGAATCTCGATGACGAAAAGCCCACCGGCGAGCAGTGCGTCGGCCACGAACGGTTGGCCACGGAGCCACAGGCTGAATCGACGCATGTGATTGAGTTTGCCGTATGACTGTCGCGGACTGGGGATTGTTGATGGCCGCCGCGACAGCAGCAGGATGGGTCGACGCCGTGGTCGGCGGAGGCGGTCTCATTCTGTTGCCGGCGATCTTGCTAGTAGCACCGCAACTGACACAGCAGGCAGCCCTCGCGACCAACAAGGCGACCGCAGTCTTCGGAACAGTCGCCGCCGTCGTCACGTTCGCCCGCAAGGTCTCGCTCGACTGGAAGGTGCTCGTTCCTGCCGGTGCGATCGCGGCGACGACCTCGGCGGCGGGCGCTGCCGCGGTGTCGTTGATCGACCGCGACCTCTTCGTGCCGATCATCATGGTCGTGCTGGTCGGCGTTGCGGTACTGGTGACCTGTCGACCGACCATCGGTCGTACCGCGGCACCGTCGCCCCCGACGCATCGCAAAGTTCTGATCGTCATCGGCCTCGCCGCAGCCGGCATCGGGTTCTACGACGGCATTCTCGGACCCGGCACGGGCACCTTCCTCATCATCGTCTTCGCGACGATGCTGGGCACCGAATTCGTCCGCAGCGCCGCGATGGCAAAAGTGATCAACGTCGGCTCCAATGTCGGTGCGCTGACCTATTTCGCATTCACCGGCAGTGTGTACTGGCAACTCGGTGCTGCGATGGCCGCCTGCAATGTCGTCGGTGCGGTACTCGGTTCGAGGACGGCGGTCGCCAGGGGCGCAGGCTTCGTCAGGATCGTGTTGCTCGTCGTCGTGATCGGCATGGTCCTACGCCTCGGCTGGCAACAATTCGGCTAGCGTCACAGTCGTGACGACACCATCGGACCGGTCGGTCGACGCCGACTTCCTCGCCCTCCCCCTGCGAGAACTTGCCGACGCGGCCCTGAGCGCGGCGCGCACGGCCGGAGCCTCGCATGCGGACTTCCGGGTGCAGCGGCTGACGACCCAGTCGATTTCACTGCGCGACGGCTCGGTGCAATCCGCCGTCGACGCCGGGGAAATCGGGTTGGCGGTGCGGGTGGTCGTCGACGGCACCTGGGGTTTCGCCTCTCACGCCGAGCTGAGTACCGACGCGGCTGCCACCACGGCGCGGCGTGCGGCCGAGGTGGCGACGGCGTTACGCGTGCTCAACCGCGAACGGGTCGAACTCGCGCCCGAACCGGTGTACTCGGACGCGGTCTGGGTCTTGCAGTACGAGATCGACCCGTTCGACGTTCCCACCACCGACAAAGTGGCGCTGCTGGCCGAGTACTCGGCCAGGTTGTCCGCCTCTGACGGCGTCGACCACGTCACGGCGTCGGTGCTGCAGGTCAAGGAACAGTCGTTCTATGCCGATTCGGCGGGCAGCTCGATCACTCAGCAACGGGTACGACTACACCCTCAGTTCGAGGCCACTGCCGTGGACCGAGCGGCCGGTGCGTTCGATTCGATGCGGACATTGGCACCGCCCGTCGGACGCGGCTGGGAATACCTCGGTGAACACAGCACGTGGGACTGGGCGGACGAACTCGCGCGCATCCCGGAGTGGCTGGCCGAGAAGGTCAAGGCCCCGTCGGTGGTGGCAGGTCCGACGGATCTCGTCATCGATCCCACCAACCTGTGGCTCACCATCCACGAATCCATCGGACACGCAACGGAATACGACCGAGCGATCGGGTACGAGGCCGCCTACGCCGGGACGTCCTTCGCCACACCCGATCAGCTCGGAACCTTGCGTTACGGCTCACCCATCATGCACGTCACCGCAGACCGGACCGAGGTGAACGGTCTCGCCAGTATCGGCTACGACGACGACGGCGTGGCCGCGCAGAAGTGGGATCTGGTTCGCGACGGAACACTCGTCGGCTACCAACTCGATCGGGTCTTCGCCCCGAGGCTCGGACTGGAACGGTCCAACGGATGCTCCTACGCCGACTCCGCACATCACGTTCCGATCCAACGCATGGCGAACGTGTCGTTGCAGCCCGATCCCGACACCGACCGGTCGACCGAGGAGGTCATCGCCGCGGTCGAGGACGGTATCTACGTGGTCGGCGACAAATCGTGGTCGATCGATATGCAGCGGTACAACTTCCAGTTCACCGGACAACGCTTCTACCGGATTCGAAACGGTGTGCTCGACGGCCAGGTGCGCGACGTCGCCTATCAAGCGACGACGACGGATTTCTGGGGTTCCATGGAACTGCTCGGAGGTCGCTCCACCTGGAAACTCGGTGGGGCGTTCAACTGCGGCAAGGCCCAACCCGGTCAGGTCGCCGCGGTCAGTCACGGTTGCCCGGTCGCACTGTTCCGCGGGGTCAACGTCCTCAACACCCGATCGGAGGCAGGTCGATGATCGAGCCGCAGCAGGTGATCGAACGTGCGTTGGCGTGTGCGAGCGTCGACGACACCGTCGTCCTCGTCACCGACTCCAGCGACGCGACGCTTCGGTGGGCGGGCAATTCGATGACCACGAACGGCGTCTCCACTTCGAGGCAGTGGGTGGTGGTGTCCATCGTCCGGAACGGGGACGTGGCGCGGGTGGGCTCGGTGTCGTCCACCAGTGTCGATCCGAGCGAGATCGCGGACGTCGTGCGTGCCAGTGAAGCAGCGGCCCGCGCCGCCGAGCCTGCGGACGACGCGATGCCGCTGCTGACCCCCGATTCCGAGCCGGACGGCTGGGATCGACACGCGCAGGCCACGTCCATCGACGTGTTCGGTTCGCTGGCAACGGAACTGAACGTCGGATTCGACGGCCGAGACACGTTGTACGGATTCGCCGAGCATCGCGTCGACAACGTGTGGCTCGGAACCTCGACCGGTGTGCGGCGCACGTTCACACAGCCGACCGGGTCGATCGAGATCAACGGAAAGCGGTCCGGTGCGAGTGCCTGGGTGGGGAAAGGTACAGCCGATTTCCGCGACGTGTCGGCGGCATCGATGCTCGACGAATTGTCCACCAGGCTGGGCTGGGCGCAGAACACCGTGGAGCGTCCCGCCGGTCGGTACGACACGGTGTTGCCGCCCTCCGCCGTGGCCGATCTGATGATCTACCTGATGTGGACCATGGAGGGGCGCGGGGCCCAGGAGGGTCGCACCGCACTCTCGCGTGCCGGTGGCACCCGAGTCGGCGAGAAGCTCACCGAGCTGCCCCTGACGCTGCACTCCGACCCTCGCGAGCCCGGTCTCGGGTACGCGCCGTTCGTCGCGGCGGGCTCCTCCAGTGATGCGGTGTCGGTGTTCGACAACGGTCTCGGCATCGACCGGGTCGATTGGATCCGGGACGGCGCGATCGCAGCACTGGCCTATACCCGCGCCGGAGCCCGGAAGTTCGAGGTACCCGTTGCCGTCCCCGGGGAGAATCTGATCCTCACCGGCGGCAGCGACACCGGGATCGACGCGATGGTCGCGTCGACCGAGCGCGGGCTGTTACTGACGACACTGTGGTACATCCGAGAGGTCGATCCGACGTCGTTGCTGCTCACGGGTCTCACCCGCGACGGCGTCTACGCCATCGAGGACGGCCGGATCATCGGAGCCGTCAACAACTTCCGCTTCAACGAGAGTCCTCTGGATCTGTTGCGACGTGTCACCGAGGCCGGACGGACGGAGGCAACACTGCCGCGCGAGTGGAAGGACTGGTTCACTCGCACGGCAATGCCGCCGCTGCGCATTCCGGACTTTCACATGTCCTCGGTCAGCGCCGCGCAATAGGGTCTGCGGGGTCTTTCCCGCAGGCCCTGCGTCCGACCGTTACTTGTCGGGTCCGGACAGCTCGAGCGCGATGTTGTCGGGGTCGCGGAACTCCACGATGGACAGTCCGGGCCCTGCGTCCTTGATGCCCTCGTGCGCGATGCCGAGCTCATCGAGCGTCTTGACTGCATCCTCGAGCGCGGCACGGGTATCGACGGTGAAGCTGAGGTGGTCCAGCCCGCAACGATCTTCGGCGAAGGTGTCGTCGCTCGGCGCGACCGGGCGCAGACCGAGCAAACCCCCGCCGAACTTGTAGATCACGCCGCCGAAGAGGAACCACAGGGCTTGTTTGGTCTCCTCGTCCGCGTCGGGATCCCAGGCGTAGGCGACCTCGAAGCCGAACACCGAGTCGTAGAACGATCGGGATCGGTCGATGTCACTGACGGTGAGTCGGACATGGTTGTAATCGGTCACTGCAATAGGCACGTGGTGCTCCGTTCCGGCAGCAGGGGAAGCCGCCTCATGAAGCATTCGGAACTGCGCATACCAACGATGGTGTCGTCGTGCAGACCGGTTACGCGGGAGTGATCGCGAGCCCGACCGAGCCGCTCTTGCCCCTTCGAAGAACGCTGCCCTTCACGGTGAGCCAGCCCAGGATGCCGTACTTCGACACTATCGCCGCGCGCGCTTTCTCGGTGCCGGCTGCATCGAGGATCTCGGCTGTCGCGTCGACTGCGTCACCCTGGGGTTTGCCGCGCATGTCGCACGGTGCGAGCAGAACCTTCGAGTTACGGCGAATGCGCTTGACCTTCCACGAATCCGACACCGTCCACACGAGCAGACGATCACCGTCGAGCGCACCCCAGAGCGGGGTCGGTACGGCGGTGCCGTCCTTCTTGAACGTCGTCAGCAGTACGTACTTGCCCTTGGCAATGTCCTCGAAGGTGGCAGTCATACCGAGAAGGGTACGTCGCTACTCCCCCTCGAGCTCACCTTCGGTTTCCAGGTACACCTGGCGCAAGCCGTCGAGAACCTGCTTGTCCGGCTCGGCCCACATCTTGCGCTCCGCGGCCTCGAGCAGTCGTTCGGCAATACCGTGCAGTGCCCAGGGATTGGACTGTTGCATGAACTTCTGGTTCTGCTCGTCGAGCACATAGGTCTCGGCCAACTTCTCGTACATCCAGTCCTGCACCACATCGGTGGTGGCGTCGTAACCGAACAGGTAGTCCACGGTCGCCGCCATCTCGAACGCACCCTTGTAGCCGTGCCTGCGCATGGCTTCGAGCCACCGAGGGTTGACGACCCGAGCGCGGAAGACGCGGGCGGTTTCTTCCGAGAGTGTGCGCGTGCGAACCGATTCCGGCCGCGTGCTGTCACCGATGTATGCCTCGGGCGACTTTCCGGTCAGCGCGCGCACCGTCGCGACCATGCCTCCGTGGTACTGGAAGTAGTCGTCGGAATCGGCGATGTCGTGCTCACGTGTATCGGTGTTCTTGGCGGCCACGGCAATACGCTTGTACGCAGTGCGCATGTCGTCCGACGCGGGTACTCCGTCGAGTCCGCGGCCGTAGGCGAAGCCGCCCCAGGTGGTGTACACCTGAGCGAGGTCGTCGTCGCTGCGCCACGTCTTGCTGTCGATCAGCTGAAGCAACCCGGCACCGTACGTTCCTGGCTTCGACCCGAAAATGCGTGTCGTAGAACGTCGTTCGTCACCGTGTTCGGCCAGATCGGCCTGCGCGTGTGCACGGACGTAGTTCTGCTCGGGCTCCTCGTCCAACGCAGCCACCATCCGAACCGCGTCGTCGAGAAGGGCGAGCACGTGCGGAAACGCGTCACGGAAGAATCCACTGATCCGAACCGTCACATCGATGCGAGGGCGGCCGAGCTCGTCGAGGTCGATCACCTCGAGGCGCGTCACCCGGCGCGAGGCCTCGTCCCACACCGGGGAGACTCCGAGCAGAGCGAACACCTCGGCGATGTCGTCGCCCGAGGTGCGCATGGCCGAGGTGCCCCACACCGAGAGACCGACGGATTTCGGCCACTCGCCGTGATCCTGGCGGTAGCGTGCGAGCAAGGATTCTGCCATCGCCTGACCGGTCTCCCACGCCAGTTTCGACGGCACGGCCTTCGGGTCGACCGAGTAGAAATTGCGGCCGGTAGGAAGCACGTTGATCAGGCCGCGCAGCGGTGATCCGCTCGGACCCGCCGCGATGAACCCGCCGTCGAGAGCGTGCAACACCTGCTCGATCTCGCGGGAAGTTCCGCGTAGACGCGGTACCACCTCGGCGGCGGCGAACCTCAGAATCTCTGCGACCACGTCACCGTGTTCGCCCGCAACCCGCTCGGCCTCGGCCGGATTCCACTGCGTCGCTTGCATTGCCGCGACCAGTCCGTGCGCGACGGCCTCGATGCTGTCGACGCGCGTGCGTTCCTCGTCGCCGTCCTCGCTGAGCCCGAGAGCTTCGCGTAGACCGGGCACCGTCTGCTCGCCGCCCCACATCTGCCGAGCGCGCAGCATCGCCAGCACCAACTCGACCTCGGCATCGCCGACGGGCTCCTGGCCCAGGATGTGCAGCCCGTCGCGGATCTGCACGTCCTTGATCTCGCACAGCCATCCGTCGACGTGCAGCAGCATGTCGTCGAACACTTCCTCGTCGGGACGCTCGTCGAGTCCGAGGTCCTTGTGCATCTGTGCCGCGGTCATCAGTGTCCAGATCTGCTGGCGAATGGCCGGTAGCTTGGCCGGATCGAGAGCCGAGATGTTCGCGTGTTCGTCCAGCAGCTGTTCGAGCCGAGAGATGTCTCCGTAGCTCTCCGCTCGCGCCATCGGCGGGATGAGGTGATCGACGAGAGTGGCGTGGGCTCGCCGCTTGGCCTGTGTGCCCTCCCCCGGATCGTTGACCAGGAAGGGATAGATCAGCGGCAAGTCGCCCAGTGCAGCGTCGGTGCCGCAGGAGGCGGACATGCCGAGGGTCTTGCCGGGGAGCCATTCCAGGTTGCCGTGCTTACCGAGATGAACCATCGCGTCGGCCCCGAAGCCGCCGTCCTCGCGGGCTGCGGAGATCCACCGGTAGGCGGCCAAATAGTGATGGCTCGGCGGCAGATCCGGGTCGTGGTAGATCGCAACGGGCTTCTCACCGAATCCGCGCGGCGGCTGAACCATGATGACCACATTGCCGAATTGCATTGCTGCGATGACGATCTCACCGTCGGGATCAGCGGAACGATCGACGTAGAGATCACCCGGTGCCGGTCCCCAATGTTCGATCACGCCCTCGCGGAGGTCGTCGGGAAGCTGCTCGAACCAGGTGCGGTACCGGGCCGCCGAAATGCGAATGGGATTGCCCTCGAGCTGGGCGTCGGTGAGCCAGTTGGGGTCCTGACCGCCACGGGCGATCAAGGCGTGGATCAGTGCGTCGCCGTCTCGGGCCGCCAGACCGGGCACCGAATCCGGGCCCTCGAGCGGTCCGAGGTCGTAACCGGCCTCACGCATGTCCGACATCAACGCGATCGCGCTGGCGGGAGTGTCGAGGCCGACGGCATTGCCGATGCGGGCATGTTTGGTGGGATACGCCGAGAACATCAGGGCGATTCGTCGGTCGGCGGCCGGGATGTGTCGGAGCCGCGCATGGCGGACGGCGATGCCGGCGACGCGTGCTGCTCGCTCGTGGTCCGGAACGTACGTGGTCAGGCCGTCGTCGTCGATCTCCTTGAACGAGAACGGAACCGTGATGAGGCGGCCGTCGAATTCCGGGACAGCGACCTGCGTGGCCACGTCGAGGGGCGAGAGTCCGTCGTCGTTCTCGGACCACGTCGCGCGGGAACTCGTCAGGCACAGACCCTGCAGGATCGGAACGTCGAGGGCGGCGAGCTCGGCGACATCCCAGGCTTCGTCGTCGCCGCCTGCCGAAGCGCCGGCGGGTTTGGTGCCGCCCGCAGCCAGCACGGTCACGATCAAGGCATCCGCCGACTTCAGCGTCTCCAGCAGGTCGGCTTCCGCCGTACGCAGTGACGCACAGTAGATGGGCAGTGCGTTCGCCCCGGCGTTCTCGACTGCGGCGGCGAGGGCATCGATGTAGGTGGTATTTCCGGCGAGATGCTGAGCGCGGTAGTACAGAATCGCCACCGTCGGGCCGTCGGAGTGCTGGTCGGAGTTCCGCTCGAGGTGGCCCCACGTCGGCAGGTGTCGAGGGGCATCGAAACCGTGACCGGTGAGGAGCACCGTGTCGGACAGAAAGTTGTACAGCTGCCGCAAATTGCCCGAGCCGCCCTCGGCCAGATAGTTGTGCGCTTGGGCGGCGACGTTGGCGGGCACCGTGGAGATCTCCATCAGATCCGCATCCGGGGCCTGTTCGCCGCCCAGCACGACCACGGGCAAACCGGTGGCCAGGACGGCCTCGATTCCCGACTCCCACGAGCGACGCGATCCGAGAATGCGGACGATGATCAGCTCGGCCGATTCGGCCATCGACGGGATGTCTTCCGCCAGCAGGCGGGACGGGTTGCCCCACGTGAAATCGGCCCCACTGGCGCGGGCACTGAGCAGATCGGTGTCCGATGTGGACAGCAACAGAAACACGGGTAACGCCCTCCTCGGGGTTTCGCGCCCCTGGATCGGTGAATCGTCCTAGCTCGTCGGTGAGAGGGTCCGACTTCCGCCCCGTCCCGAAGGCACGATCCTCGAGAACAGGTCCCGAGAACCATTCCCGACGAGCTGTTCTCGACGAACTACAGGGCGGTCACGGTGGCGCGACCGTACCGGGATTTCACCGGTTTCCTCTCGGCCGGAGCCGTGAACATCGAATGCTACCGGTGCCGGGACGAGATCGGGCCACCCGTCGCACTTGTAGCCTGGTGAACATGAGTTCGCCCAGTAGGTCCGTGCCCGACGGCTGCCCCGGAGCTCTGTCGACGCACCGCGCGGCGGACGGTCCGTTGGCCAGAATCCGGCTCCCGGGCGGCCTCGTGCTGCCGGATCAGATGCAGGTCCTGGCCGAGGCCGCGGCCGAGCTCGGTGACGGCTCGCTCGAACTCACGTCGAGGGGCAACATCCAGGTTCGTGCGGTCTCGGACCCGGACGAGCTCGCGAACAGGTTGGCCGCGGCCGGGTTGCTGCCGTCTCCGACGCACGAGCGCGTGCGCAACATCCTCGCCTCGCCGCTGTCGGGCCGGGTCGGCGGACTCACCGACGTCCGCGGTCTCGTCGGTGAGCTCGACGCTGCCGTGTGCGCTCGCCCCGAGCTCGCCGGACTGCCCGGCCGGACATTGTTCGCCCTGGACGACGGCCGCGGGGATCTGTGCGGACTCGAACCCGACTTCGGGGTGTACGCCCAGGCCGACGGGTCGTTCGCAGTGCTGTTGGCAGGGCGCGACAGCGGTGTACGCGTCGACCGCGAGCACGTGGTCTCGACTCTGCTCGACTGCGCGGATGCCTTCGTCCGGTTGCGAAACAAGGAATGGCGACTGGCGGAACTGGACGGCGGTGCCGAGCGCATCGTCGACGTGCTCGGGTTCCAGGCCGGACCGGTACTGGCCATGCCCGCGCCGGTCGAGGTGCCACCGATCGGCTGGCTCGATCAGGACGATGGCCACGTTGCGCTCGGCGCAGGTCTGGCCAACGGCGTCCTCGGCGCGCGGTTGGCCGAATTCCTCGCGGCCGTCGATCGTCCGCTGATCGTGACGCCGTGGCGATCGCTGATCGTGGGTGATCTGGACGAGGAACCGGCCGAACAGGTCGTTCGAGTTCTCGCACCCATGGGCCTGATCTTCGACGCCGCGTCACCGTGGATCCGAGTCAGTGCCTGCACCGGATCGCCCGGTTGCGAGAAGTCCCTCGCCGACGTCCGAGCCGACCTCGCGGCCGCGGTCGATGCGCGGATGACGCCACGGGACGAGCGGCAGCATTGGTCCGGTTGCGAGCGTCGATGCGGCCGACCCAAAGGCGAGGTGACCGACGTCATCGCGACGGGAATCGGCTACCAGGTGTCCTGAGCACCTGGAGACCGGCTTCCGGCTGAGGGGGCCCTCTCCCCTATCGTGACACGCATGCACGACTACATCCGTGACGGCGCGGAGATCTACCGCCAGTCTTTCGCAACCATCCGTGCCGAAGCGGATCTGTCTCGGTTCACCCCGGACGTCGCCCAGGTCGTCGTGCGCATGATTCACGCTGTCGGTGAGATCGACCTGACCGAGACGATCGGCTTCACGCCCGACGTGGTGGAGTCCGCCCGAACTGCCCTGCGCGCAGGGGCACCCGTGTTGTGCGACGCCAACATGGTTGCCGCCGGTATCACTCGTCGCCGTCTGCCGGCCGACAACGAGGTGCTGTGCACCCTGTCCGATCCTCGGGTGCCGGATTTGGCTCGGAGTATGGGCACCACGAGAACCGCTGCCGCGCTGGAGTTGTGGGGTGACAAGCTGGGCGGTGCCGTCGTCGCGATCGGAAACGCGCCGACCGCCCTGTTCCACCTGATGGAAATGCTCGCGGCCGGAGCTCCGAAGCCCGCAGCCATCGTCGGCGGCCCGGTCGGATTCATCGGCGCGGCGGAGTCGAAGGAAGATCTGATAGCCGCCGACCTCGGCGTGGAATATCTGGTCGTCCGGGGCAGACGCGGTGGCAGCCCCATCACCGTCGCCGCGGTCAATGCCATTGCGAGCGAACAAGAATGAGCTCCAGCGGAAAGTTGTGGGGAGTGGGCGTCGGCCCGGGCGACCCGGAGTTGTTGACCGTCAAGGCCGCTCGCGTGATCGGCGAGGCCGATGTCGTCGCGTTCCACAGTGCTCGGCACGGTCGCAGCATCTCGCGTGCCCTCGCGGCCGGTTACATGCGCGACGGGCAGATCGAAGAACACCTGGTGTATCCGGTGACCACCGAGGCGACGGCTCATCCCGGTGGGTACCAGGGTGCCATCGACGAGTTCTACGAGTCCGCTGCCGCACGGCTCGCCGCTCATCTCGACGCCGGCCGATCGGTTGTGCTTCTGGCCGAGGGCGATCCACTGTTCTACAGCTCGTACATGCACATGCACAAACGCCTGGCACACCGGTTCGAGGTCGAGGTGGTTCCCGGCGTGACCTCGGTGAGTGCTGCATCGGCCGCGCTGGCGACTCCACTGGTGGAGCGCGACGAGGTGTTCACCGTCCTCCCCGGCACCTTGCCGGTGAACGAACTCACTCGCCGACTCCGCGGCACCGACGCCGCGGTCATCATGAAACTCGGTCGAACCTATCCGACCGTGCTCGATGCACTGGAACGATCCGGCAGGCTCGACGAAGCGCGGTACGTCGAGCGGGCCAGTACAGCCGAGCAACGCGTCCTCGATGCCGCCGACGCGGACAACGTGCCGTACTTCTCGATGATCGTCGTGCCGAGTCCGTCGAATCGAACCGAACTTCCCACCAGTACGGGCGAAGTGGTCGTGGTCGGTCTCGGTCCGGGCGACGACGTGTGGACGACGGACGAAGTGCGAGCCGAACTCGCAGCAGCGACCGATCTGGTCGGATACATCACCTACATCGATCGAGTTCCTCAGCGACCCGGCCAGATTCGGCATGCGAGCGACAACAAGGTCGAATCCGAGCGCGCGGCATTCGCCCTCGACCTCGCCAAACAGGGTCGCCGCGTCGCTGTGGTGTCCTCGGGTGATCCGGGCGTGTTCGCGATGGCGACAGCGGTCATCGAGGTTGCAGCAGAACAGCAGTGGAATTCGGTACCGGTACGGGTGGTCCCGGGAATGACGGCAGCCAATGCTGTTGCCAGCCGCGTCGGCGCGCCGCTCGGACACGACTACGCCGTCATCTCCCTTTCCGATCGACTCAAGCCCTGGGACGTGGTGGCCCGACGGCTCTCGGCAGTGGCCGAAGCCGACATGGCGATCGCGATCTACAACCCGGCGTCCAAGACTCGCACCTGGCAGGTCGCGGCCATGAAAGATGTTCTGCTCGAACATCGTTCACCGGCGACGCCGGTGGTGATCGGGCGCGCGGTAGGCAGTGCGCAGGAATCGGTGCGCACCGTGACCCTCGGGGAACTCGATCCCGAGTCGATCGACATGCGGTGCCTGCTCATCATCGGCTCCTCGATGACGACGGTGGTGGAGACCGGAAGCGGTCCCAAAGTGTTCACGTCGCGGCGCTACCCGTCAGTGAGTGACGCGTAGGCGTTCGATCAACCACCGAGCGGCGGCATCGACCTCGTCGACCGTCGATGCCGAGATGTCGACGGTGGGTCGCGAGATCATCAGAACGGGAATCGAGGCCGATCGCGCCGCGTCGAGCTTGGCGCGGGTCATCGTGCCGCCGCTGTTCTTGGTGACCAGCAGGTCTATTCGGTTGTCCGCGAGCATTGCCGACTCGTGCGCGAGGTCGAACGGCCCGCGGCCGAGCTCGAGGGTGGCGTGAGGGGGAACGGCACCGGTCGGTGGATCTATCGAACGGATCAGGAACCACGCATCGGCGACTCCGGCGAAATGGTGAACGCCTTGCCTGCCGATGGTGAGGAACACCCGACTACCCGGTTCTATCGATGCGGCCGCCTCGGGTAGGGATGCCACGGTGGTCCACTGGTCGTCCGTCGACGCGATCCACGGTGGCCGGGTCAGCACGAGATGAGCGACACCGGTTGTCCGAGCAGCGTAGTCGGCATGCGCGGTGATGGTGGCGGCAAACGGATGCGTCGCGTCGACCAGTGCGTCGACGGCGTTGTCTCGAATCCACTGTGCCAATGCGTCGGCACCGCCGAAACCGCCGATCCTGGTATGGCCCGACACCGGCGCCGGCTCGGCGACGCGCCCGGCCAGCGAGGTGATCAACTCGATCCCGGGCACGCCGGCCACGGCGGCCGCGAGTTGCCTGGATTCGGACGTGCCGCCCAGGAGTAGGACCTTCACTGCTCGTCCGCATCCGCCCCGTCGGGCGCACCCCAGGGTTTCGTCACGCACCACTGAGTGACCGGCAGTTGTGGTCGCCAGGTGGTGAAGGAGCCCAACGGCTCACCCCGGTAGATCTGGAACCGGCGCAGCCTGCCGCCGTATCGTGCAGCTGCCGAGAGCAGCAGTGAATCCGATTCTGCGGTCACCGAATTGGCGACCAATCGGCCACCGGGACGCACGGCCGCCCAGCACCGCTCGATCATGCCCGGCTCGGTCGCCCCGCCGCCGACGAACACCGCGTCCGGAACGCCTGCACTGCCGGGGACCTCGTCGAAAGCTCCGGGCGCAGTGCCGAGCACGGCCAGCCCGGGCACCCCGAGCCGTTGTGCGTTGGTCGCGATCTGGTGTCGACGATCCGCGGACGACTCGAATGTCACTGCCCGACAAGATGGATCGGTGCGCATCCATTCGATGGCGATCGTCCCCGAGCCCCCGCCGACGTCCCACAGGACCTCCCCGGGTCCGGGCGCCAACGCGCACAGCGTCAATGCGCGCACTTCCTGCTTGGTCATCTGACCGTCGCCGGTGTACTGCGAATCGGGCAGGCCCGGAACGCGAGTGAGTCTGATGGCGCTGCGATCTCGAACGCATTCGAGCGCGACGACGTTCAGCGGGTCGGCGTCGGCGAACGTCGAGTCCGATGCCGTCCCCCGGGTGACTCGTTCGGCCGGGCCGCCGAGTTGTTCGAGCACACTCACCGTGCTGGTACCGAAACCGTTGTCACGCAGGAGCGCACACACGTCACCCGGTGTCGAGCTGCCTCGGCTCAGTACGAGAAGTCGACGACCGTGGCCGAGTTCCGGGAGTACGGTCTCGACCGGGTTGTTCACCAGCGACACCGTCGTGGTGTGCGCGAGCGACCAGCCCAGACGCGCACAGGCGAGCGAAACCGACGACGGTGCGGGATACACCCTCAGACGTTCGGCGCCGAATTCGCGAGCCAGGCTCACACCGATACCGTGAAACATCGGGTCGCCACTGGCCAGCACACACACGGTCCGGCCGTCACAGGAGTCGATCATGGGCCGCAGGCTCGGCAGCAACGGACTGGGCCACGCACGAGTGTCGGCGCACCTGTCCACCACGCCGGCAAGCTGCCTCGCCGACCCGAAGACGACATCAGCCTGCTCGACCACGACACGTGAGACGGCAGACAGTCCGTCCCAACCGTCCGCGCCGATTCCCACCACTGCGATGGGGTGAGGGTTGGGCTCCGCCATCAGCGCGGCATCCTGCGCCACAGCCATTGCGGAAGCAGTCTCATCGCGAAGAACACCGGCCGAAGAGTGCCGGGGATCCACACCGTCGACTTCCGGCTGCGCAGCGCAGCCACCACCGCGGCGGCCACCTGATCGGGTGTGCTGGACATCGGTGCCGGGTCCATGCCCTCTGTCATCGAACCGATGACGAACCCTGGGCGCGCGAGCAACAGATGAACGCCGCTGCCGTGCAGGGAATCGCTCAGTCCGCTGGCGAAGCCGTCCAGACCCGCTTTGGCCGAGCCGTAGACGTAGTTGGCCCGCCTCACCCGGACACCCGCGACGGACGAGAAGACCACCAGATCGCCGCTCTTCTGCGCCCGCAGTACCTTCGCGGCGTGGGTGAGGACGGAAACCTGGGCCAGGAAGTCGGTCGTGATCACCTCCAGCGCATGCGCCGCGTCGTCCTCGGCGCGCGTCTGATCCCCCAGAATCCCGAACGCCAACACCACGATTCCGATGGGCCCGTGCCGTTCCACGACGGAGCGCAGGAGTTCCTCGTGGGTGTCCATGGCGTTCGCGTCGAACTCGACCGCATCGACGGTCGTCGCGCCTGCCTGCAGCACACGTGACCTTTGCGTCGCCAGGTCGGAACTGCGTCGAGCGGCCAGTACGACAGTTCGTCCCGGTGCCAGCCGAGTGGCGACCTCGAGACCGATCTCGCTTCGGCCGCCGAGCAACAACAACGTTCCCGAGGCGGGTTCAGATCGTCTGCTCACGCCGAACAGTCTCTCCGATCGAGCCCCGCTCATGGCAGTCGGGGCACGTCACTACAGTCGAGTCATGGCCGCTACCCCCGCTGACGCGACTGCCCTCACCGACGAGGCGATCGAATTCCTCACCGAACGGCACCTCGCCACGCTGACGACGTTGCGTCCGGACGGCACGCCCCATGTCGTCGCCGTCGGGTTCACCTACGACGCGGACGCGCACGTCGCCCGTGTCATCACCAACAACGTGTCGCAGAAGGCGATCAACGCCGGCCGCGGTGCCTACGCCGCCGTCACCCAGATCGACGGTGCCCGCTGGCTGACGTTGGAGGGTCCGGCCACCGTTCGCGACGACCACGAGTCGGTCGCCGATGCGGAGAACCGCTATGCCCGACGCTATCGAGTGCCGCGGGAGAATCCGACCCGCGTCGTCGTCGAGATAGCGGTGCGGCGGGTACTGGGCAGCCGCTCGCTGCTGCGACGCTAGTCGTCCGTCGGCCAGGGTAGAACGGTCAGGTTCGGCCATTCGGTGGTCCACCGCGCGGCCTTCGCCTCGTAGACGTGCCGCATCGGTAATCGCGGATTCGGCCGGACGATCCCGGCGAACAGGTCTTCGAAGCCGTGTGGGGCATAGACGCGGTCCATACCGTGGGAGTCCACGGTGATTCCGAAACAGCACGTGGTCGACACGAAGTGGTCGATGGCATCCTCGGAGCTTCGGTACGGAGCCAACGTCGCTCCGAAATGCTGCTCGTACCACAGGTGTACACGCGCTTGATTACGCACTTCGACGTCGACCCCGAGGTCGGCGAACACGTCGGCCGCGGTCTCGATCACGTCGTTCTCGGCGGCGTACGACAGATCCGTGTCGTCGAAGTAGAAGAAGTCGTAGTCGCGAATTCCGGCCCCGAGATCTCGGTCGGCGAGGTGATTCCACACGGTTTGGAACAGACCGCCCGCCGTCAGGTACCAACCCGAGAGCCCGAGCTGCGGCGCACGCCGAAGTACCTCGGCCACAATCGGATTCGTCCTGACGACGGAGACGAACTCTACTTGGCGGCCGTCGGTCACACCGGCAGCACGGCGAGACCGTGGGGGCGGAGGTTGACCGATTCGCACCCGTTCGCCGTCACGACGACGATGTCCTCGATCCTGGCACCCCACTGCCCACGGAAATAGATGCCCGGTTCGATGCTGAACGCCATTCCCTCGGTGAGAGTGATGTCGTTGCCCGCCACGATGTACGGCTCCTCGTGCACCGACAGGCCGATACCGTGTCCGGTGCGGTGCAGGAAAGCCTCTCCCAGACCGGCTTCGACCAACACCTCGCGTGCGGCTGCGTCGATGGACTCCGCGCTGACTCCCGGCGACACAGCGTCGACTGCGGCCTGCTGAGCTCGCTCCAGTACCGCGTACCGGGTAGCGACCTCGGCCGAAGGCTCGCCGAGACTGTAGGTGCGAGTGGAGTCCGAGTTGTATCCCGGCGCAACGGGTCCACCGATGTCGACGACGACCACGTCGCCGGCCTCGACGACACGATCGGAGACCTCGTGGTGCGGATCGGCACCGTGCGGACCGGAGCCGACAATGATGAATTCCGGTGCGGTATGGCCTTCCTCGACGATCGCCGTCGCGATGTCTGCCGCGATCTGGGCTTCGGTTCGGCCCACTCGGAGCCACTCGCCCATCCGGGCGTGAACCCGGTCGATGGCATGACCGGCTCGACGCAGAGCATCGATCTCGGCGTCGTCCTTGATCATACGCAGCTGGCGCAGAACGTCTGTCGCCAGTACCGGCACGGTCCCGAAAATCGTTGCCAGCGGCACGAAGTGCAGGGCGGGCATTGCGTCGGCGACAGCGGTCTTGCTGCCGGCCGGCACGGCCGCAGCCACGAGCGCGTACGGATCGACGCCGTCCACCCAATCGACGAGCGTCAGTGACAGGTCCTCGGCGGCGGAGTCACCCAGCGCGGCGAGTTCGAGCCGCGGCACGACGATGCTGGGAGTGCTGCCGTCGGCCGGCACCACCAACGCGATGAGACGCTCGAACGAGCTGGCCGTGGACCCGATCAGATACTGCAGATCCGGGCCCGGAGTGATCAGCAGGGCGTCCAAGCCTGCGTCCGACGTCAGGCGGGCCGCGCGCGCGAGCCTGGAGGCGTAGACATCGCTGGGAAAACGAGAAGAATCGACACTCATACCTTCAGGCTAGTGCCGTACGGCAAGATGAGCCCCATGACCACCCCCGGAAAGTCGCCGTTGCTGCTCCTCGACGGCGCGAGCCTGTGGTTCAGGGCCTACTACGCTCTGCCCGAGTCGATTACGGCGCCCGACGGCCGTCCCGTCAATGCCGTGCGAGGTTTCCTCGACATGATCTCGGCCCTGATCACGCGAACCGAACCGAGCCGATTGGCTGTATGCCTCGACCTCGACTGGCGTCCACAGTTCCGAGTGGACCTCGTTCCCTCGTACAAGGCGCACCGGGTTGCCGACGCCGCGCCGGATGTGGCCGAGAGCGAAGAGGTTCCCGAGACCCTGACGCCACAGGTGGACATGATCATGGACGTCCTGGCGGCGTTGGGAATTGCCACCGCGGGGGCCGACGGCCTCGAGGCCGACGACGTGCTCGGAACCTTGGCTGCACAGGAACGACGCGATCCCGTCGTCGTGGTCAGCGGCGACCGAGATCTGTTGCAGGTGGCGGCGGACGAACCGAACGAGGTACGGGTGCTGTACGTGGGTCGAGGCTTGGCCAAGGCCGAACTCTTCGGCCCGGTCGAGGTGGCCGAGCGGTACGGCGTCCCGTTGCACCGTGCGGGAGCGGCCTACGCGGAATTGGCGCTTCTGCGCGGCGATGCGTCGGACGGGCTACCGGGTGTCAAGGGTGTCGGCGAGAAGACGGCCTCCACGCTCATGCTGCAGTACGAGTCCGTTGCGGCCCTGCGTGCAGCGGCACTCGATCCGGAGTCGGACATGGCCAAGGGAATTCGGGCGAAGCTGGCCAACGCCAGCGACTACCTCGATGCGGCACTGCCGGTGGTGCGGGTCGTCACCGATGCCGACGTCGTTCTGTCGAGGTCGGACGAGATTCCGGCGGAACCGGCAGATCTCGAGGCACTCGACAAGCTCGCGGAGACCCTGGGAATCAGAAACGCCGTGGACCGCCTCGTCTCGGCGATGGCGGCCACGGCGTCGCAGAATTGACCGGGGCTATTTCGGGAGTGAGACCTCGTAGTCGGCGTCGTCGTTGAGGAACGTCAACGTCACCTTCTTGAACGCCCCGTCGACCGTCAGCGTGCAATCGACGCTGGTGCCGGCCTTGACTTCGATGTTCTGCGGGCACGACACCCCCGAGACGTTCGTGGCACCGTAGGACTCGGTCAACACCGTGCGAATACCGTCCTGAGCGGCCGTCGTATCGAGGGTGGTCGTGCGCCCGAACGCGAAGTACAGCACTGCCGCGACCACGGCCACGACGGCGATGACGGAGCCCGCGATGATCAGCGGCTTCTTGGACTGCGCGCCACTGCGACCGGGACTTGGCTGCTGGCCCGGGTACTGCCCGGGGTACTGGCCCGGATACTGCTGTCCGGGATAGTGCTGACCGGGATACTGCTGATTCGGATTCTGCCCGCCCGCGAAGGGAGGCTGCTGACCGTACTGGCCGGCACCGTACTGCCCACTGCCACCGAATTGTTGTGGTGCGTAGGGATTTTTGTAGGCGGCGTCGCCGGCAGGCTGCTGTCCGGTCCCCGGATACGGTGCCCCGTACGGCTGTCCCGCCGGGTATTGCGCGGTCGGATTCTGTGCGGTCGGATTCTGCGGGTTGTAGCCCTGCGGGTACTGCCCCTGCGGACCCTGAACCTGAGGATTCTGACCCTGCTGCGGGTAGGGCCCGGCCGGATACGCGCCCTGGGGGTATTGCCCCTGGGGATACGCGCCCTGAGGGTATTGCCCCGGGGGAGTTTGCCCCTGGGGAGACTGGCCGTACGCGCCTCCGGAAGGTTCGCCGTACTGCGTGGTCGGGGTGCCGGTGGGCGGCGCGTACTGTCCCCACGCCGACGGAGTCGGAGTCTGCGATTCGGATGTCGCCGCAGCTTCGCCGGTGGAAGCTTCCTGCCCGTCCTTTGCGGCACCGTCCTGGTCCGGCGTTCGTGACCAACTGTTGTCGGGGTCGGTCGGACCGTATGGGCCGCTCATCTCGCCTCCACTGAAATCTCGAATCCGTCGGGGGTACAGTATCCCGCTTGCCGCTGCGTCCGCTGTACCGACCCGGCAGTCCGGTTTCGGCCCGTCACGCAGCGCCGGTCACGCAGCATCGGTCACGCGGCATCGACGGCCACCACTCCTTGTCGCAGCGCGGCGACGGCACGGGCGGCGGTTCGCGACAGCTCGGGTTCGGGAGCGGCGAGCCGCACCTGGTCGAGCAGGTCGATGACCTGCCGACACCATCGGACGAAGTCGCCACCGGACAGCGCCTTGCCGTTGTCGCCTGCCGCGACCAGTGCGTCGACGAGTGAATGGTCGGAAGCCCACTTGTAGATCGCTTTGACGAAGCCCATGTCCGGCTCTCTGGTCGGTGGCAGTTTGTGCCGAACCTCGTCGGCCCGCAGCTCGTGCCACACACGCACGGTCTCGGTCAACGCGTGCCTGATGGGTCCGGTCGGGCCGTGCGGGGTGATGTCTCCCTCGGAGCGGGACTCGTAGACCACGGCCGAGACCACTGCTGCCAACTCTGCGGCCGACAAGCCCTGCCACAGTCCGCCTCGGAGGCATTCCGCGACCAGAAGATCGGATTCGGAGTAGATCCGGCTCAATCGAGCACCGTCGTCGGTCACCTTGGGATCCTTGCCCGGGGTCACGTAGCCGCGGTCCGCCAGCAAGGCCAGAATGCGGTCGAACGTTCGGGCCAACGAGTTCGTGGTGGCCGACACCTTCTGCCGCATCGACTCGGTTTCCCGGGCCAGCCGGTTGTAGCGTTCGCCGGTTCGAGAGAGTTCCTCGCGATCCGGCCGGCTGTGCACCGGATGCGAGCGGATGGCCCGCCGCAGGGTTGCCAACTCCTTGTCGTCGGCGGCGGTCGACTTTCGTCCCACTCGATCGGAGGGCTGGGATATGCCGCGGGTGACCAACGCCGCCGCCAGATCCCGACGGGTCTTGGCGGTGCGGTGATCGACGAACCGTGGCAATCGCATGGAGCCGAGAGGTGTTGCCGGCGTAGGGAAATCGGCAGCGGACAGACGACCGGCCCATTTGTCCTCGGTCAGCACGAGCGGCCGCGGATCGCCGCGATCGTCGTCCGGTTCGAGTACCACTGCCAGTCCGCTGCGCCGTCCGGACGGCACCGAGATCACGTCGCCGCGGCGCAACGCACGCAACGAGTCGACGGCTTTGTCCCGCCGATCGGACCTGTTCTGACGCTCGAGGGTCTTCTCTCGATCCTTCAGACGCTCGCGCAGTCGCGCGTACTCGAAGTACTCCCCGTCGGGGCCACCGAGCGTTGCGCCGAGCGCCTCCAACGTCTTCATGTTCTTCTCGATACCGCGGACCATGCCGACGACGGACCGGTCGGCCTGGAACTGAGCGAAGGACCGTTCGAGCAACTGCCGTGAATCCGCTGCCCCGAACTGTTCGATCAGATTGATCGACATGTTGTAGGCGGGCGCGAAGGAGCTCCGGAGGGGAAACGTTCGCGTCGACGCGAGTCCGGCCACCTCGGTCGGTTCGGTACCGGGCTGCCACAGCACCACCGCGTGACCCTCGACGTCGATGCCGCGTCGCCCGGCCCGGCCGGTCAGCTGGGTGTACTCCCCCGGTGTCAGCTCCGCGTGCGTCTCACCGTTGAACTTGACCAGCTTTTCGAGCACCACGGTTCGGGCAGGCATATTGATTCCGAGAGCCAGAGTTTCGGTGGCGAACACAGCTCTGACCAATCCCTTGACGAACAGCTCCTCGACGGTGTGACGGAAGACCGGCAGCATTCCGGCGTGGTGCGCGGCGAACCCGCGTTCGAGCGCATCTCGCCATTCCCAGAAGCCGAGCACTTCCAGATCCTCGCGCGGAAGTTCGGAGGTGTGCTTCTCGACGATGTACCTGATCTCCTCGGCCTGCTCAGGCGTCGTCAGAACCAGCCGCGAACGCATGCACTGAGTCAGGGCCCCGTCACAGCCTGCACGACTGAAGATGAACGTGATGGCCGGGAGCAGACCTTCCTCGTCCAGTTTGGCGATCACATCGGGACGAGCCAGCGGACGGTTGGCACCTCCGCCTCCCTGGTGGCCGCCGCGTCCGCCGCCCCCGCTTCGACCTCCGCGTCCTCGACTGTGCGGTGCGTGCCACCGATCCATGGAGTCCAGCGACTGACGCTGCTTGACGTGACGCACCAGGTCTCGGTCCACGACGACCTTCTGGTGGCCGTCCGGTGACTGTGCTCGGGTGTCGAAGAGATCGAACAACCGACGGCCCACCATGATGTGCTGCGAGAGCGGAACGGGACGGTTCTCGTCCACGACGACCGAGGTGTCGCCGCGAACGGTACTCATCCACGCGCCGAACTCCTCGGCGTTGCTGACCGTTGCGGACAGGCTCACCAGACGCACGTCGTCGGACAGGTGCAGGATCACTTCTTCCCAGACCGCTCCTCGGAACCGATCCGCCAGGTAGTGCACCTCGTCCATCACCACGTGCGAGAGCCCGCGCAGTGCGTCGGAGGATGCGTAGAGCATGTTGCGCAGCACCTCGGTCGTCATGATGACGATGGGTGCATCCGGATTGATGGACGAATCACCGGTCAACAGGCCGACCGTCTCGCGTCCGTATCGCGCGGTCAACTCGGCGAACTTCTGGTTGCTGAGCGCCTTGATGGGGGTGGTGTAGAAGCATTTGCGACCGGCGGCGAGGGCCAGGTGCACCGCGAACTCGCCGATCACCGTCTTGCCCGCGCCGGTCGGGGCGCAGACCAACACCCCGTGACCGTTCTCCAACGCAGTGCACGCATCCACCTGGAAGCGGTCCAACGGAAAACTCAACTCCGCGGAAAATCGTTGCAGTTCAGTGGGTTCTGGCCTGGACCGGGTGTCGACAACAGCCTCGCTCATGGTCGCGCCCCGACGCTGGGACTCACATCAGATCGTGTCGTCGTACTGGGCCTGTGTTCGGGTCGCAGTGCCGATACCGCCCACCGGCGGTGTCGGTGCGACAGCGTGTGGGGCCTGGATAGAACTTGCGCCTTCGATGCGTGTTGCTTCGTCATCTGACACATCACCCCATTCGTCTCTTCTCTTGCGCAACTTACGCTTGTCGTGAATCCGCGCAATCTGCACTGCCATCTCGAAGAGCACCGTCAGAGCCAACGCCAAGGCCAGCATCGAGAAGGGATCCTGTCCGGGCGTTGCGATCGCCGCGAACACGAACAGTCCGAAGATCAACCCGCGACGCCACGCCTTCAGGCGCTCGTAGGTGAGAACACCGACGAAGTTCAAACCGACGACCAGCAGCGGTATTTCGAAGCTGACACCGAAGATGATCAGAAGATTGATCAGAAAACCGAAGTACTGATCGCCGCTCAGTGCCGTGATCTGGACGTTGTCACCGATCGACAGCAGAAAGTGCAAGCCCTTGGCGACGACGAAGTACGCCAGAATCGCTCCGGTCACGAACAGCGCAGCGGCACCGGTGACGAAGGAGACTGCGTAACGGCGTTCGTTGGCGTACAGGCCGGGAGTGATGAACGCCCAGATCTGGTACAGCCAGATGGGGCAGGCGAGCACTACGCCTGCGGTGAACGCCACCTTGAACCGCAGCAGGAACTGGTCGAACGGGCCGGTGGCGAGCAGGCGGCACTGATCGTCGTTGCTCAGATCCGCACGCAGGCTCGGGTCCAGGGTGCAGTACGGGCCTCGAAGCAGATCGCCGAGGCTTTCGACGCCGAAGATCGTGTGTGAGTACCAGAAGAATCCGAATGCAGTGGTCACCGCGATGGCCAGCAGCGACCAGAGCAGCCGGGTTCGCAGCTCGTACAGGTGATCGACCAACGACATCGTGCCGTCGGGATTGACTCGACGCTTACTGCGCCGTGGATCGAACGGAATGCGCATGGTGTTCTACGGTCAGCCTTCTTCGGTCGGCAGGCGGCACGAGGCCGTCACCGACAGCAGTGAACCTTCGGTGCCGACGCGGCACCGAAGGTGTGCTGAGCGGCGTCGCTCAGGCAGACTTCGCGTCGTGCTGGGGTGTGGTCTCGGTCTGCGCCACGGGTGCCGGCGAGGGCAGCTGAGCGGGTGCGGCCGGCTGCTGTGCAGTCGCGGTATCGGTGTCGGATTTGCCGTCGTTCTGCATCTCCTTGACCTCGCTCTTGAAGATGCGCAACGAGCGTCCGAGTCCACGCGCAGCCTCGGGCAGCTTCTTGGAACCGAACAGAATGATGACGACCACCGCAACGATGGCCCAGTGCCAGGGACTGGTGAATCCCATGTGAACCTCCTGAGATCAGATGAATCGAGCGTACCCGACGGCGGGCGGTGCGCTCGGCAACGGAGCGCACCGCTTCACCTCGCGTTCATGTTGCGAGGCCGCCACCGGTGTCGGTGGCGTCGAGCTCCGCGTAGGCATTCAGGGCGGACCGCGCACGATCGCGGACGGAATTCACCAAGGATTCAGGTCCCAGTACGGTGACGCCACCGCCGAACCCGAGGGTCAGCCGGGTCATCCACTGCAGCGTCGCGAAACGCATGGTCACCTCGATGGACCCGTCCGAATCGGCGGCTACCTGCGTCATCGGGTAGTAGTCCAGGATCCAGGTGAACGCAGGTGAGACGCGTAACCGCGCCTGGGACAGAGAGGGGTCGTCGTTGAATATCTCGAACGCGTCCTCGTCCTGCACCGACTCCGGCGGGGACGACGGTTCGTCGAGTTCGGTGGCCGAATCGATGCGATCGAATCTGAACAGGCGAACGCCCTCGGCACCGCGACACCATGCCTGCAGATAGCTGTTGTCGTCGACCACCACGGTCCTGATCGGATCGACGATGCGCTCGGTGAGCACGTCTCGCGACGCCGAGTAGTAGGTGAGTTCGAGTGCGTGCCGGGCTCGGAGCGCAGACCGTACGGTGCTCGACACCGGACCCTCCTCCGCGTCGGCCGTGTCGTGGTCGGACGAGAGCGGCACATTCGCCGCCGCCGACCCGGCCGCGGTCTCGATCTTCGCGATCGCCCGCTGAGCGGCCGACGGATCGACCATCCCCGGCATCGAGGTCAACGACCGAAGTGCGACCAACAGTGCTGTGGCCTCGGTGGACGTCAACCGCAGCGGACGGTCGATCCCGGCGGAGAAGGTGACGTCGATGCTCTCCTCCGAGAACGACAGATCGATGAGGTCACCCGGTCCGTATCCGGGCAGACCGCACATCCAGAGCTGATTGAGATCGGCCATCAGCGTCGCGGTGGTCACGCCCAGTTCCCGAGCGGCCTCCTCGGCGCTCAACCCCGGATTGGCCATGAAGAAGGGCACCATGTTGAGCAGGCGGGCCAACCGCACCGACAGACGCGCGCTCATCGTTCGTTCTCCAGTTCGGCTGCAGTCTGCAATGTGGAGATGACATCGGCCCGCAGCTCTGCCGGGGCCAACACCATCGCGTCGGGACCGTGACCGGCGATGAGCCGCGAAATCCAATCCCAGGACCGTACCGGAACCTCGACGACCGTTCCGGTGCGCGACCCCACCGTCTGCTCCCCCACCACGGTGCCCATCCTCCGCAGCTCCGTCGCCCGACCGTCCTGAAGCCACACTCGCGCGGTACCCGACACCGAGGACGTGCCCGCGACGCGGCGGACGATGTCCTGAAGATCGATACCGTCGGGCTTGCGGACACTCTGAGGTGATCCGAAGGCTTTGACGTCGTCGCCGATCCGGGACAGTCGGAAGGTTCGGGTGTCGTCTCGGTCCACGTCGTGTCCCACGAGGTACCACCGTCCCCGGAACGTCACAACGCCCCACGGCTGGACGGTTCGGGTGACGAACGGCTCGGTCAACGAGGGTCGATGCTCGAACCGCACCGACTTACCCTCGTCGATCGCCGCGAGCAGGGCACCCAGTGCGGGCTCGGACCCTCGGGTTCGCGCCGGAACGGCCGTGACGGCAGCGGCCGACTCGTTCTGGTCGACCTGAATACCTGCGGCGCGCAGCTTCAGCAGCGCACTCTGGGCCGCGGACGTCAGTTCCGGTGATTCCCACAGTTTGACGGCCACCGCGACCGCAGCCGATTCCTCGCTGGTGAGATCGATGTCCGGCAGCTCGTAGGCATCTCGGTTGATGCGATAACCCTCGACACCACCGAACCGCGTGGCGATGCCGGTCTCGAGGGGAACCCCGAGATCGCGCAGTTCGTTCTTGTCACGCTCGAACATCCTGCTGAACGCTTCGAGGCTCGTCGAGTCGTCGTACCCGGCAACGCTCTCGCGGATCCACTCCGCGGTCAGGAACTGACGCGTCGACAACAGACAGATGACCAGGTTCATCAGGCGTTCGACTTTGGTGGTGGCCACGACAGTCGAGCCTAGTTGTTCACCGCCCGCCGGAGCTGTAGCGACCCGAGTTGCCTGGATCGCTACCCGACCTCCAGCCGAGTCGCGTTCGCACTACATCGATGCGATGAGTCGCTCGACGCGCTCGTCGACCGAACGGAACGGGTCCTTGCACAACACCGTTCGCTGCGCCTGATCGTTGAGTTTCAGGTGTACCCAGTCGACGGTGAAGTCGCGTCCGGCTTCCTGGGCGGCGGTGATGAACTCACCTCGCAGCTTCGCGCGTGTCGTCTGCGGCGGCAGATTCACCGCTTCGTCGATCTGCTCGTCCTCGGTGACTCGCTTGACCAGACCCTTGCGCTGCAGCACGTCGAACACTCCCCGTCCACGCTTGATGTCGTGGTACGCAAGATCGAGCTGAGCGATCTTGGGATCGGAAAGTTCCATCGAGTAGCGGTCCTGATACCGCTCGAACAGCTTGCGTTTGATGACCCAGTCGATTTCGGTGTCGACCTTGGCGAAGTCCTGCGACTCGATGGCATCGAGTGTGCGTCCCCACAGGTCCACCACCTGGGTCACCTGAGCATTCGGCTCCCGCGTCTGGAGATGCTCGACGGCCCGGGAGTAGTACTCACGCTGGATTTCGAGTGCACTGGCCTGGCGACCGCCGGCGAGGCGGACCGGCCTGCGACCGGTCAGATCGTGGCTGACCTCGCGAATGGCCCGAATCGGATTGTCCAGCGCGAAGTCTCGGAACGAGACGCCTGCCTCGATCATCTCGAGTACGAGTGCGGCCGTCCCCACCTTGAGCATGGTCGAGGTCTCGGCCATGTTGGAATCGCCGACGATGACGTGGAGCCGGCGATACTTCTCGGCATCGGCGTGCGGTTCGTCGCGGGTGTTGATGATCGGCCGTGAACGAGTGGTGGCCGACGACACGCCTTCCCAGATGTGCTCGGCGCGCTGCGAGAGGCAGAACGTCGCGGCCTTGGGTGTCTGCAGCACCTTGCCTGCGCCACAGATCAATTGGCGGGTGACCAGGAACGGAAGGAGTACATCCGAGATGCGCGAGAATTCGCCCGCTCGCTGGACGAGGAAATTCTCGTGGCAACCGTAGGAGTTGCCCGCCGAATCGGTGTTGTTCTTGAACAGGTAGATGTCTCCGCCGATGCCCTCCTCGGCGAGACGCTGTTCGGCGTCGATCAGCAAATCCTCGAGTACTCGCTCGCCTGCGCGATCATGGGTGACCAATTGCAGCAGGCTGTCGCATTCGGCAGTGGCGTACTCGGGATGCGAACCGACGTCGAGATAGAGGCGAGCGCCGTTGCGGAGGAACACATTCGAGCTGCGGCCCCACGAGACCACGCGACGGAAGAGGTAGCGGGCCACCTCGTCCGGACTCAGGCGTCGGTGTCCGTGAAAGGTACATGTGACACCGAACTCGGTCTCGATGCCCATAATTCGTCGCTGCACACTTCGACACTACAACGCAAGCCACCGATGGATGTGTCGGAGCGCCTCGATGGCGTCCATGCCTAGGCTGGGCCCTATGACTTCCACGCCAACGTCTGTTGCGGCCTCGGTTCACGCGTGGGACCTGTCCCTGGTTTCACGAAGCGCGGCATTGCGCTCGAGCAGGGCGGATGCAGGGCTCCGCGCGTTGAGCACGGCCGCCGATCACAGTCGCCTGTGGCTCGGAGCTGCCGCACTTCTCGGCGCGGCCGGTGGCTCGGCCCGACGCGGCGGCGTGCGGGGGCTGATCGCCGTGGCGGGTGCGAGCGCCGTGGCGAACGGTCTGCTCAAGCCGGTGTTCCCGAGGTCGAGGCCGGATACCGAGCTGGTTCCCGTACTGCGCCGGGTGCTCGCCCCGCCGGTGTCCTCGTCGTTTCCCTCCGGTCACTCGGCGTCCGCAGCCGCCTTCGTCACCGCGGTCGCCATCGAATCACCGAAGGCAGGATTGCTGTTGGCTCCGGTCGCCGCAGCAGTCTGCTATTCCCGGGTTCACGTCGGCGTCCACTGGCCCACCGATGTCGTCGCCGGAGCGGCGCTCGGTTCGGCGATCGCGCTGTCGACCCGCCGCTGGTGGGCCGTGCGTTCGGCAAAGCCCGCCGATCTCGGCTCGCCGGTCGAGGTCGAGGCACTGCCGGGCGGACGGGGACTGTTGGTGCTGGTCAATCCCGGATCCGGTGACGGTTCGGAGGCGGTACCGGACGCCATCCGTCGCGAGCTCCCCGACGCCGACCTCTTCGTACCCGATCCCGAGAGGGACTTCAACGAGCAACTGGAAGAGAGAATTCGGAGAACGACGCCGCGTGCTCTCGGAGTGTGTGGAGGCGATGGCACGGTCGTCAGCGTCGCCGCCTCGGCCGCCCGTAACGGCCTGCCACTCGCCGCGTTTCCGGGTGGCACTCTCAACCACTTCGCTCGCGACACCGGTCTGACCGCAGTCGAGGACACCGCCGCCGCCGTCGAGGCGGGCACCGCCGAACTGGTCGACATCGCCGAGGTGGACGTCGACGGCCGCAGTGTGTCGTTCGTCAACACCGCGACGTTCGGGGGTTACCCCGACTCGGTGCGGTTACGGCAGAAGCTGCAGAAGCGAATCGGTAAGTGGCCGGCCGCTGCGGTTGCGATGACACGAGTGCTCGCGGCTGCAGAGCCACTGAACATTCGACTCGACGGGGCGCCTCACTCGGTGTGGATGCTCTTCGTCGGTAACGGTACTTACGATCCGATCGATCAAGTTCCCATGTCGCGCAGCAGCATTCATACCGGCACCCTCGATGTTCGCTTTCTCCCGTCGGAGCCCAAGGCATCGAGAACACGACTGCTGTGGGCGACGATCACCGGAACGCTCGGCTCGTCGCCTGCCTACGTGCGCAGTGTGGCGCAACGCTTGACCGTCGAGGTGGACGGTGCCCCGGTTGCCCTCGCGGCCGACGGCGAGGTCGTCGGAGACGGCACGACATTCCAGTTCAGCAGCGACAAGAACGGCCTCGTGCTCTACCGGAAGCGATAGAGCACGAGGCCGTCGACCTCGATCCGAAGTGTGGGGACTACTGCGGAGTCTCCGGCTCCGAGGAGCCGTCGCCGGTCGCGGACGGTGCCGATGCGGGCAACATGTCCGCCAGAGCAGCTCCAGCGATACGCCGGAACGCTCGACGCGGTCGCCCCTGATCCAGGACGGCTACCTCCAGGGCCGACACCTCGAGAACCTTCTTCTCGGGCTCGGCACCGGCAGTCGCAGGCGACGTCGGACCGGCGGTGAGCGCGTCGACGGCGATACGAACTGCGTCCGCCAACCCGAGGCCGGACCGGTACGTATCCTTCAGCGCGGCCACGATGGGCTCGGTGGTGCCGCCCATGACGACGAAATCCTGTTCGTCGACGATGGAGCCGTCGTACGTGATGCGGTAGAGCTGCGTGGCCATCGGCTCGTCCTGATGGGACACCTCGGCGACGCAGATCTCGACCTCGTACGGCTTGAGCTGCTCGGTGAAGATGGTGCCCAGTGCCTGGGCGTAGGTCTTCGCCAACGACCGGCCGGTGACATCGCGTCGATCGTAGGTGTATCCCTTGATGTCTGCGTGCTGGATGCCGGCCTTGCGTAGGTTCTCGAACTCGTTGTACTTGCCGACGGCAGCGAAACCGATGCGGTCGTAGAGCTCACTGACCTTGTGCAGCGCGGTCGAGCGATTCTCGGCGACGAACAGGACCCCGTCGGCATACGCCAGCACGATGACGCTGCGGCCGCGGCCGATTCCCTTGCGCGCCAATTCCGAACGATCGCGCATGATCTGTTCGGCAGATGCGTAATACGGCATCGTCATAGCGCGCTACCCCCTTCGCTGACTTCCTGGCCTGCTCGGGTGTGGTGGTCCGTGCCGCCGGTGTGTGCTGCGCTCTCGGTTCGTTCTGCCAGAACCGATCGGGCCGCAGCCGATATGCGATCGTGCGCGACGTCGTCCGCACCGACGCTCGTGATGGCAACTGCCGTCGGGTAGATGCCGCGGGTGACATCGGGACCACCGGTGGCCGAGTCGTCGTCGGCGGCGTCGTACAGCGACTCGACTGCAGCCCGAAGCGCCTCGTCCTCGGACATTCCGGGGCGGTACAACTTCTTGAGCGCGGATTTGGCGAACAACGAGCCCGAACCCACTGCGTGATAGCCCGACCGCTCCTCGTAACGCCCGCCGACCACGTCGTACGACACGATGCGTCCGGCTCTGTCGGGATCGGAGATGTCGATGTCGAATCCGACCAGCAACGGCACCGCAGCCAGTCCCTGCATCGCCGCACCCAGATTGCTCCGAACCATCGACGACAACTTGTTGGCCTTGCCGTTGAAGGTGAGCGGCACGCCCTCGATCTTCTCGTAGTGCTCGAGTTCGACAGCGAACAGACGAACCAATTCGATTGCGATACCCGCAGTTCCGGCAATGCCCGCAGCGGAGTACTCGTCGGTGACGTAGACCTTCTGCATGTCACGGTTGGCGATCAGATTGCCCTGAGTGGCGCGCCGATCACCGGCGATCAGCACCCCGCCCGCGTAGGTGAGGGCGACGATCGTCGTACCGTGCGGAGCGATGCCGGACTTGTCGGTGGTGCCGTTGGCGGCGTGGGACGCCAGGTCCGCGGCGAGGCCGCTCTCCGGCAGCAGGTGCGGGGCGTGCTGCCGGAGGTAGTCGGAGAAGGACGAGCTACTGGACCCCAGCGGAATCGCCGGTCCGTCGCCTGCCGACCGTGGGTCCGAACGATCCACCGTCACTGGCCGCCCTTCTGAACGTAGGCGCGGACGAAGTCCTCGGCATTCTCCTCGAGAACGTCGTCGATCTCGTCGAGAAGGTCGTCGGTCTCCTCGGCCAACTTCTCGCGCCGTTCCTGGCCACCGGCCCCCGTGTCGCCTGGGACCTCGTCGTCGCCGCCGCCGCCCGAGCGCCGTGTCTGCTCCTGAGCCATAGTCGCCGACCTCCTCTGTGTATCGAGAAAACAGATCTACTGCACGGTCGCCGGGTCATCCGAGGCGCACCGGCGTGGATGTGCAAGTGCTACCGAACGTTCCGCCGAAAGTGCACGGACCTTTACCCTACCGACAGTCCGACCTCGCCGGTTGGCAAGACACCGCCGAACGACCCATTCGAATGCCCTGGACGATCAGGTGGTGAGCTGGTCGACCAGTTCCGCTGCACTGTCCACGGACTCCAGCAGGGCACCGACGTGGGATTTCGTTCCCCGCAACGGCTCGAGCGTCGGAATCCGTACCAACGAATCGCCACCGAGATCGAAGATGACCGAGTCCCAGCTCGCCGCGGCGATGTCGGCACCGAATTTGCGCAGGCATTCGCCGCGGAAGTATGCCCTCGTGTCGTCGGGCGGTGTGCCGACCGCATCGAGAACTTGCTGCTCGGTCACGAGACGATCCATCGAACCGCGGGCGACCAACCTGTTGTATAGCCCCTTGTCGAGGCGAACATCGGAATACTGCAGGTCCACCAGGTGCAGCCGCGGAGCGGACCAGCCGAGGCCCTCACGCTGTCGGAACCCTTCGAGCAGTCGCAATTTCGCCGGCCAGTCCAGCAGATGCGCGCACTCCATGGGATCGCGCTCGAGCAGGTCCAGCACCATCGCCCACTTGTCGAGCACGTCCAGTGCTCGTGCGTCGTCGCTGCCCTCGGCAGCCACGAACTTCGCCGCCCGCTGGTGGTAGATCCGCTGCAGCGCAAGGCCCGTCAGTTCGCGGCCGTCGGCGAGTGCCACGGCCTTGCGCAGGGTGGGATCGTGGCTGATCTGATGGACAGCCGTGACCGGCCTGGCCAGCTGCAGATCCGACAGGTCGACGCCCGCCTCGATGAGGTCGAGCACGAGGGCCGTGGTTCCCACCTTGAGGTAGGTCGACATCTCCGCCAGGTTGGCGTCGCCGATGATGCAGTGCAGACGTCGGTACTTGTCTGCGTCTGCGTGCGGTTCGTCCCGGGTGTTGATGATGCCGCGCTTGAGGGTGGTCTCCAGTCCGACCTCCACCTCGATGTAGTCCGCTCGCTGCGAGAGCTGGAACCCGGCCTCGTCGCCCGACTGGCCGATACCGACTCGACCGGAGCCGGTGATGACCTGCCTGGAGGCGAAGAACGGCGAGAGCCCCGCGATCACCGCCGAGAACGGCGTCTCACGCGACATCAGGTAGTTCTCGTGCGTGCCGTACGACGCGCCCTTGCCGTCGACGTTGTTCTTGTACAGCTGCAGGCGCGGAGCCCCCGGGACGCTCGACGCGTGCCGTGCGGCCGCTTCCATGACGCGTTCGCCTGCCTTGTCCCAGATCACCGCGTCCAATGGGTCCCGCACCTCCGGGGCCGAGTACTCGGGGTGCGCGTGATCGACGTACAGGCGGGCACCGTTGGTGAGAATCATGTTCGCAGCACCGATCTCGTCGGCATCGATGACCGGAGCCGGTCCGCTGAACCGTCCGAGATCGAAGCCTCGTGCATCGCGCAGCGGTGATTCCACCTCGTAGTCCCAGCGGGTGCGCTTGGCGCGCGGCACTCCTGCGGCTGCCGCGTACGCCAACACCGCCTGGGTGGACGTCAGGATCGGGTTGGCGGTGGGTTCGGTCGGTGAAGAAATGCCGTACTCGACCTCGATACCGATGATGCGCTGCATAAGTCGAGCCTAGACGGCCGACGGATGCAGTTCGGGGCGCGCCCTGTGCGGACGCGCCCCGAATACTGCCCAGCGGTGGATCTACAGGTACTGACCGGTATTGGCCTCGGTGTCGATCGCCCGGCTCGCGCTGGCGTTCTTGCCGGTGACCAACGTGCGAATGTAGACGATTCGCTCGCCCTTCTTGCCCGAGATCCGAGCCCAGTCGTCCGGATTCGTGGTGTTCGGCAGATCTTCGTTCTCCGCGAACTCGTCGACGATGGAATCGAAAAGGTGCTGAATCCGCAGTCCGGCGTTTCCGGTTTCGAGAACCGACTTGATGGCGTACTTCTTCGCCCGGTCGACGATGTTCTGGATCATGGCCCCGGAGTTGAAGTCCTTGAAGTACAGAACTTCCTTGTCCCCGTTGGCGTAGGTGACCTCGAGGAACCGATTGTCGTCACTCTCGGCGTACATGCGCTCGACGACGCGATCGATCATGCCCCGGATGCACGCCGCGCGATCGCCGCCGAACTCGGCGACGTCGTCGGCGTTGACCGGAAGCGAATCGGTCAGGTACTTCGAGAAGATGTCCTGTGCCGATTCGGCGTCGGGACGCTCGATCTTGATCTTCACGTCGAGTCGGCCGGGTCGCAGGATCGCCGGGTCGATCATGTCCTCGCGATTGGACGCACCGATCACGATGACGTTCTCGAGGCCCTCGACACCGTCGATCTCGGCGAGCAACTGCGGAACGACCGTCGTCTCCACGTCGGACGAGACGCCGGAGCCGCGGGTACGGAAGATCGAGTCCATCTCGTCGAAGAACACGATGACCGGCGTGCCCTCGGACGCCTTCTCTCGTGCCCGCTGGAAGATCATGCGGATGTGACGCTCGGTCTCACCGACGAACTTGTTGAGCAGCTCGGGGCCCTTGATGTTGAGGAAGAACGACTTCGCCTCCCGCGCATCCTGGCCACGTGCCTCGGCGATCTTCTTGGCCAACGAGTTGGCAACGGCCTTGGCGATCAACGTCTTTCCACACCCGGGAGGGCCGTACAGCAGCACGCCCTTCGGTGGACGCAGTGAGTACTCCCGGAACAGGTCCTTGTGCAGGAACGGCAGCTCGACGGCGTCCCGAATCTGCTCGATCTGTCGCCCGAGACCGCCGATGTCCTCGTATCCGACGTCCGGAACCTCCTCGAGGACGAGATCCTCCACCTCGGCCTTGGGAACTCGCTCGAACGCGTAGCCGGCCTTGGTGTCGACCAGCAGCGAATCTCCGGGACGGAGCTTCCGCGACGGCTCGTCCGGGTCGACCGGTCCGTCGTCGTTGACCATGTCGATCAACGGTTTGGCCAGCCAGACCACCCGTTCCTCGTCGGCATGCCCGACGACGAGAGCGCGCGATCCATCCCCCAGAAGCTCTCGGAGAGTGCTGATCTCGCCGACCTGATCGAAGGTGCACGCCTCGACGATGGTCAACGCCTCGTTCAACCGCACGGTCTGCCCCGGAGCGAGCGTGTCGGCCTCGATGTTGGGTGAGCACGTCAGCCGCATCTTCCGACCGGACGTGAACACGTCGACGGTGCCGTCCTCGAACACGCTCAGCAGGACGCCGTATCCGCTCGGCGGTTGGCCGAGACGGTCCACCTCCTCGCGCAGCGCGATGAGCTGTTGCCGGGCCTCCTTGAGAGTGTCGAGCAACTTCGTGTTGCGCAGCGACAAGGAATCGACCCGGCCCTCGAGCTCGCGTACCTGCTCGGGGGACTCCCCCAGTTGGCGCCGTAGCGACGCGACTTCGGCTCGCACGGCGTCCAGTTCGGCTCTGGCCGCGGCCACATCCGGATTGTCTGTTGAGCTCATGAGCGACTCCTCCCAGTGACGATCTATCAACGCTACCGGCAGCGGCGCGGAGATGCGGACCGACACCTCGAACGGGGTCGGCATCCACTCTGCTCGGCGGCCCCGAAAGGCCATCCCAGTTCATGTTAGCCTCACCTGACCAAACGATCGACAGACGACGGAATCAGGGGCCTCACCAGTGAAAATGCGTATTCTCTCGGCAAGCGTCGCAGTAGCCGCGGTGGCTCTGGTGGGTGCAGGATGCAGTTCGAGCGATGAATCCGATCACGCCGATCACAATTCCGCGTCGACCAGCGACTCCATGCCGACGACCACCGCCGGACCGGCTGTCACAGCACCTACCGTCGCCGAGCTGCAGACCTCGCTGCAGCAGCTGGTGGCACCGGACGTGGACCCAGCGACCAAGGCTGCGGCAGTGGAGAACGGTCAGGCGCGCCTGACGAACCTGGAGACGATGACCGCCGCACTGGCGAACTACGGAGCGATTACCTTCGAGGTGTCGGAGCCGACCGTCGCAGGCGAGACGTCCACCGCGGACGTCGCCATCGCCACTCCACGCGGGACCGCGGCTCCGGCACCGCAGACCTGGGTGCTGATCGATGGCACCTGGAAGCTGTCGGACGCCAGCACGTGTCAGATCCTGGCCATGGGCCAGGCACCCTGCGTCTGAGTCGACAGCCGAGCCTGCAGCGTCAGCCCTTACCGGAACGACGCTGCGGTTTCGGGGTCACGGTGCCCTCGGCGAGGCGTCGAACGCTGACGAGGAATGCCGTGTGGCCCTGCATGCGGTGCTCGGGGCGAACCGCGAGACCCACCACGTGCCAGCCGCGAACCATCGACTCCCACGATCGAGGTTCGGTCCAGCACTCCTGCGCGCGCAGCGCCTCGACGACCTTGGACAGCTGCGTCACCGTGGCCACGTAGACCAGCAGCACCCCACCGGGGACCAGGGCCTTGGACACCGCGGGCAACGCGTCCCACGGCGCGAGCATGTCCAGAACCACCCGATCGACCTGCTCACCCGGACGATCGACACCGAACTGGTCGACGTCTGCCACGGTCAAGTGCCAGTTCGACGGGCGCTCGCCGAAGAACGTCTCGACGTTCTTCACGGCGTAGTCGGCGTGGTCCTGCCGGATCTCGTAGGAGATGACCGTTCCTTCTGTACCGACTGCACGCAGCAGCGAGCACGTCAGAGCGCCGGATCCTGCACCGGCCTCGAGCACCCGTGCGCCGGGGAACATGTCACCCTCGTGCACGATCTGCGCCGCGTCCTTGGGGTAGATCACCTGGGCACCGCGGGGCATCGAGAGCACGTAGTCGGTCAGCAGCGGCCGCAGCGCGAGGTAGGGGGTGCCGTTGACGGAGGTGACGACGCTGCCCTCGTCGGCACCGAGCAGTTTGTCGTGAGTAATGCCGCCGCGGTGAGTATGGAATTCCTTACCGGCTTCCAGTACCACCGTGTAGTGACGACCCTTGCCGTCGGTGAGCTGAACTCGATCGCCCACTCGAAACGGCCCACTGCGGGCGGGACCGGTCTCCGCGGTTGCTGTTGCATCGGTAGTCGGAGTGTCGGCAGCGGGAGTGACCTCCGCGCCGGACGTGACATTCGGGTCGAGTTCGATCTCGTCGGTCGTGGCAGTGACCACGTCGTCCGCACTGGGCAGCGATGCGTCGACCGTGGCGTCGAACGCGGCGTCGGCCTCGAATCCGTCGGTCGACGCGGATGTGGAATCACCGGAGGACACAGCGGACCTGCTTTCGTTGCGATGTGACGCTCGGCCTCGATCGGCAGGCGTCGGGGGACGACTCGACGTGCCAGACTACGGCCTTCACCGAAGATGTCGGACCAGCGGCATAGTCTCGCAGTCGTGAGTATTTCCGTGTCGAGCCCCATCGACTTACCTCTTCTCGTTGTCGATGACAGCGCCGGCGTACCGCGTTCGAGGTCCGGCAACCGCAGTACCCCGGCTCTGTCTCCTTCTCGCGCAGGTGATTTCAAGCAGTGCCCACTGTTGTATCGCTTCCGTGCCGTGGACCGGCTTCCCGAGGTCTCCACCGAAGCTCAGGTGAAGGGAACTGTGGTGCATGCCGCACTCGAGGCCCTGTACGCACTCCCCGCCCGCGATCGAGTGCCCACCACAGCCCGCGATTTGGTGGACCCGGCCTGGGATCGGGTCGTGGCCGAGTCACCCGACATCGCGTCGCTGGTTTCGGCGGACGACCGTCCGGCGTTCCTCGACCGGGCTCGTGCCCTGGTGGACGGGTACTACGAACTCGAAGATCCCACGCACTTCGATCCCGAGTCCTGCGAACAGCGCGTCGAGATCGCGTTGGACGACGGAACGCCGCTGCGCGGATTCATCGACCGGATCGACGTTGCACCCAACGGAATGATTCGCGTCGTCGATTACAAGACCGGACGTGCGCCGCGCGAGTTCACCGAATCCAAAGCTCTGTTCCAGATGAAGTTCTATGCGCTGATGATCATGCGCATGCGCGGAGTCGTTCCCGCGCAACTGAAGTTGATGTACCTCGCCGACAAGCAGGAGCTGACGTACGCCCCGGACGAGGGCGAGCTGCTGCGCTTCGAGCGCATGCTCTCGGCCATCTGGAAGGCGATTCTGGCGGCCGGTGAGACCGGCGACTTCCGCGCCAAGAAAGGCGCACTGTGCAAGTGGTGCGATCACCGGGCACTGTGCCCCGAGTTCGGCGGCACTCCCCCGCCGTACCCCGGTTGGCCGCAGGCGGCTGCGGAGCAGGAGGAGACGGAGCTGTGACGAGTCCGGACGCCTTCTTCGTTCCTGCCGGTGTCGACGGCGACGGTTACGAGATCGTCACCGCGACCGAGCACACCGTCAGCCTGTGGGCACCGACGATGCAGCACGGCGCTCCGCCGTCCGCGTTGTTGGTCCGCGCACTCGAGCGGGTCGACGCCAGACCCGATACTCGAATCAGCCGGGTGGTCGTCGACATTCTCGGACCGGTTCCGGTGTCGGACATCACGATTCGCGCATGGACGGCGCGGCCGGGCGCAAATGTCGAACTCGTCGTCGCCGAACTCTGGGCTCGAGGATCAGCGGGGCCGGCGCGAGCGGTGGCGCGGGGCAGCGCATGGCGTATGCGTACCGAGCCCACCGACGACGTCGTGCACGTGGGCGATCCGGTGATGCGACCGGTGAGCGCCGGCGTCGACAGCACCTTCGGCGGACTCTGGACCTCCGGATACCTCGACGCGGTCGAGTTCAAGTTCCTCACCGAGCTCGGCGCAGCGGGGCCCGGTGAAGTGTGGGCGAAGCCGACTCCCGTTCTGGTGCAGGGTGAGTCGATGACGCCACTCGAACGGCTGTTCTCGATTGCCGACATCGCCAACGGTGTGGGTGCGAAATTGCCGATCGAGCAGTGGACGTTCCTGAACACCGATCTGACGGTGCACGTCTTCCGCGAACCCCAGGGCGACTGGATCGGAGTGTCGGCCGAGACGTCGACGGGTCCGGACGGCATCGCCATGTGCGCAGGCACCCTCAGTGACGAACTGGGGCCGGTCGGGCGCATCGCGCAAACAGTGCTGGTTCGCCGACGCGCGTGATCGTGGCGGAACGACGGGCGTTCCGCCACGCACTCAGAACGCTCGGCAGGACCTGATGTCGGAGGCGAGAATGGCTTTCGCGCCCAGTTCCGCGAGCTCGTCCATCACGTTGTTGTGGACCTTGCGAGAGACCATGGCGCGCACGGCAACCCAGTTGTCGTCGACCATCGGTGCGAGCGTAGGTGATTCGATGCCGGGGGTGATCTTGACGGCTTCGTCGAGGATCGACTTGGGGCAGTCGTAATCGAGCATCAGGTACTGCTGGGCGAAGACGACGCCCTGTACGCGGGCGATGAGTTGCTTGCGTGCGGAGTCGGTTCCAGGGGCGCCTGCGCGCTCGATTAGTACGCCCTCCGAATCGCAGAGCGATTCGCCGAACGCGACGAGATTGTTCTGACGCAGTGAGCGACCCGACTCGACCACGTCCGCGATGGCGTCCGCGACACCGAGTTGAATGGAGATCTCCACGGCCCCGTCGAGACGGATCACCGTGGCCTCCAAGCCGCGCTCGGCCAGGTCCTTACGCACCAGATTGGGGTACGAGGTGGCGATGCGCAGTCCGCCCAAGTCCTCGGGTGCCCATTCCTTACCCGCGGGTGCCGCGTAGCGGAACGTCGACCGGCCGAATCCGAGCGCCAGGCGTTCTTCGACCGCTGCCCCGGAATCGAGAGCCAGGTCTCGTCCGGTGATGCCCAGATCGAGCTGGCCCGACCCGACGTAGATGGCAATGTCCTTGGGACGGAGAAAGAAGAATTCGACCCCGTTGGCCGGGTCGAGGACGGTCAGATCCTTGGAGTCGCTCCGACGCCGGTAGCCGGCCTCGCTGAGGATCTCGGCGGCGGATTCGGACAACGCGCCCTTGTTGGGTACGGCTACACGCAGCATGGAGTTTTCCTTCATCGGTGAGTTCACAGGAGACGTTCGGGCCTTGCCTCACAGATGTCGGTAGACGTCCTCGAGAGCGATTCCCCTACCCACCATCATGACCTGAACCCAGTACAGCAGCTGCGAAATTTCTTCGGCGAGTGCAGCGTCGCTCTCGTGTTCGGCGGCGATCCACACCTCGCCGGCCTCTTCGAGGACCTTCTTTCCCTGGAAATGAACACCTGCGTCCAACGCAGCGACGGTGCCCGAGCCCTCGGGGCGGGTCTTCGCGCGGTCGGTGAGCTCGGCGAACAGGGAATCGAAAGTCTTCACGGATTCGTATTCTTTCACGTCGGTATCCAGCGGAATCAATTCGGTCGAGATTCGAGGAGTCAGGCCGCCCAGGCCCGCCGGACGTCGTCGGCGGTCAGTCCGACCAGACCGTCGCGGATGGTGTAGCCCGGCGCTGCCGGAACCGCCACCTCAGACGGGACGACCAGTACCGGGCAGCCTGCAGTATGTGCGGACAGGGAGCCTGTCGGAGAATCCTCCACTGCAAGGCAGGCACCGACGTCGACGCCGAGCAGTGCGGCACCCCGCAGGTACGGCGCCGGGTGCGGTTTCCCGAACTCGACCTCGTCGCCGCTGACGGTGATGTCGAAATAGTCGCGCCCGAGTGTCTCCAGTGCACGCTCGACGAGCCCACGTTCGGTGTTGGTGACCAATCCGGTCGCCAGGCCCATGTCGCGTACGAGAGCAAGAGCATCCTTGGCACCGGGCCGCCACGGAATACCTTCGGCGAACATGTCGCCGACGCGCGTGGTCAACCACTCGCGGCCCTCGGCCAGGTTGTCGTCGGTGACCGCAACCGACGCATTGGCGAGCACTTTGCGCAAGGCGTCCCGCATCGAATTGCCGAGGGTGCTCTCGCGTACTTCCGCGCTGAGTTCGGTTCCCAGTGTGCGGGAGTACTCACCGATGGCCACGTCCCAGATCTTCTCCGAGTCGAGCAGGGTGCCGTCCATGTCCCACAGGACACCGTGCAGGTGGGTTCTAGACATTGAAGTACTTGGCCTCCGGGTGGTGAAGTACGAACGCATCGGTCGACTGTTCGGGGTGCAGCTGCAGTTCCTCGGAGAGCTTGACGCCGATTCGCTCGGGTTCGAGGAGTGCGGCGAGCTTGATCCGGTCCTCGAGATCGGGGCATGCCCCGTAGCCGAACGAGTAACGAGCTCCGCGGTATTCGAGTTTGAAGTACCCCTCGGCCTCGGTGGGGTCCTCTGCGGCGACCGATTTGCCGTCGGACAGTTTCAGTTCCTCGCGCACTCGGCGATGCCAGTATTCGGCGAGAGCCTCGGTCAGCTGAACTCCGATCCCGTGCACCTCGAGGTAGTCGCGGTACGCGTCGGCTGCGAACAATTCGTTCGCGAAGTCCGCGATGGGCTGCCCCATGGTGACCAGGTTCATCGGCAGCACGTCGACTTGCCCGGATTCCCTTGCCGCAGTGCGTGATCGGACGAAGTCCGCGATGCAGAGGAAGCGGTCGCGGTGCTGACGCGGGAACGTGAACCGAAAGCGTTCGGGCGCATCGGGTTCGGGCTCGGTGAGTACGACGACGTCGTCGCCCTCCGAAACGGCCGGGAAGTATCCGTACACCAAAGCGGCGTGCGCGAGAATGCCGTCCGTACTGAGCCGATCCAGCCAATACCGCAGGCGCGGTTTGCCTTCCGATTCCACCAGATCCTCGTAGGTGGCACCCTCACCCTTGCGGGCTCCTCGTAGGCCCCACTGCCCCAGGAACAGTGCACGTTCGTCGAGCAGCCCCGAGTAATCGGCCAGGGACACGCCTCGGACGATGCGGGTGCCCCAGAACGGCGGTACCGGAATGTCGATGTCCGCGGCGACGTCGGATCGCTCGGGTACCACGACCGGAGCCTCGGCGGCCTTACGCTTCTCCGCGATGCGCTTCGACCGTTCGTGCCGCTCCTTGCGCTCGGCAGCCTTGGCCTTCGCGGCGAGCGCCTCGGGGCTGTCGGGGGCCGGACCGCCACCGCGCTTGGTGGTCATGATGGTGTCCATCAAACGCAGGCCCTCGAACGCGTCCCGCGCATAGTGCACGTCGCCTTCGTACACGTCCTGCAGATCGTTCTCGACGTACGACCGCGTCAACGCAGCACCGCCGAGAAGCACCGGAAATTGCTCCGCCACGCCGCGGGAGTTCAGCTCGATCAGGTTGTCCTTCATGACCACCGTCGACTTCACCAGCAACCCGGACATGCCGATCACGTCTGCGCGTTTGTCCAACGCGGCTTCGAGAATGGTCGAAATCGGCTGCTTGATACCGAGATTGACCACCTCGTAGCCGTTGTTGCTCAGGATGATGTCGACGAGGTTCTTGCCGATGTCGTGCACATCGCCCTTGACGGTACCGAGCACAATCCGACCCTTGCCGTCGTCGTCGGTGGCCTCCATGTGTGGCTCCAAGTACGCTACGGCAGCCTTCATCACCTCGGCGGACGCGAGCACGAACGGCAGCTGCATCTGGCCGGAACCGAACAGCTCACCGACGGTCTTCATGCCCGACAGCAACGTCTCGTTGATGATCTCGAGAGGCGGCTTCTCGGCCATCGCGGCGTCGAGGTCGGTGTCGAGGCCGTTGCGTTCGCCGTCGACGATGCGGCGTTCGAGCCGCTCGAACAACGGCAGCCGACCCAGTTCCTCGGCGCGCGATTCCCGGGCCGATGCTGCCGAGACGCCCTCGAACAGCTGCATGAGCTTCTGCAACGGGTCGTAGCCTTCGCGGCGGCGGTCGTACACCAGATCCAGAGCGGTCTCGCGTTGCTCGTCGGGAATCTTGTTCATCGGCAGGATCTTCGACGCGTGCACGATGGCGGTATCGAGGCCGGCCTGGGTGCACTCGTGCAGGAAGACCGAGTTCAGCACCTGCCGGGCAGCAGGATTGAGGCCGAACGAGATGTTCGACAATCCGAGGGTGGTGTGCACCTTCGGATACTTCTCCTTGAGCTGCCGAATGGCCTCGATGGTCTCGATGCCGTCGCGTCGAACCTCTTCCTGGCCGGTGGAGATCGGGAAGGTGAGGGTGTCGACGATGATGTCCTCGTGGCGCAGGCCCCAGTTCTCGGTGATGTCGGTGATCAGGCGATCTGCGACACGCACCTTCCATTCGGCAGTACGCGCCTGCCCCTCCTCGTCGATGGTCAGAGCGACCACGGCGGCACCGTGTTCCTTGACCAGACGCATGATCTTCTGGAACCGCGAGTCGGGACCGTCGCCGTCCTCGTAGTTGACCGAGTTGACGGCGCTACGTCCACCGAGGTGCTCGAGGCCGGCTTCGAGCACGGCCGGTTCGGTGGAGTCGAGCATGATCGGCAGCGTCGACGCAGTCGCCAATCTGCTGGCGAGTGCCGCCATGTCGGCGGCACCGTCGCGGCCGACGTAGTCGACGTTCAGGTCCAACATGTGCGCGCCGTCGCGGGTCTGATCCTTGGCGATGTCGAGGCACTTCTCGTAGTCCTCGGCGAGCATCGCGTCACGAAATGCCTTGGAGCCGTTGGAGTTGGTGCGCTCGCCGATCATCAGGATGCTGGCGTCCTGCTCGAACGGCACAGCGGTGTAGAGCGAGGAGACCCCTGGCTCCGGGGCCGGCTTCCGTTCCAGCTTCGTCGCCCCGTGCACCATGTCGGCAACCTGACGAATGTGCTCGGGGGTGGTGCCGCAGCATCCGCCGACGAGTGCCAGCCCGTACTCGTGGACGAAACCGCTCAGAGCGTCGGCCAATTCGGGGGCGGTCAGTGGATATTCGGCACCCTTCGCGCCCAACGTGGGCAGTCCGGCATTGGGCATCACCGATACCGGAAGACGTGAATGCTTCGACAGGTGGCGCAGGTGTTCGCTCATCTCGGCGGGGCCGGTGGCGCAGTTCAGCCCGATCATGTCGATGCCCAGCGGTTCGAGCGCAGTGAGGGCTGCACCGATCTCGCTGCCGACCAGCATTGCGCCCGTCGTCTCGACCGTCACATGGGTGATGATCGGGATTCGGACGCCGAGCTTGTCCATGGCGTGCTGGCTACCGATGATCGCGGCCTTGACCTGCAGCAGGTCCTGGCACGTCTCGACCAGAATGGCGTCGGCACCGCCGTCGATCATTCCGAGCGCAGCCTCGGTATACGCATCGCGCAGCCGTGCGAACGGGGCGTGGCCGAGTGTGGGGAGCTTGGTTCCGGGGCCCATGGAACCCAGGACGTACCGATCCATCCCGTCGCGGCCGGGTCCCATTTCGTCCGCAGTCTCGCGGGCGAGCCGGGTGCCTTTCTCGGCCAACTCGCGGATTCGATCCTCGATGTCGTAATCGGCCAGGTTGGGCAGGTTGCATCCGAACGTGTTCGTTTCCACGGCGTCTGCGCCGGCCGCGAAGTACTCGCGATGAATCTCGCGCAGCACGTCGGGCCTGGTGTGGTTCAGAATCTCGTTGCATCCCTCGAGGCCGAGAAAGTCGTCGAGAGTGAGGTCGGCGTCCTGGAGCATCGTGCCCATTGCTCCGTCGCCGATGACAACGCGACGTGAAATCGCATCGAGCAGACCGGGCTTGTGTTGATCGGGCATCACTACAGAGTAGTGGGCACCACGGTTACCTCGAGTCGTAGGCTGTCGTGGTGAGTCCCCGAAACCTCGATGATCAGTCCCTGCCCGACGACGGTACCGACAAAATGGACAAATCAGGTGCCGACGCGGACATCCCCTTGGACGCCGCGCTGATCGAGGCCGTGCAGGATGCTGTGGCGAACGCCACAGACGCCGACGCCGACTACGACGAGGACGATCTGGACGACGACATTCCCGAGCTGCGTTCCCCCATACTGGTCGCCGCTTTCGAGGGCTGGAACGACGCAGGCGATGCGGCGAGCGGCGCGGTCGAACATCTGGAGCTGATCTGGGACGCCAGCCCACTGGCCGAGCTGGACTCCGAGGACTACTACGACTACCAGGTCAATCGGCCGACCGTTCGTCAGGTCGACGGGGTCACCCGCGAGATCGAGTGGCCGTCGACTCGATTGTCGGTGTGTTCACCGCCCGGGAGCGACCGTGACGTGGTCTTGTTGCGCGGTATCGAGCCCAACATGCGGTGGCGCAGCTTCTGCGACGACCTGCTCGAGTTCGTCGAACAGCTCGGCGTCGAGACCGTCGTCATTCTGGGTGCGCTGCTGGCCGACACGCCGCACACCAGGCCCGTCCCGGTCACCGGCACTGCCTACAGCACTGAGTCGGCCGAACAGTTCAACCTCGAGCAGACCCGCTACGAGGGGCCCACCGGCATCACCGGCGTTCTGCAGGACGAATGTGTCAAGGCAGGGGTGCCGGCCGTGTCGTTCTGGGCTGCTGTCCCCCATTACGTGTCGCAGCCACCGAATCCGAAGGCCACCGTGGCGTTGCTGCAGCGGGTCGAGGACGTACTCGACATCGAGGTGCCGCTCGGCGAGCTGCCCACGCAGGCCGAGGAGTGGGAGGAGGCGGTCAACGAGATGACCAAAGAGGACGAGGAGATCAGCGAGTACGTGCGCAGCCTCGAGGAGCGGGGTGACGCCGAGGTGGACATGTCCGATGCGATCGCCAAGATCGACGGCGACGCCATCGCCGCCGAGTTCGAGAAGTACCTCCGGCGGCGCGGCCCGGGCAACTTCGGGCTCTGACCCGAACGCACACGAGGAGCCGGGAGCCGGTGAGGTCTTTCTGATGCCGACGTAACGTCACCGCAGCGGTGGCGTCACCCCGACACCGGAGCCTCGTGGGTATGGCCAGCACACCGCGATTTCTGCAAGGCGTCTTCTCCTTCACCGGCAACGGTCTGGACAAGCCCGAGTTGATCGATCCCAGCCTGAGTTTCGTCGTCCCCGAGGGGGTGACGGCCCAACCGCTGTACTTCCGGGGCGGTAATTCGAGCGATGAGCTGGTGGTCGTGACCTTGCTGCGCGACGGCAGCCCGATGCGTATGTTCCCGATGGGAGCCAAGAGCGGCGTCAACATTCCGTTGCGGGTCGTCGAGGACGTCGATCCCGATACCGTGCTCGAGCTGGTGATCGCGGCCCCTGCCGGAACCAGCGGAGAGGTCGTCGTCGACTTCGGTCTGGTGCTGGTCTGATGCCTTCGGGAAAACAGCGATTGCTGGTGATCGGCAACGGAATGGCCGGTGCCCGGACGGTCGAGCAGATCCTCGAGCGAGACGGCAGCTCGCTGTTCGACATCACGATGATCGGCGACGAACCGTACGGCAATTACAACCGCATCATGCTCTCCCACGTGCTGTCCGGTGAGGCCACCGTCGACGACGAGGATCTCGTTCTCAACCCCATGAGTTGGTACAGCGAGAACGGCGTGACGTTGCACGTGGGCGATCGAGCCGTGTCGCTCGACCGGTTCTCCAAAACGGTTGTCTGCGAAAGCGGTCGGTCCGTCGACTACGACATACTGATCATCGCCACCGGTAGCAACACGTTCTTCCCGAACATGGACGGTCTGCGTGAGTCCGACGGCAGACTGGCACGCGGGGTGTTCGGATTCCGCACGATCGCCGACACCAACGGCATGTTGCAGATGGCGCAGTCACGCGACGACGTGTCGGCGGTGGTGATCGGCGGCGGACTGCTCGGTCTCGAAGCAGCGTACGGACTGCGGACGCAGGGGCTGGACGTGAACGTGGTGCACTCCCCCGGGCACCTGATGAACCAGCAGCTCGACGAGCGCGGTGGACGAGTGTTGCGCAACAAGATCGAGTCGCTCGGCGTCGGTGTCCACACCTCGAAGAGAACCACCTCCGTGTTGCGGTCGGACGACGGTACCGTCATCGGCGTCGGTTTCAACGACGGCACCTCGCTGGACGCCGACATGGTCGTCGTGACCGCCGGAATTCGGCCCAGTGTCGATTTTGCCCGCGCCGGCGGCCTGGTCATCGAACGCGGAATCGTCGTCGACGACCAATTGCGTTGCGAGGACGAGGGTTCCATCTATGCCGTCGGCGAATGCTGTCAGCACCGCGGTGAGGTGTACGGCCTCGTCGCGCCCCTCTGGGAGCAGGCCGCTGTCCTGGCCGATGTACTCACCGGTGCCGATCCCGCTGCCGCGTATCACGGTTCGCGTCTGACGACCAAGCTCAAGGTGGCCGGCGTCGACGTCGCGTCGATGGGGATCACCGCGCCCGAGCGCGACGACGACGAATTCGTTCAGTTCTACGAACCACGCAGTGGCACGTACAAATCGGTCATCGTGCGGAACAACAAGCTCGTCGGTGCCACTCTGCTGGGCGACATCTCCAAGGCCAACTTTCTCACCCAGGCGTTCGACGAGAAGGTGCCGCTGCCCGACGAGCGCATCAGCATGCTCTTCGACATGGGAACGCCCTCTGCGGCAACAGGAGCCGCCGAACTGGCAGACGACGTTCAGGTGTGCAACTGCAACGGCGTCACCAAGGGTGCCATCGTGGCCTGCGTGCACGCCGGTGCCAAGAATCTGAGCGATGTGACCGCGAAGACCCGAGCAGGCAAGGGATGTGGGTCCTGCAAGGGGTTGGTGAAAGACATCATCGCGTGCGCAGCCGGTGGCGCGGTCGAAGCGGACCCCACCGCAGACCGGTACGTGCCGTGTATCCCGATGACGAAGCCGGAACTGATCGAATCAATCAGATCGCGGGACCTCCGGGCAGTCTCGCAGGTGTTCACGGCGCTTGCGACCGACGGCGTCGAGGACGCCGCCGCCAAGATGCCGCTGGCGTCACTGCTGCGCACCGTCTGGGGTCCGGATTGGGTGGACGAGCGCGGCGCACTGTTCATCAACGACCGGGTGCACGCCAACATTCAGCGGGACGGCACGTTCTCGGTGGTACCGCAGATGAAGGGTGGCGTCACCACCCCGGATCAACTGCGCAAGATCGCCGACGTCGCCGACAAGTACCACGTCCCGCTGGTCAAGGTCACCGGCGGACAGCGCATCGACCTCCTCGGGATCAAGAAGGAAGACCTACCCAAGGTGTGGGGCGATCTGGACATGCCCTCCGGCTTCGCCTACGGCAAGAGCATGCGCACGGTGAAAACCTGTGTGGGCAGCGACTTCTGCCGCTTCGGTCTCGGCGACTCGACGGCTCTCGGCATCGCGCTCGAAGAGCGGTTCCAAGGGTTGGAGACTCCCGCGAAACTCAAACTCGCGGTCGCCGGCTGCCCGCGCAACTGCTCGGAGGCGCTGTGCAAGGACTTCGGCGTGGTCTCGGTCGGCGAGGACAGGTGGGAGATCTACGTCGGCGGCGCGGCCGGGGCTCACATCCGCAAGGGAGATCTGTTGGCCACCGTGACAGGAGCCGAGGAGGTGATGACAGTGGCAGGCAGATTCATCCAGCACTATCGGGAGAACGCGCAGTGGCTCGAACGGACCTACGCCTGGGTTCCGCGCATCGGCTTGGAGGAACTGCAGAGCGTTCTGATCGACGACCGTGACGGCATCGTCGCCGGACTCGACGAGCGACTGCAAACATCGGTCGACGGCTACGTGGACCCATGGCAGGACCGCACGGCACCCAAATCGCCCGCGCAGTTCGCACCTTCGCTGCCACTGCTCCCGCTGCCACAGGTGCCGGTCCGATGAGCGTGCCGGTGGGAGCGTTGGAAGATCTGACTCCGGGCGAGGGGCGGGCCTACGTCGTGGACGGTAAGCAGGTGGCTGTGTTCCTGCTCGGTGACGGTTCGGTGCGCGCGATGGACGCCGTCTGCCCGCACCGGGGCGGACCACTGGCCGACGGCCAGATCGACGGGTCCGTAGTCGTCTGCCCACTTCATCAATACGCCTTCTCTCTCGACGACGGCACCTGCCCGAGTGGAATCTCGTCGGTCCGTGTCTACGCAGCCTCGGTGGTGGATGGCAACGTGACCGTCGATATGTGAGTCGGTCCCGGTGTGGTCTTCACTCCTGTCCACCGCCCGCCCGTCGTTTTCTCGGCTTATCGTCTTTTGAGCAAGACGAAGGGAATCACCGATGGGTGACGTCGTGCGCCGAGTAGGCAACGTCTTTTGCTTTGCCGTTCTGGATCCGTTCGAGAACCCGACCGGCTTCCGTCGGGCCGTCGCCCCCGGTGGAGTGTGGTGACTCCCGGGCTACGAGTAGTGATCGCCGACGACGACGTTCTGCTCCGTGAAGGCCTGGCCAGTCTGCTGAATCAAGCCGGTCTCGAGGTCGTCGGTCAAGCGGGCGACGCCGAGGAGTTGGAGACTCTCGTCGCGCGCGAGCTCCCTGCGTCGGCGATCATCGACATCAGAACGCCGCCGACGCAGAACTCCGAAAGTTTGGATGCGGCTTTGCGAATCCGCATGGGACTCAAGGAGATTGCGGTGGTGCTGCTGTCCGCACACGTCGAGATCGATCACGCGTTGCAACTGCTCGACGGTGGCAAGGGCGTCGGCTACCTTCTCGAGACTCGGGTCACCGACATGGCCGATTTCGTCGGAACTATCGACCGCGTCGCCGGCGGCGCATCGGTGATCGACCCGGCGCTGGTGTACGAGTTGGTGGCCGCCAGACGCCGTGACGATCCACTGGCTGCGCTGAGCTCACGTGAGTGCGACGTTCTGACCTTGATGGCCGAGGGTCTCTCCAACGCAGGCATCGGACGTCGACTACGGATTACCGAGGGCACGGTGGAAGAACACGTACGCAGCATTCTGACCAAGTTCGATCTCGCGGAGACCGCTGACGACCACCGGCGAGTCCGGGCCGTCATCATGTTCCTCGATGCCCAGACTTGACCGAAGATCCTGCGGCGTGGCTCAACCGCGCGTCGACAAATCCATGATGGCGTCCGCAGACAGCCCGAACTTGGGAAGGAACCCGATGGCGGAGCTGGATTCGACCATGTCCGCGAAGTCGTCCTCGTCGTGCGTCGACACCAGAATTACGTCCGGACGGGCTGGGTGGGAAGCGGCCAGGAGTGCTTCGACAACATCGAAGCCACTTTCTGCACCGAGATCGATGTCGACGAGGATCAGATCAGGGCAATTTTCTTTCGCCGACCGTAACGCGGCGGCAGTCGTCGATGCCGTACCGACGACGGTCACACCCGCAGATTCCAACAGCCGCGTCGCGGCGGCGCAGAAGGCGGCGCTGTCGTCGACGATCAGTGCACGGCGATCGAAACGGTTCACCTTTTCGAGAATGTCAGATCTCGTCGGGCCCGGCATTACCGGTAGCCGTAGATTCTCCTACCCAAAAGTCGATCGATGATTCCCGCAACGACATCAGCGAGACACGTACCCGTCTGACGGAGTCCCGAGCACGCGTCGTGGCCGCCGCAGACCAGGCGCGCCGCGTCATCGAAGGAGACTTGCACGACGGGGCGCAGCAGCGGATCGTCCCCCTCGGGATGGACCTGAGAGCGGCCCAGGCGTCCGTACCCGAGGAACCCGGAGATCTACGAGATCGATCGAACCGCAGCGTGAACACGCTGTCGCAGGTGCATTGGGATCTCCAGGAACTCTCCCGAGATAGTCATTTCGGCGATTGTGCGAGAAGGCGAGCTCACATCGACCGTGACGGACAACGGCGCAGGCGGTGCCGATTCAGCGAACGGCTCCGGGTTGATCGGCCTACAGGACCGCATTCAGGCGGTCGGTGGCACGTTGACGGTATCGAGCCCACCCGGTGTCGGCACGACTCTCGAAGCCTGTCTACCCGCTACCAGGTAGCGGACTGCACCGGGCACCACTCCCCCACGTTGCCTGCCAGCAGCGACGACACGAACGTCTCGACGGACGAATGTTCTCGGTACACCCGAACAACATTCGCACCAGGAGGACACCATGCCGTACATCACCACCGCTGACGGAACCGATATCTACTACACCGAGCAGGGCACGGGGAAGCCAGTTCTGCTCAGTCACGGTTGGCCGTTGTCCTCGGACGCCTGGCAGCTCGAACTGAAGCTTCTCGCCGACGCCGGCTACCGCGCCATCGCCCACGACCGCCGCGGACACGGACGCTCGTCCAAGACCTACGTCGGCAACGACATGGACACCTACGCCAAGGATCTGGCCGAACTGGTGGAGGCCCTCGACTTGCAGGAGCTCACCCTCATCGGACACTCGACCGGTGGCGGCGAGGTCGTGCGGTACGCCGCGCAGCACGGTGGCAGCCGCGTCGCTCGGGTGATCACTGCCGGTGCCGTTCCCCCGGTCATGCTGAAGTCCGAGGCCAACCCCGAGGGCACGCCGATCGAAGCACTCGACGACATTCGCAACGGCGTCCTCACTGACCGCTCACAGTTCTATCAGGACCTCGCCCAGGCCTTCTTCGGCGCGAACCGCGACGGCGCACAGGTATCCCAGGGTGCCATCGACGACTTCTGGCGTCAGGGGATGCTCGTCAACCTCGCTGCCGCCTACGACTGCGTGAAGGCGTTCTCCGAGACCGACTTCACCGAAGATCTGAAGGCTCTCACCGTCCCCGTCTTCATCGCCCAAGGCGACGACGACCAGATCGTGCCGATCGCCGCGGCTGCGCTGAAGTCCATCGACCTCGTCAAGGACGGCACGCTCAAGGTCTACCCGGGTGCCCCGCACGGCATCTACGGCGACTACCAAAAGGCTTTGGACGCAGACATTCTCGAATTCCTTGCCAAGTAGTTCCTCCCTTCCCTCACCCCCACTTTTCTTCCAAGGAGTCTTCTCATGAGCACCACACCCACCATCGTCCTGATCCACGGTGCCTTCGCCGACTCGGCCAGCTGGGCACCGGTCACCCGCCGCCTGCTCGACAAGGGTCACACCGTCGTCGTGCCCGCGGTGCCCAACCGCAGCCTGATCGGTGACTCCGCCTACATCCGCTCCGTAGTCGAGCAGATCGACGGTCCGGTTCTCCTCGCCGGACACTCCTACGGCGGAGCCGTCATCACGGTTGCAGGCATGGCGGACAACGTCGTCGGTCTGGTCTACGTTTCCGGTTACGCACTCGAAGAGGGTGAGAGCCTCGGCGAACTACAGGGACGCTTCCCCGATTCCGATCTCGCCGCGAACCTCGTCTACACCCCCTTCCCGGGCGACGGCACCGACGTCTCGGTGAAGCTCGACGCCTTCCCCGCAGTGTTCGCCGGTGGCATCGACCTCGCGACCGCCGAGGTCCTCGCCGTCTCCCAGCGCCCGCTGGCCGGCCTCGCATTCGCCGAAGCAGCACCGGCCGCAGCCTGGAAGACCAAGCCCGGCTGGGGAATCGTCAGCAGCGCGGACCACACCATCAACCCGGATGTCGAGCGCTTCGGCTACGAGCGCGCCGGTCTGCGCAGCGTCGTCGAACTCGATGCCCCACACCTGGTGATGCTGGCCAAGCCCGACGAGGTCGTTACTGTCATCGAAGAAGCACTTGCGGCAGTTACCTCGCCCGCGCCGTCCCTGACAAGCCAGCCATGACCTCGCAAATGGTTCCGATCGGACTCGACGCGGTCGGCACGCGCGTCGAGTTCGACAGCATGGGGAACGTGCACGTCCCCGCCGAGAAGTACTGGGGTGCCCAGACCCAGCGGTCGCTCCAGCACTTCTCGATCGGGGACGACCGGATGCCCAAGGCGGTGTACCACGCCTACGGGTACGTGAAGAAGGCTGCGGCACTGGTCAATCAGGCTGCAGGTCGGCTGGAGGGTTGGAAGGCCGATGCGATCGTCGCAGCAGCCGACGAGGCGATCGCCGGCCGGCTGGACGAGCATTTTCCGTTGTTCGTCTGGCAGACCGGTTCCGGCACGCAGAGCAACATGAACGTCAACGAAGTGCTCTCCAACCGCGCAATTCAGCTGGTCGGTGGCACGCTCGGTTCGCAGGAACCGATCGGACCGAACGATGACGTGAACATGGGCCAATCGTCCAACGACACGTTTCCGACCGCGATGCACATCGCCGCGATCATCGAAATCGACGAACGACTGCTACCCCAGGTCACCGCTCTCGCGGACGAATTGGACCGTAAGTCCGAGCAGTGGATGGACGTCGTGAAGATCGGGCGCACCCATCTCGAGGACGCCGTGCCGCTGACCGTCGGCCAGGAGTGGTCGGGATGGGCAGCGCAGATCCGCTCCGCCGCAAAGGAAATAGAACGCAGTCGCGAGGGTCTGTACGAACTCGCCGCAGGCGGGACGGCGGTGGGCACCGGGTTGAACGCGCCTGCCGGGTTCAGCGAAGACATCGCCAGGAAGATAGCCGAGCTCACCGGCAAGCCGTTCGTCACTGCGCCCAACAAGTTCATGGCGCAGGGTTCGCTCGATGCCATGGTCCGCGCCCACGCGGCACTCCGCGGCCTCGCCGTCGCACTCATGAAGGTCGCCAACGACATGCGGTGGCTCGCGTCGGGACCGCGCACCGGTTTCGCGGAGCTGGTGCTGCCGTCCAACGAACCGGGTTCGTCGATCATGCCGGGCAAGGTGAATCCCACGCAGTGCGAGGCCATGGTGATGATCAGCATCAGGGTGTTGGGTGACGACGCCGCGATCGCGTTCGCCGGTTCGCAGGGCAATTTCGAACTGAACGCCATGCGGCCCATCGTGATCGACAACTTCCTGCACTCGGCCCGCATTCTGGGCGACGGCATCGAGAAGTTCGTGACCTACTCGGTCAGCGGAACCACGTTGAACGAGAACAAGATTGCCGGCTACGTCGACGAGAGCTTGATGCTCGTGACGGCACTGAGTCCGGTCATCGGCTACCAGAACGCGGCGCACATCGCCGAGAACGCGCTGGCGAACGATCAGACCTTGAAAGAAGCCGCACTTGCCTCCGGGCATGTGACGGAGAAGCAGTTCGACGACATCGTCGTCCCGAAGAACCTCGTCGGACAGGGAGTCCGGGGAGCGTAAGTAGATCTCTCCCCCCATCACATCAGGAGTAGACCATGACAACGTCCATCCCCCCTTCGCTTTCGATGCCGACCGCCCTGACCGATCCCATCGTCAACCGCGGCTCTGCCTTCACCGCCGAGCAGCGCGTCGAACTCGGCCTGGTGGGCCGACTGCCCGCAGGTGTGCTGAACCTCGCCCAGCAGGCCGACCGCGTGTACCGGCAACTGCAGGAACTTCCCAGCGATCTCCCGCGCAATCTGTTGCTCGAGCAGATCCACGACCGCAACGAGACCCTGTACTACCGGGTACTCACCGACCACCTGCCCGAACTGCTCCCGGTCGTCTACGACCCCACCGTCGGCGAGGCAATCGAGAAGTACTCGGACGAATACCGCGGTCAGCGTGGCCTCTACCTCTCGATCGACGCCCCCGACGACATCGAGGCCGCCTTCGCCACATTGGGCCTCGGACCGGACGACGTCGACCTGATCGTCTGCAGCGACGCCGAAGAAATCCTCGGAATTGGCGACTGGGGTGTCGGTGGAATACAGATCTCGATCGGCAAGCTGGCCATCTACACCGCAGGCGCAGGCATTCACCCGAACCGCGCGATCGCCGTCTCGCTCGACGTCGGCACCGACAACCCAGCTCTGCTCAACGACCCGCTGTACCTGGGCAATCGCCACTCGCGCCGTCGCGGAGCCGATTACGACACGTTCATCCAGAAGTACATCGAGACGGCGGCGCGGCTGTTCCCCGGCGCACTGTTGCACTTCGAAGACTTCGGCCCCGAGCATGCCCGCGACATTCTGGCCACTTACTCCGGCGACTACCGGATCTTCAACGACGACGTGCAGGGCACCGGTGCCGTCGTCATGGCCGCAATGCATGCTGCCGTCCCAGCCACCGGCATCCCGATGCGCGAGCAGACACTCGTCGTGTTCGGTTCGGGCACTGCGGGAGTCGGCATCGCAGATCAGCTGCGCGACGCCATGATCGCCGACGGCGCCGCGGAGGCCGACGCCATCTCCCGCATCTGGCTCGTCGACAAACAGGGCCTGTTGTTCGAAGACATGAACGATCTTCGCAACTTCCAACAGGTGTACGCGAAACCGCGATCCGCAGTCGCCGGTGCTGGTTCCACCGTCAGCCTGCTCGAGACGATCCGGACGGCGAAACCTACGGTGCTGTTGGGCACCTCCACCGCTCACGGTGCGTTCACGCAGGACGTGATCGAGGCCATGGCAGCGTCGACGCCACGGCCGATCATTCTCCCGATCTCGAACCCGACAGAGAAGATCGAGGCCGACCCCAAGGACGTCATCACCTGGACCGAAGGTGCCGCCCTCGTCGCCACCGGCATACCCGTCGACCCCATCGAGTTCGACGGTGTGACGTACCACGTCGGCCAAGCGAACAACTTTCTCGTCTTCCCCGGCATCGGGCTCGGCATCATCGTCAGCGGGGCGACCCGGGTCACCGACGGAATTCTCGCCGCGGCTGCCAAGGCCCTCGCCTCGCACACCGACGCGTCCGAGCGCGGATCGTCACTGTTACCCGACGTGTCCAACCTCCGCGAGATCTCGGCGATCGTCGCGAACGCGGTTTACGACCAGGCCGTGCTCGAAGGCCTCGCTACCCACACGCCCACCGACGTCGTGCAAGCGATCCAAGACGCCATGTGGACTGCCCAGTACCCCGTGGAACCGTGAAGCTGTCCGCGGTCGACGGACGTGAGGTTGCGTCCGCGATCGTCCTTGCCGTCACCAGTGCCGCCGTGTACTTCCTACTCGTCGATGTGGTCGGGCCAGCGCTGAACGAGTCGGACGAGTCCGCGGAGATCGGGGCGATGTGGGCGGTGGTCTCCACCATCTTCGTCTTCCGCGGAACGCTCGACGCTCGGCTCGCCGACACCAGGACACGTCTTTTCGCCACCGCGATGAGCCTGGCGGTGTGCCTGACCTACCTGCTGATCTTCCCGGTCACCGCCATCGGAATCGGTGCCGTGATCGGGGCCGGGTGTCTGCTTGCCGCGTTGCTCGGGCACACAGAAGACGCCGTACTCACCGGCATCACTTCGACGGTGGTCCTCGTCGTCGCCGATCTGGGCGACCCGTCGACTGCATGGATGCAGCCCCTACTTCGACTGCTGGACACCGCAATCGGCATAGGAGTCGGCTTGTCTGCCGCGGGTGTGTTCGCCTCGATCGCACGTGAAAGGACAGCCGCATGACCACTGTTGCGCCACCACAGGTCTCGGCCTGGGCACCCTTACGCAGCAAGATCTACCGAACGTTGTTCCTTGCTCAGCTCGTCTCGAACATCGGCCTGTGGATGCAGACCGTCGGGTCACAGTGGTTCCTTGTCGAGCACAACAGCAGCGCCACGATCGTTGCACTGGTCCAGACCGCGAGCCTGCTCCCGACGCTCTTTCTGGCGCTGCCCGCAGGCGGACTGGCCGACCTGATCGATCGCCGTCGACTCCTCATCGTCGTGAGCACGTACACCGCCCTCGTCGCCGCTACGACGACGTTCCTCGCCTACACCGACGTGTTGTCCCCCATCATGTTGCTGGGCATGACCTTCCTCCTCGGCTGCGGATCGGCCCTGTCTGCCCCTGCCTGGCAGGCGATCCAGCCGGAATTGGTTCCAGCAGAACAAATCCCCGCCGCCTCCGCGCTGGGCGGAGTGACGGTCAACGGCGCCAGGGCCATCGGCCCCGCGATCGGCGGCGTCATCGTTGCCGCCGCGGGTCCGGCGGCCGTCTTCGCACTCAACGCTGTCACGTTCGTAGTGATCCTCGGCGCGCTCGCCTGGTGGCGTCGTCCGGCCGACGATCCGGGAATCGACCGCGAGCGTCTCGGCCGGTCGATGATGACCGGGCTGCACTACATGCAGTCGGCGCCGATCGTCCGTCGAATCCTCCTCAGATCCGCCCTGTTCGCCTTCCCCGCGTCGGCGTTGTGGGCACTACTGCCCCTCGCGTCGTCGCAACATCTGCACTTCGGTGCCTCCGGGTACGGCCTCATTCTCGGCATGCTCGGCGTCGGTGCCCTGGCGGGCGTTGCACTCTTCCCCACCCTGCGAAGGAGGTTCGGGGCCAACGCGTTGCTGTCCATCTCGGCCGTCTCCTACGCGTTGGGGGCCGTCGCTGTTGCATACCTGCCGATCTGGTTCGTTCTGCCACTGCTGCTCGTGGCGGGGGCCGCCTGGATCGCGACACTCACGACGCTCAATGCCTCGATCCAACTGTCACTGGCCCACTGGGTGCGGGCCCGTGGGATGTCGATCTATCTACTGGTCTTCATGGGCTCGCAAGCGCTCGGCTCGTTCATCTGGGGCCTGATCGCATCCCACGCCGGTTTCGGCGTTGCACTGCTCATTTCGGCAGTCCTCTTGATGCTTGCCGGCGCAAGTGTCGTTGTGTTGCCCCTGCACCCAGCGACAGGGACCTTGCCTCGTGGAGTCTCGACGGCGTGGCCGACACCGACGGTCATCTTCGGACCTGCCCCGGAGGACGGGCCCGTCGTTGTCAGTGTCACCTATCGGGTCGCTTCTGCCGAGCAGGCGGACTTCGACCGTTCGATGGCCGCGGTCGGGAAAGCCCGTCGGAGGACCGGCGGCTATTCGTGGGGCCTGTACCGCGACAGTGTCGATCCCGATCTGCGTATCGAGCAGTTCACCACGGCGTCCTGGCAGGACTTCCAGCGCCAACACCGCGATCGGTGGACGGACTCCGATCACCAACTCATTACCGATGCCCTGTCGTATACCGTCACCGGCCGTACCGAGCACGAACAGCACATGTTCGGCGTTCGGTAGGCAGCTGCAGGAGCGGGACAGTGACACCGAACGGGGAGTCGAGCCCTGACCGGACGTAGCCGAATGCGGGGGAACGACTGGCTGGTAGGTGAAGCCGGGCCGACAATGTCTTCCTACCGGACCGGCAGAAGTTGTCGTGGTCGATGGCCGGTACCCAGCGTGGTTCAACGGGAGCACCGGCCACCCCCTACCCTGTTCCAGTGAGCGATTCAGGTGAGGACGCACGGCTGGGTGCCGCGAATGCGTTCGTGGAGGAAGACCGTCTCGGTCTCTTCTCGTTCGCCGTCGCCGAGAAAAGATCCGAATACCTGGCAGTACTGCGGGCGTTCGACACCGCTCGCGCGAACTACGTGGTGTTGCTGCACTCGGGCGACGTCGCCGATCTCATCGCTCGTAGCCCCGGCCGTCACGACGCGCTGACCACACTGGACATCGCACCCCTGCTCGATCAACTCCACGCCTGGGGTCTGCTCGAACGCAGCTACGACGGCACCCGCGCCGCGACCCTCGCCGAATACCGCAACCGGCACTTCGTCTACCAGTTCGGTCAGGCCGGCTACAAGGCCTACCGTGCGGTCGAGGACGTGCTCGGTGCGCGCCTGGACGACGCCTCGCTGTCCCGGCTGGTGCTGCCCGAGCTGCTGGCCGACATGCACGAGCTGGCCGAGGCGAACCGTCAGGCCGACGGCGACCGCATCTACCGCAAGCTCAGCAGACTCGATTCGACGTTGTCGGAGATGGCGACCCGTGCCGCCCACTTCTATCTGGTGCTGGGCGACCTGGTGCGCACCACCGAGATCACGCCCGAATCGTTCTTGGCGCACAAGGATGCACTGCTCACGCACATGCGTGAGTTCAGCTCCGATCTCACCCGCTATGCCCCCAAGTTGGCGGAAGCGATCGCACTCGTCGAGAGCACCGGCATCGAGGAACTCGTCGACCGTGCCGCGATCAGCGACGAACGAGTCTTTCTCTCCGTCGACGAACGGCGAGCGGACTGGACCGACCGATGGGCCGGGTTGTCGCACTGGTTCGTCGCGGCCGAATCCGAGCTCAGCGAATCCGAGCGCCTCCGCGAGGGCACGATGAGCGCGATCGCTGCTGTGCTGTCACTGCTGCGGCGCGTCACCGAAACTCGGAAGGGCGGTGTGAGTCGCGAGAGCCAACTGCGTCACCTCGCCGGCTGGTTCGCTGCTGCTCCCACCGAGGACAGCGCACATGCTCTGTTTCACGCCGTGTTCGGCCTCGGCCGACCCCGGCACCTGTCGATGGTCCATCCCGACGCCGACATCATCCCCATGTCCCGATCATGGTGGGAGGCACCGCCGGTCGAGATCTCGCGCACGCTGGCCGAGACCGGACGTACTCCGACCCCCGGCGTTCCAGGGCGGGTACAGCGCAACGACGGCGGCATCAGACGACTGCGCGAGCAGCAACTCGAGTCGCAGCGATCACGCAGTGCCGCCGCGCAGTCGCTCGCCTCGGCCGGAATCCACGACCGCATTCTGAACGAGCAGGAAACCGAAGTGTTGCTGAGCCTGCTCAACGCCGCGTTGACTGCCCGGGTACGCGTGAGCGGACGCACCTCGGACTCGTCCGGATCGGACAGTGGCGTGCGCCTGACGCTGAGCGACAGCGATCGTTCGACGATCGTGCGCACCAGCCGTGGCCGATTGCATCTGGACCGCCTCGCCCTCGACGTCAGTGAGGTGGCGCGCCGGTGAGAGCACGTGAAATCTCCTCGCTCGCTCTGGATTCCTACCAGCGGGCTGCCCGAGTCGCATTGTCCAATCACCTGGTCACCGCGACGTACCCCGATCGAATCGCGTTACCGCTGCTGCGCAGGTGGGCAACCGAACTGCGTGAGGATCTCCTGGAGCTGTTCGGCTACCGCTTCGAGGTCACCGAGACGACCGCGCGTCTGTTCCCCGTGATCGATCGTCTCGACGACAGTCAACCCGCGCGAACGCCGTCCGAGCGGGTGTTCGACCGCCGCAGGTACGCGTATCTGGCGCTGGCGCTTGCCGCGCTCGGTCGGGCCGGAAACCAGATCACTCTGTCCGAACTCGCCGATCACGTGGCGACGGAGTCGAGTCAGGTGGACGGCGTCGAACTCACGACCGACCGCGCGAGCGACCGAGACGCATTCGTCGACGCGATCGGATGGCTGGCCACGCGTGGTGCGATCTCGCTGGCCGACGGCGACGCCACGGGCTGGGCGAACAATCCGACGGCCGGTGAGGCCCTGTACGACATCGACCGATCGGTGGTCGTCGCGATGTTTCGGCCGCCGCGTGCCGTGCAGCACCTGCGTTCGATTCGTGGCCTGCTGGCCGGCTCGGATGCCCCGATCGATCCCGAGGATTCCGATCTCGGACACATCGAGTCCGGGCGTGAGGCAGACCCGAAGGAAACGCTGCGTGCGGTACGCCGAGCGTTGGTCGAACACCCCGTCGTCTATCTCGACGATCTCGACGGCGACGCACGCACCGCCCTGACCGCCTCGCGTACCGTCGCCGACGTCGAGTTGCTCACCGGTCTCGTTGCCGAGCGTCGCGCCGAGGGCGTGACCCTCATCGACACCTCGGGACGGTTGTCCGACCACCGCTTTCCCAGCACCGGAACGATCGCCCAGGTTGCGTTGCTCATCGCGGGAGAAATCTCCGATCGGGTCGTGGATCCCGATGCTCCGGCACTGTCCACGTATCCGTTGCCCGCGAGCGACCTACTCGTCGAACAGTTGGACGACGCGATCCCCGGCGGCGGAATCTTCGGCGACCTGGCCGACTTCGGATTTCCCGCCGATCCGACGACGGTCGAGAACTCGGCGGAGCGCACACAGTATCCGTTGATCGAGGACAGTTGGCTGGTCTCGGTCGTCGACGATCTCGTGGACCGATTCGGTCGCACGTTCGCGGCGCAGTGGCAGACCGACCGGGACGGTCTGCGCATCCGTGCGATAGCGCTGTTGCATCGACTTCGCTTGATACACAGCGTATCCGGCGGCGTGTTGGTGCTACCGGTGATCGCTCGGTACCGAGACGTGATGGTCAGCGTGCGTGACCGAGCCCCGCAGGACTCGCTCTTCGGCACCGAACAAGCCCCCAGTACCGATCCATCCGAAGTAGAGGCCTGAGTAGATGACCGCACACTCGAATCGCTTTCGGCCCACGCGCGCCGGAATCGTCAACCTGTGGGATTACCGGGATCAGGAGTTCTCTTTCGCCGACGGTCGATTGGTGCTGCGTGGTCCCAACGGATCCGGCAAGACCAAAGCGCTCGAAGTGCTGTTTCCCTTCGTCCTCGACGGCCGGATCGAGCCGCGCCGACTCAACCCGTTCGCCGGTGAAGAACGAACGATGAAGTCCAACCTGCTCTACCGAGGGCAGGAGAGCGCGCATTCCTACGTGTGGATGGAGTTCGGCCGCGGCTCGCGCGAGGACCCCGAATCGGTGACCGTCGGAATCGGTATGCGGGCGAGCCGCCACAACGACAAGGTGACCCGCTGGTACTTCGTGGCCGACGGCCGAGTGGGCGTCGACTTCTCGTTGTTGGGCTCCGACGACCGGCCGCTGACGAAGAAGCAATTGGCCGAACAACTCGGCAGCGATGCACTGACCGATCGTCCGGTCGACTACCGCGCCGCGATCGATGCCCGGATGTTCGGGCTCGGCGCGCAACGGTACGACCAGTTGATCAATCTGATTCTGACACTTCGCCGTCCGCAGTTGGCCAAGAATCTCGATCCGAAAGGGTTGTCCCAGGCGCTGACCGACGGTCTGCGTCCCCTCGACGAGCAACTGGTGCTCGAGGCAGCACGTTCCTTCAGCGACATGGAGGAAGTCGGACGCGCGCTGGAGGGACTGGCCCAAGCCGATCAGGCGGCCAGGAACTTCGTGTCGGTCTACTCCAAATACCTTCGCGTACAGACCCGTTCGGATGTCGAGCAAGTCTCGCGTCGGCTCGAAGCCGTGACGCACGCGACCACCGCACACTTCGCCGCCGCCGCCCTGAAGGACCGGCGTCTGCTGGAACGGGCGGCTGCAGAGACGCGGTTCGACGAGGCCGAGCGTGCGCTCGATCAGGCCGTCGCAGACCGAGAAACCCTGCAGCGCTCGAGCGCGTACGAGGGCAAGCAGCAACTGGACGATCTCGCCGAATCCGCTGCGAAGCTGGAGGTCTCGACGGCGCAGCAGGCCGATCGCGCACGCAAAGCGCAAGCAGAACTGGAGCAACGTGCGGCCGAGGCGGCCCGGGCGGATTCGGCACTCCGGGACTCCGTTGCCGGAGTGACTCGCGCGGAGGACGAGCTGCAGACTGCGGCCGAGGACGCGGGCATCGTGTGGACACCACTGCCCGGCACGGCGCGCAGTGACCAGATCAGTACCGCGCTTCGTGGGCACGCCGAGGAACGGGACGGCGACGTACGTGCAGTGCGTGAGGCGCTGGCCACCGTCGAGAAGGCGTCGACGGAACGCGCTCGCGCGGAGAAGGCCGCAACGAAGGCGCGCGAGTTGCTCGAAGCAGCCGCGGCTGCCGTCACCGAGGCCGAGGCGACGGTGGACCTGGAGAAGGCGCAGTTCGCTTCGGGCCTGCGGGCCTGGTGGTCGAGCAACTCGTCGCTCTACTCCTCCGCGGGCATCACCTCCGCTGTGTTCGAGGCCCTCGACGCAGCCCTGGCAGGCATCGGCGACGACGACGCCCCGAGCCTGGAATCCGTGCTCGCCGAGCAGACCTCGGATGGTATCGACGCGATTCGCGCCCGGCAGGCACAGGCACGCGTCGACGTGGCCGCGCGCGAGGCCGAGGTGAAGGCGCTGCGGGGCGAACTGTCCCTGGTACGAGCCGAACACGACGATGCCCCACCATCGTTCGCAGCGCGCACCGACAGCCGTGCAGATCTCTCGGGCGCACCGCTGTGGCAACTGGTTCGGTTTGCCGATGCGGTCTCCCCTACCGACGCGGCGGGGATCGAATCCGCACTGCAGGCCGCGAACCTGCTCGACGGGTGGATTCATCCGACCGCAGACTCCCCCGTCGACGCGACGTCGGAGCAATATCTGTCGCCGCTACCGGTGGCCGCGAGGCCGACCGGTTCGACGCTCGCGTCCGTGCTGGAACCCGAGCCCGGTACTGCCGTCCAGGAATCGCGAATCCTCGATGTACTGAATTCGATTGCATTGCAGCAGGATCGAAACGACCTCTCGGACAGTTCTGTCTTGATAGGCGTCGACGGTCGGTACTGGCAGGGAGTGCAGCAGGGTCGCCACGCAAAACCGGATGCCGAGTACATCGGTGCCACGGCGCGGGCGCGTCGGCGAGAGCAGCGCATCGCCGAGCTCGGTGCTGCGATCGATTCCGCGACAGCCGAACTCGCGACCGCGACCGCCGCCGAGCTGGCGGCACGCGAGCTGGTGCAGGCGTTGAACGCGGCCGCCAAGCAGCTCCCCCGAGTCTCGGCCATCGTGAAGGCGCAACGTGCCGTCACGGCAGCCGCAGGCGCGCTGCGCACCTCGAAAGATGCGTCTGCAGCGGCAGATCGAGAATTCGACCAGGCAATCGCCGACCTGTCCGCGAAAGAGAAACAACTGCGCTCCGTCGCCGTGGCCCATCGCACCCCGCACCTGGGCCGCGATGTCGATGCCCTCGCCGCAGCGATTCGCCATTTCGAGCATCAGGGCGCAGCGGTCATCCGTAAACGCAGCGATCATGCACGCGAGACCGAGCGGGCGCGCGAGGCCACCAACCGGCTCGAGGAGGCCACCGGACTGGCCGAGGAACTCGCCGAGGAAGCCGCGATAGCCGACGAGAGCTATCGGCAACAGCTGCAGCGTCTGGAATTGCTGAGCGAGAAACTCGGTGCCACGGCCGAACAGATCAACACCGATCTCGACAACGCGCGCGATCGCATCGAGAAGTGCCGAGCCGAGCAGCGAGCAGCCCGAAAGGCGGACAAGGAAGCCGGCGAGGCGATCGGCAAGGCCGAGGGTGCGTGCAACACGGCGCTCGAAAGCCTGCGCGCTGCCGTGACCGAGACCCTGGGGGATGCTGTCCGACTGGCACCGTACGCCCGCAAGGATCTGCTGCACATCCTCGGCGTGCACGAGACGTACACGTGGCCGGCCAGCGACTCGGCGTGGCTGACGGTCGAACAGATCCTGTATCGGGTTCAGCAGGCCGCCGGCCCCGACGACGACGTCCCGGTACTTCCACCGGTGGTGCTCGCGCTGCATTCGGCACTCGACACGGCGACGGCGTCGGTGAAAGTGACCGACTCGAGCCGGAAGTCGACACGAACGGCACTGACGAGCGCACTGCAGGAGTTCGACTCGCAACTGGCCGCTTCCGGTCAGGACTACCGCCTGCAGTGGGACGCACCGGACGGGTTGACGGTGGTACGCGTGCAGGACGAGCAGGGTTATTCCTCGGTCGGAGACTTCGCCGACCGCATCGGTGCGGCCCGGGCCGACCAGGAACTGCTTTTGACCGAGCAGGAACGCCGAATTCTCGAAGACGCGCTGCTGACCGGGTTGGCGCAGCAGATTCACGAGCGCACCGTCGACGCGCGTGAGCTGATCGCGCAGATGTCCGCCGAGATGAAGCAACGCCGTATGTCCTCGGGCAATACGATCGGCGTGCACTGGGTGCTCGCGGACAACCTCGACGACGGGGCGCGGGCAGTGTCCAAGCTGCTCGACCGCGATGCCTCGGCGCTGAGCCAGGACGATCTGGCCGCGATGCGCGCACACTTCGCATCGGAGATCAGGATCGCTCGTGCGGCACATCCGGAACGGTCGTATCCCGAGATCCTGTCCGCGACACTGGACTATCGTCGCTGGCGGGTGTTCGCGTTCACGCTCATCAGCGGCGACGGCAACGAGGATCGCCTGACCGTCGCTCGTCACAGTGCGCTCTCGGGCGGTGAGCAATCGGTGTCGCTGCATTTGCCGCTGTTCGCCGCGGCGCACGTGATGCTCTCGTCCGCCGATCCGCATTCGCCGCGGTTGCTGGCGCTGGACGAGGCGTTCGCCGGTGTCGACGACAACGGTCGTAGCGAATTGCTCGGACTGAGTGTGCAATTCGACCTGGATCTGTTCATGACCGGTTACGACCTGTGGATCACCTACGCGGACGTCCCCGGTTGCGCACACTACGATTTGGCGCACTCGACCGCCGAGAACACCGTCAGCGCAGCACTTCTGGTGTGGGAGAACGGTGAATTGTTCGCCGAACACGACGGCACCGACCTCGCAGCAGCCCTCGGATCACCGTTGACCCGCCGGGTGCCGACCCGAACCGAAGGTGGGCTGGAGTTTGGCCGGTAACAGTGAGTGGCGAGGCAGCGTCGAATTGGCGGCGCTGTTGGACGCTGCGCGAAAGAAGTTGGAGTCCAACTGGCTTCGTGTCGGCGGCAACATCACGGTCGACCTGAGTGATGCGCCGGAACTGTGGCGTCTGTGCAGTGCCATCTCGAAGTCCAACTCCAGCCTGCACTCTCGGGCACGGAGCACCCGTCTCGATCTCGAGCGGTTCGACGCGTGGTTGAGCCATCCGCTCAACGGCGGTATCGGTCTGATCGACACCCTCGCCGGTCAGGCCCCGCTGCAGGACAAGAAGCGCATTGCGGCCGACAAGGCTCAGGTGCGCGCCGATGCACTCGACCGGGCGCGTGCGGCGCTCGGCGGTGGTACCGATCGCGAGTGGATCGAGCACTGGATCGCGTCGTTGCTCAATCAGGACGGCACCCTCGGCGGCCGCGTCGCCGTCGACGCACTCGGGGTCGCAACGCAAGTACTGGCGCTGCTTCCGGTGGACGGGATGTCGCTCACCGAGCTGGCGGAACTGGCCACCGGTGATACCAAGGCCCTCACGGGCGGCGGTGCCGCGAAACTCGTCCTCGATGCATTGTCGTTGCGCGAGAACGTGCCTCGACCCGTCGATCCAGTGGGGATCAGAGCGCTGTGGGAAACAGCAGGAGTGTCGGTCGACGCCGTGTCGAGCCGGGTACTGGTTCTCGGCTACCGCGTCGCAGAGACGCACTCCGTGGCTCGCTGGCTCAACGAAGCAGCCGACGAGGGCGTGCCCTTTCCCGTCACCGTGGACATGCTCGCGCGCGGCCCTCTCACCAACAGCTCGTCGACCGTGTTCGTGTGCGAGAACGTCGCTGTGCTCGCGGCCGCAGCCCGCTCTCTCGGCTCGAACTGTGCCAGCTTGATCTGCACCGACGGTCAGCCCTCGGCCGCAGTGCATCGGCTGCTGGCTGCGCGCGCCCCCGGCACCACGATCGAATGGCGTGCCGATTTCGACTGGGCCGGAATGCACATGGTGACCCGCGCACTCGCCCGGTACGACGCGGTGCCGTGGCGAATGGACGTCGACTCGTACCGCCGCGCACTGGACGCGCGCAACTCGGAACCACTGAAGGGGCATCCCACGGACACTCCGTGGGACCCGGAACTGGCTGCTGCACTGCGAGATTCGGGACGAGCGGTCATGGAAGAACGCCTGATCCCGGATCTGCTGGCGGATCTACGCCTGGGGGCCGCGGACTAACGCAGCGGAACTCCGAGCAGCGCATCGACCGCATCGGCGAAAGTGCCGGGTGCGCTCGCATCCGATCCACCGCGCTCGACTGCGAAACTTGCCCACGCGTCGAGGGCGTCGAGAGCCTTGGGTGTGTCGAGGTCATCGGCCAGATGCTGACGCAGGCGGTTGACGACGTCGTCGGCCGACGCTGCGGACTCGAGCGCCGCTGCTCGACGCCACAGCGCGAGGCGGGTGTGTGCTCGCTCGAGGACCTCGTCGGACCACGGCCGATCCTGCCGGTAGTGGCCCGCGAGCAGGCCCAGCCGCACTGCGGCCGGATCGACGTTCTGTGCGCGGAGCTTCGAGACGAACACCAGGTTGCCGCGGCTCTTCGACATCTTCTCGCCGTCGAGACCGATCATTCCCGTGTGCACGTAGTGCCGGGCGAACCGAGGGTCACCGGTTGCCGCCTCGGCGTGTGCCGCCGAGAACTCGTGGTGCGGGAAGATGAGATCGCTTCCGCCGCCCTGGATGTCGAACCCGGTTCCGATGCGGTTCAGTGCAATGGCCGCGCATTCGATGTGCCAGCCCGGTCGGCCGGGGCCCCACGGCGACGGCCACGACGGTTCGCCGGGACGTACCGCGCGCCACAGCAGCGCATCGAGTGAATCGCGCTTGCCCGCACGATCGGGATCTCCGCCGCGTTCGGCGAAGAACGTATCCATGGTGGGGCGGTCATAACCGGATTCGTAGCCGAACTGCTCGGTGGCGTCGGCACGGAAGTACACGTCGGGGTACTCGGCGTCGTCGACGACGTAGGCAGCGCCGGACGCCACCAGCTTCTCCACCAGTTCGACAACTTCCTCCACCGACTCGACGGCACCGATGTAGTCGTGCGGAGGCACGACCCGCAGAGCTTCCATGTCGGCGCGGAACAGTTCGATCTCGCGCGCACCGAGATCGCGCCAATCCTCACCGTCACGATTCGCGCGCTCGAACAGTGGATCGTCGACATCGGTGACGTTCTGCACGTAGTGCACGTCGATACCCGCATCACGCCACAAGCGGTTGATCAGATCGAACGTCAGATACGTTGCCGCATGTCCCAGGTGGGTGGCGTCGTACGGGGTGATTCCGCAGACGTACATGCGGGCGGTCGAACCCGGGGTGACGGGACGGACCTGGCGGTCGGCTGTGTCGAACAATCGAAGCGCTGGACCCTGTCCTGGGATTGTCGGGATCTCCGGGCTGGACCAAGAATGCATGCAGCCGAGCCTATCCGAGCCCGATCAGAAGGCGGGCCACGGTATCGGTCTGCTCGAACGAGGCTCCGGCATGACCGGGCGCGCGATCAGCTGCTGGGCCCGATCCAACACCGCAATGGTTTCGGCCAGCGTTATCTTGTCGACCAGCCGTGGAGCGATGACGGTGTCGAAGGTCTCGACGAACCGCACGACGTCGGCCATCAGAGCATCGTCGACCGCCTGGCCTGCCCACCCCCAGAGAACCGTGCGCAGCTTGTTCTCGGCGTGCAGGCAGATGCCGTGATCCACCCCGTAGACATATCCGTCGAGACCTTCGAGGGCATGCCCACCCTTGCGATCTGCATTGTTGAGAATGACGTCGAGAACCGCCATCCGCTGCAGGCGTGGATCGTCGGCATGGATCAAAGCGATCTCTTCGCCATCGCCGTCGTAGGCCTGCAACACCGGAATCCAGCCCGCCGGAACGAGATCGGGACGGCAGATGTCGACCAGGTCCACGCGGCCCTCGACCCGCTCCTCGGGAGTATCTATCCACTTCTGCACCATGCCGGGACCGAACGGACCGTCGCGCAGCACCGTGGGCGGAATCACGCCCCACCCGAGCGCCTCTGAGATCTCGTACGACGCCACCTCCCGCCCGGCGAGGGTGCCGTCGGGAAAGTCCCAGAGCGGCACCTCTCCGCGCACGGGTTTGTACACGCACCGCACTGCCGAGTCGCCGTCGCCCGCCTCGCACACGAGGGTGGCGTTGGACGCCGAAACCACCCGGCCGACGACAGTCAGCTCGCCGGTCTCCATGGTCTCGCGGCCCTCGAAGGGAGGTAGTTCGACGGTCAAGACTCGTCGACCTCTGTCACCGGACCGAAGGTGGCACCGCGGCGGTAGCCGTTCGTCCTGATGCAGACGTGTCCCTCGGGGGCGAGCGGCAGGCCGCACAGCGGGCACGGCGCTCGGCCGGCCGCCACGACCAGCTCGGACCGCGCTGCGAACTCGCGAGCCTGAACGGGTGTCAGAAACACTCGAACCGCGTCGGGGCCCTCGTCGGTATCGTCGAGCACGACGGATTCGTCGACCTCGACCTCACTGACGGCCAACAACTCCACCACGACGGCATTGGCGTCGGCGTCCCAACCCAACCCCATCGTGCCGACCCTGAATTCGGTGTCGATCGGGGTCACCAACGGGCTGGTGTCGAGTGTCTCGGCCTCCTCGGTCGGCACATCGGTACCGAAGCGACGCTGCACCTCCTCGAGCAGCAGTCCCATTCGATCGGCCAGCACCTGTACCTGCTGCTTCTCCAACGCGACCGAGACCACTCGGGCATCGTGCACCGCCTGGAGAAAGAACGTTCGGTCACCCGGCTCACCTACGGTCCCGGCGACGAAACGATCAGGGGTGCGAAAAACGTGTATGGCGCGCGGCATTGCACCTCCTAACGACTCGAAAAGCTCCGCGAAACGAATCGCGAACTTCCATTATCGGCCACAGATCGACCGTGGACGGTATTGCTCGCCCTCCAGCCTGCCACCGATCGGGAGATCGGCGGCGAACCGGCATCTCTAGGTGCCCGCGCCGCCGCCCACCACTGCATCGGACGAGTCTGCAACGTCCGGTTTCGCGCCGGCTTCGTCGGACGTCGGCTCTTCCGCCTTCGGCACGAACACGCTCAAGTCGGATCCGGTGTCGTTGGTCCGCAACACGAACGGCCGAGTCGAGGTGTAGCGCACGACGCTGATCGACGCCGGATCGGCAACGATCCGCTGGAAAGAATCGAGATGGGCACCCATCGCATCGGACAGCACCGACTTGATCACATCCCCGTGAGAGCAGGCCACCCACAGCACATCCCGGCCGTGGTGGGCGGCCAGCCGCGCATCGTGCTCCCGTATCGCCTGGACCGCGCGTTGCTGCACCGTCGCCAAGCCTTCTCCTTCGGGGAACACCGCCGCGGACGGATGCTGCTGAACGACCTTCCACAGCGGCTCGGCCAGCAGCTCCTTGATGGTTCGACCGGTCCATTGTCCGTAGTCGACCTCGACGATCCTGTCTTCGACCATCGGAGTCAGCCCCAACCGAGTGGCCAGCGGTTCCACGGTCTGCTCGCACCGCAACAACGGAGAGCGCACGATCTCCACGACCGGTAGGACGCCCAGCCGTTCGGCAACCGCCTGTGCCTGCTCGCGGCCCCGGTCGTCGAGCTCCACCCCTTCGCTCCGACCTGCGAGCGTGCCCGCAGTGTTCGACGTCGAACGTCCATGGCGAAGCAAGATGACTGTCATTGCTCCGAGCCTAACGAGGAACGGTTCACGTAGCCGAGACAACCCCGCCGGCCAGCAGACCCAGAACAACGACACCGAGCACGATGCGGTAACCGACGAACCAGTACAGCGAATGGTTCGCGACGAACTTGAGCAGCCAGGCGATCGAGGCATAACCCAGGCCGAACGCGATGATCGTGGCCACCAGCAGCTGTGGTCCCGACGCGGCGAGGCCGGAGCCGACCGGCTCGAAGGCGTCGGGCAGCGAGAACAAGCCGGACGCCGTGACGGCCGGGATGGCGAGCAGGAACGAAAAGCGCACTGCAGCTTCGCGTTCGAGTCCGAGGAACAGGCCGGCGCTGGTGGTGGCTCCGGAGCGGGACACTCCGGGAATCAGCGCCAGGCATTGAGCGAGGCCCATGACGATGCCGTCCCTGGTGGTGAGTTTCTCGATCGGCCGTTCCTTGCGACCCAGCCTCTCCGCGACGGCGATCACCACGGCGAAAGCGATCAGCATGAACGCGATGAGATACAGATTGCGCGCACCGGTGCGGATCTGATCCTTGAACAACAGACCCAGAATGCCGATCGGGATGGTGGCGATGATCACGTACCACCCCATGCGGTAGTCGAGACCCCGTTCTTCTTTCCTGCGCAATCCGACGAACCAGGCCTTGATGATTCTGACGATGTCGCGCCAGAAGAAGAGCAAAACAGCGGCTTCGGTACCCAGCTGCGTCACCGCGGTGAACGACGCGCCGGCGTCCTCGTTCCAGAACACCCCCGACACGATTCGCAGATGACCGGAAGAGGAAATGGGAAGGAATTCCGTCAGTCCCTGGACTGCGCCGAGGATGATCGCCTGCAGCCACGTCATGTCGATCATGCGGCGCCCCGTCCCAGCGTCGAAGCGGACGATTCGATTGTTGCCGGCGCGTGGGCGAGTGCCCGCCCCCTGGATTCGCGATTCACGGGGACGACCGTACCCGGCGCGGCACTTGCGCACCGAGCACAGCGAAGCGGCGCGGCACTTTCACACCGAGCGGTGCGGCGCACTACTGTGCACTGGCGGCAGGCCAGTACGAACCCGACGATCACAGGCAAAAGGACATTCGGCACATATGAAGCAGAGATCGGTCGGCACCAGCGGACTTCGGGTGTCGAGGCTCGGCCTCGGCACTCTCGGGTGGGGCAGCGGGACCGATGGGGACGACGCTGCGGCGCAGTTGTCGGCGTTCGCCGAGGCGGGCGGCACCCTGGTCGATACGTCTCCGGCGTACGGCGACGGTCGAGCTCAGCGAGTACTCGCGGAGTTGCTCGACGATGTGGTTCCTCGGCAGGACTTGGTGATCAGCAGTGCCGCGGGGGTCGGTTCGCGGTACGGCCGGTATCACGTCGATTGCTCGAGGCGCGGACTGCTCGGTCAGTTGGACGCAACGCTGCGTGAGCTCGGTACCGACTATCTCGACCTGTGGCAGGTGGCCACGTGGGATCCGATGACCCCGGTCGACGAGGTGGCGGCGACACTCGACTACGCCGTCTCGAGTGGACGGGTTCGCTACACCGGTGCCCGCGGGTATCTGGGCTGGCAGTTGGCCACGGCTGCCGGTGCGGCCGGTATCGGACGGATCGTGTCGACGCAGGCAGAGTACTCACTGTTGGCCCGTGGGATCGAGGACGAACTGGTTCCCGCCGCCCTGCACCACGGCATCGGCATCCTCGCGGCGGTTCCCCTGGCGGGTGGTGTCCTGACGGGTAAGTACCGCAACGGGATTCCGGCCGATTCGCGCGGGGCCGACGAGCTACACGCCGACGCGGTGAATGCGTACCTGACCGACTCGGCGGTAGGTGTCGTCGATGCGGCGGTCACGGCCGCCGATGGTCTTGCCACCTCTCCCCTGGTCGTCGCCCTTGCGTGGGCCCGTGATCGTCCCGGGGTGAGCAGTGCGATCGTCGGTGCCCGCGATCTGGCCCAGTTGATGGGTGCTCTGATGGCCGAGGAGCTCGAGCTGCCGGCGGCCATCACGTCGGCCCTGGACGACGTCAGCGGTTGATCGCAGGTGCTGCTCGGCCTGGGGTGAGGTCACCTGAAGGTCGGACAGGCTAACCTATGGTCGTGATCGTCAAACGCCTCGCCGCCGCGCTGCTGACGGCCGGACTGCTGGTGTCGTGTTCGGTGAACAACTCTGCGGCACCGGACTCCGGCACGATCGGCCCCCGCACCGCCGTTGTCGACGACCCCGATCCGGAGCCAATCGCGGTCGATCCGGCTGCCGAACTACCGGTCACCGTCACCGGTTTCGACGGCGTGCCCGTCACGATTTCGGACAACAGCAGGATCGTGGCGGCCGACCAGTACGGCACCCTCGCCGAAACGGTGTTCGCGCTCGGACTCGGCGACAATCTCGTCGGGCGCGACACCTCGGCGTCGTTTCCCGCGGCAGCAGACGTACCCGACGTCACCCCTACCGGCCACTCGCTCAGTGCCGAAGGCATTCTCGCGCTGTCGCCGACGGTCGTCCTGACCGACACCAGTATCGGCCCGCGCGCTGTCCAGGATCAGATTCGGGCCGCGGGAATTCCGGTCGTCTACTTCGACCCCGCTCGAACTCTGACCGGGGTAGCAGGACAGATCGACGCTGTTGCGGCGGCTCTCGGGGTTCCCGACGCCGGTTCCGCATTGGCGCAACGGGCAACCGAAGAGATTGCCGCCGCGACACAGAACGCGCCTCGATCCGACGCGCCGCTGAAGGTTGCGTTCTTGTACATGCGTGGTCCGGCGATCAAGATGCTCGCCGGTCCGGGTTCCGGAGCGGACGCTCTCATCGAGGCGATCGGTGCTCGGGATGCAGGGGTCGAATCGGGTCTGACCGAACAGTTCGTCCCGGTGACCAGTGAGGCACTCATCGCTGCGGCACCCGACGTGATTCTCATGATGACGAAGGGGCTGCAATCGATCGGCGGGATCGACGGGCTAGAGCAGATACCCGGTATCGCGCAGACGCCCGCCGGCCAGCAGCGTCGGGTGGTCGACATGGACGACGGCACCGTTCTCAGTTTCGGTCCGAACACCGGAAAGGTGCTGGCTGCATTGTCGAAGGCCGTCTACGAACCTGCCTCATGAGCGACGTGTCGTCTGCACGGTGGCGGTCGGGTACGACGCGAGTGGTCTCGACGTTCGTCGCGCTGGCGGTCGCGCTGCTGGTTCTGGCCTTGGTGTCGGCTGTCGTAGGGCAGGTACCGACGACTCCGGCGGAAGTTCTGGGGAGTCTGACGCATCGGGTGGGCCTCGACATCGGCCCGATCCCCGCTCACCCCAGCGGCGAGGTGACCCTCTGGCAGGTCCGGTTTCCTCGGCTGACCCTCGCGATGCTCGTCGGTGCCTGTCTGGGATGCGCGGGCGCACTGCTCCAGGGTGTGTTCGCCAACCCTCTCGCCGAACCCGGTGTCGTCGGCGTGTCGTCGGGCGCGGCTGTCGGTGCGAGCTCGGTCTTCGTCCTGGGCGGCAGCTTTGCCGGGGTCTGGACCGTTGCGCTCGCAGCCTTCGTGGGCGGACTTGTCACCACGATTGCGGTGTACTTCCTGGCTCGCAATGCCGGCCGAACCGAGGTGGTGACCCTCATCCTCACCGGAGTCGCCGTCAATGCGTTCGCCGGCGGTGTGATCGCGTTCTTCACGTTCGTCGCCAGCCCGGCCGCTCGCGACCAGATCGTCTTCTGGCAGTTGGGATCCCTCGCCGGTGCCACGTGGCAGTCGGTCGCGGTGGTCGGTCCGCTGGCCTTGGTCGGGATCGGAGCGTCGTCGATGATCGCCCGCCGACTGGACCTGCTCGCACTCGGTGAGAACGTGGCGCGCCATCTCGGCGTGAACGTCGAGCGCCTGCGACAGTTCGCCATCGTGGTCGTCGCAGTGCTCGTCGCGTCCGGCGTGGCGTTCACCGGGATCATCCTGTTCGTGGGTCTGGTGGTACCCCACGCCATGCGCATGGTGCTCGGTCCGGCGCACCGGGTACTCATCCCTGCCAGCGCACTCGCGGGAGGCGTGGTCCTCCTCGGGGCCGATCTCGTCACGCGGACGCTCGTGGCGAACGTCGACCTTCCGCTCGGGATGGTGACCTCGTTGGCGGGCGCACCGTTCTTCTTCTGGCTGCTGCGCCGCACCCGGGCTCGTCAGGGCGGCTGGGCATGATCGGGAAGTTCGGTGGACACCGTTCCGACATTCCTGCCGACCCGACACCGGGTTCACGCACCCTGGTCGCCGTGGGGGTCGGCGCACACCGCGGTGACCGGGCCGTTCTGAACGACGTGCATCTCGAGGTCGTCGTCGGAGAGATTCTGGCTCTCGTGGGCCCGAACGGGGCGGGTAAGTCCACGTTGCTGTCGGTCCTGTCCGGAGACACCGAGCCCAGTTCCGGATCGGTACTGCTCGGCGAGAGACCACTGTCCCGCTTCCGGCCGGTCGACCTCGCGCGACGACGCGCCGTGCTCCCGCAACAGCACGCGATCGGGTTCGCATTCACCGCCGAGCAGATCGTGCGGATGGGCCGAGCTCCGTGGACCGGAACGTCGGCGGTACGCGAGGACGACGCGCAGGTGGCCGCCGCCATGGCCGCCTGCGACGTGTCCGAATTCGCCGGACGTCCGTTCGGTTCCCTGTCCGGCGGTGAGCAGTCCCGAGTCGCGTTGGCCCGTGTCATGGCACAGCGCACCGCCACGATCATGCTCGACGAACCCACCGCGGCGCTCGATGTGGGACACCAGGAGTCGGTGATGGCCGTGGTGCGTTCACTGGCCGCGTCCGGTCGTGCCGTGGTAGTCGTACTGCACGATTTGGGTCTTGCTGCGGCTTACGCCGATCGGGTCGCGATTCTCGACGCAGGCGAGCTGGTGGCTACGGGACCGCCCCGGGAGGTTCTCACCGCCGAGCGGCTCGGCCGGATCTACCGACACCCGGTCGATGTCTTCGACCACCCCGTCACCGGTGAGCAACTGGTGATCCCGAAGCGGGGGCAGGAGTGAAGCCTGCGGAACGACCAGGGTTCAGAAACCCTCCAGCGCAGAGTTGACGCGATTGAAGAAGGCCCGGACTGCCGTGTCTCGCAGTGACACATCCGACAGCTGCTGAGCATGAGCGACTGCGTCACGAACCACCCCGATGATGCTGCGTTCGTCGGTCAGATCGATCTCGGTGACCGAGTGCTCGGCGACGGCGTCCACTTCGGTTCGATCCGGCACGGCCGACACGACATCGGCCCGATAGATCTTCACGTAGAGCGTGCTGCGCTGCACTCTGAACGCGAACGCGCGTCCGTCGTCGGTTCTGCCGAAGCCGTTGGCGTGCGTACCCGCATTCACTTCCTCGACCACGAAGTGCGTTCCTTCGGATCCCACATCCGCTCCCATGTCGTGCTCGTTCACGAATTCGATGCCGATCGAACACGCTACCGTCTCCGCGCCCCCGACGAACGGCACCGAGTCCCGGGCTGTCGATTTCGCCGAGTTCGACGCGCGCTGGTACAGATGTGGCAGCGCCTTACCAGGGGTAGTCACCACAGGAAGTAGGTTCGGTTCCATGCGAACACCGTCGGCACGTACGGCCAGGACGGCAGTGGCGTCCGCGCTCGCCGTCGTCACACTCGTCGGTTTGGCTGGCTGCTCGAGCGAGGACGAGAACGCCGACGAGATCTCCGTCGAGCCGCAGCCGCCTGCCTTGTCCCCCGCGACTGCAGTGGCTCCGGCCGGAGTCGTCCGCGCCTTCGCTCCCGTGGACGCACTGACTTTCGATTCTGCAACGCGCACTCTGGTTGCCCTGACCGACGCGTCGACCACCGTGAGCCTGGTGGACGGGGAGGCGTCGAGCGAGCCCCGCGTGGTGGATCTGGGCGGATCCGCTGCAGAGCTGGTCGCCGGACGCGACTCGAGTGTCTTGGTTCCGATGGACGGAGTTCTCTCGAGGATCACCGTGGCAGACGCTCAGCGCACCGATACTCCGGTCGACGGCCGGACTCTGTCGGCTGCCGATCTACCCGACGGCACCACGGCGGTGGGTGACGCCACCGGGCGTATCCGCATTCTCGACGCCGCCGGACAGGTGACGAGCACCGTCTCCGGACCGGGCGTGACCTCGGCCGACGCGTTGGCCAGCACACCGGACGGTGTCTCGGTACTCGATCGCCGCCAGACCTCGATCACCGATCTGAACCTCGACGACGACACACTCGGTGTGGCCCTGCGCGCGGGCGAAGGCGCCGCCGAGATGACCAGCGACGAGTACGGACGACTTCTGGTCACCGACTCGACCGGCACCGAGCTGCTGGTCTTCACCTCGCACGATCTGCTGATGCGGCAACGGTTTCCGGTCGGGTCCGCGCCCTGGGCGATCGCCTACGATGAACAATCCGGTATTGCATGGGTCACCTTGCCTGCTCGCAACGAGGTGGTCGGGTACACACTCGACACCGGAATTCCGGTCGAGGCGCAACGGTTGCCCACTGTGCGACAGCCGAACTCGGTTGCCGTCGACGCGGATACCGGCGATCTGTACGTGGGATCGGCGACCGGGGACGGGCTGCAGCGCATCCCCGCCGCGGGCCGTTGACCTGCTGAATCGGCAGGAGACGGTACCCGCAGGAACGACCCTCGAGAATGGTGGAGGCACGTGAACGCACACGAGAATTCGATGCCGGGCCGAGCGAAGATGCCCGTCGGGTGGGAGGTGTCCCCGTCCGACGACTGGGAGTACGTCCCTCTCCGGTTGCCACCGGACGTCACTCGCGTGACCGCATCGATGCGGCTCGCGATTCAGGCCGAATTCGGCGGCTGGGAGCTGTCTCGGGTACGTCTGTACACCGACGGAAGTCGCCGCGTGTTGCTCAAGCGCAAGAAAACCGCCCATCATGTGCCGGAGCCCGGAATCTGAACGGCTCGACGACAGCATCGATCGACTCCGAACAACGACCCTGAAGTACCGACCCTGAAGTACCGACCGGAAAGAAGACCGTGGGAGACCGTCTGTACCGCGTCCTGTTGCGCCTGATGTTCCTCGTATCACCGGAGAGGATTCATCACCTCGCGTTCGGTGTTCTCAGGGCTGTTGCGGCGCTTCCTCCGCTTCGCAAGCTGGCAAGTGCACTGTTCGTCGTCGACGATCCGCGGTTGCGTTCGACGGCATTCGGAATCGAATTCCCGGCACCCCTCGGGCTTGCGGCCGGGTTCGACAAGAACGCCGATGGCATCGATGCGTGGGCCCCGCTGGGGTTCGGGTTCGCCGAGATCGGCACCGTGACTGCGCAGGGGCAACCCGGCAATCCGACGCCTCGTCTGTTCCGGCTGCCTCTCGACCGCGCGATCATCAATCGGATGGGCTTCAACAACCACGGTGCGGAGTACGCGGCCGCGAAACTGCGGTCGCGCAGAACGCGGATTCCCATCGGTGCGAACATCGGCAAGACGAAGATCGTCGAGGCGGCGGACGCCGCCGCCGATTACACCACCAGCGCCCGGTTGCTGGGGCCCCTGGCAGATTTTGTCGTCGTCAACGTCAGCTCCCCCAACACGCCGGGTCTACGAGATCTGCAGGCCGTCGAATCGTTGCGGCCGATTCTGGTTGCCGTGCAGTCGGTGGTGTCGGTGCCGGTTCTAGTCAAGATTGCGCCGGACCTGTCCGACGAGGACATCGACGCCGTCGCTGATCTGGCTGTCGAACTCGGCCTCGACGGCATCGTGGCGACCAACACGACTGTCTCTCGCGAGGGACTCCGTACCGACGCCGAGGCGGTGGCGGCAATCGGTGCAGGCGGGCTGTCCGGTGCTCCCCTGCAAGCTCGCTCGCTCGACGTCATCCGGCGCCTCTACCGCCGGGTCGGTACACAGCTGACGTTGATCTCGGTGGGAGGAATCGAAACGGAGCAGCAGGCCTGGGAGCGCATCGTCGCCGGTGCGTCACTGGTGCAGGGATACACCGGGTTCATCTACGGCGGACCGCTGTGGATCAGAAACATCAACCGTGGTCTGGCGTCGAGACTCGAGCAGCACGGATTCGCCACGCTCTCCGACGCAGTGGGTTCGGAGAACACGCTCTGACAGCCCCTCGTCGTGCGCGTTCTGCGTAGCTAGGGCTACGCAGAACGCGCACGACGGGACCGCAGTCAGGCCTCGTAGGTACCCGTGATCACGGCACGTCCGATGGCGTGCGAAAACAGGTTGAACCCGAGGTACGCCGGGGTCGCCGTCTCGTCGACCTCGAGCCGATCGACGTCCACGGCGTGCACCGCGATGAAGTAGCGGTGCGGGCCGTGGCCTGCGGGCGGGGCCGCCCCGATGTACCGGAACAGGCCCGCGTCGTTCTTCAGCGTCACCGCTGTGCTGGGCACCCCGGTTCCACCGTCGTCGCCTGCTCCCGAGACCAGCGACGTGGTCTCGACCGGAATGTTCGCCACGGCCCAGTGCCAGAAACCCGAGGCGGTCGGGGCGTCGGGATCGTAGACCGTCACCGCGAAGCTCTTGGTGCCCTCGGGAAATCCGGACCAGGACAGCTGCGGGGAGTTGTCGTGTCCACCGGCTCCCATGATTCCGCTGACCTGCTGTGCCTTCAGAGGCTTGCCGTCCTCCACATCCTCGGACGTCAACTCGAAGGACGGTAGGTCCGGAAGCGAGTCGTATGGGTTGTACGCCACGATGGTTCCTTTCGTATCAGCTGTGCATCAAGAAGTGCTCGAGCACCTGTGTGCCGAACTCCAACGATTCCACGGGTACTCGTTCGTCGATGCCGTGAAACAACGCCGCGAAATCGAGTTCCGGCGGAAGCTTGAGCGGGGCGAACCCGAAGCAGCGAATGCCTATGCGCGCGAACGCTTTTGCGTCGGTGCCGCCGGACAACATGTACGGAACAGTTCGGCCGTTGGGGTCGTGCGCGAGGACGGCGTCGTTCATCGCGTCGACGAGATCCCCGTCGAACGTGGTCTCGTACGGTTCCAGCTTGGTGATCCATTCCCGTTCGACATTCGGGCCGATCAGTTCGTCGACCTCCTTCTCGAAGGCGGCCTGGCGTCCGGGCAGCACGCGGCAATCCACCACGGCCGTCGCGGTCTGCGGGATCACGTTGGCCTTGTAGCCGGCCGAGAGCATCGTGGGGTTCGCCGTGTCGCGCAGGGTCGCGCCGACGATGCGGGCGATGCTGCCGAGTTTGAGCAGCGTGCCGTCGATGTCCGGTGACGTCGGATCGAAGTCGAGTCCGGATTCCTCGGAGACCGCCTGCAAGAACTGCGATACCGACTCGGTGAGCACCAGGGGGAATGTGTGATTGCCCAGTTTCGCGACGGCCTCGGCCAGATAGGTCACGGCGTTGTCGTCGTGCAGGAACGATCCGTGTCCGGCCCGCGCCTTTGCGGTCAGCCGCATCCACGCCAGACTCTTCTCGGCGGTTTCGACCATGTACAGCCGCTTCTCGGTGCCGTCCGGTCGAGCGACCGTCAGAGAGAACCCACCGACCTCGCCGACTGCCTCCGTCACGCCCTCGAACAGATCCGGTCGGTTGTCGACCAGCCAGTGCGATCCGTACTTGCCGCCCGCCTCCTCGTCGGCGAGGAACGCGAACAGGATGTCGCGGGGCGGAACCGTGCCGTTCGACTTGAACTGGCGGGCCAGCGCCAGTGCCATCCCGACCATGTCCTTCATGTCCACGGCACCTCGACCCCAGACGTAGCCGTCTTCGACGGCTCCGGAGAACGGGTGCACACTCCAGTCGGCCGGCTCGGCCGGGACGACGTCGAGGTGTCCGTGCACGAGCAGAGCTCCACGGGACGAGTCGGCGCCGCGCAGCCAGGCGAAGACGTTGCCGCGTCCGGGGGCACCGGATTCGACGTACTCGGTCTCGTACCCCACCTCTTCGAGCTTGCTCGCCACCCATTCGGCGCATTCCTTCTCGCCGACCGTGGTGTCGAGTTCGCCGGTGTTCGAGGTGTCGAACCTGATCAGAGAGCTGACCAGCTCCACCACTTCGTCGAGAGCGACGGTGGGAGCGCGTTCTCCTCGGCTTCGGGCATTGCTCACTTCGGGATCGTTCGAATCGTTTGCCACATCGTCGTTCCTACCATCACCGAGGGGTCGGGGCACCACCGAAAACCGCTCGACGCATGAACTGACGTGGGGATTTGGGTTATCGGGAACCCGTCGGATAATCTTACGCAGCGCACAGCGACCAGCTGTGAGAGCAACAAGAGAATATGCGGCAACGGTCGCACATGTCCGAGTGGCGGAATGGCAGACGCGCTAGCTTGAGGTGCTAGTGTCCTATTAACGGACGTGGGGGTTCAAGTCCCCCCTCGGACACCGTCTGAATGTTGTTCACAGACAAAGATTTTCAAAGATCTGAGTTGAGACAGACGAAACTGACCCTGATTCTTCGGAATCGGGGTCTTTTTCGTTGTTCTCACGTCGACGGCTCGACCGGGCCGATGCTAGGAGACTGAAGATGGACTCGATCGACCCCACCGATCTCGACACGTGTCTGCGGGTGCTCGCACAAGCCGCCGAGCTGGACAAGAATCATCCGGATTCCATCGCCGTCCAGCGGGCGTCCGGTGCCATGTTCAAAGATCTCAAGCGTGCTCGACGCGTTGCCGCACGGAACGCCGTCAGCGCAGCCGACCGGGCCGTCGTGGCGGCCACGGCGACCGGATCCCCGGATCGTATCGACGACGAGACCGCAGGTCTGTCCCTCACCTCGCGCGCCGAGGGTGAGATCGCGGGCACCTTGATCAGGGCGCGCCCGTGCTATATCTGCAAGCAGCGCTACACCGATGTCGATTCGTTCTACCACCAGCTGTGTCCCGAGTGCGCGGCGCTCAACCGCGGCAAACGCAACGCACGAACCGACCTGTCCGGCCGGCGAGCACTGCTGACCGGAGGTCGGGCGAAGATCGGCATGTACATCGCCCTTCGGCTGCTCCGCGACGGCGCACACACGACGATCACCACGCGTTTTCCCAACGATGCCGTGCGCCGGTTCGCTGCGATGGACGACAGCGATCAGTGGTTGCACCGCCTGCGCGTCGTCGGTATCGATCTACGAGACCCCGCTCAGGTTGTGGCACTTGCCGATTCGGTCGCCGCCGAGGGACCGCTCGACATCCTGATCAACAATGCTGCGCAGACGGTCAAGCGCTCCCCCGGCTCGTACAGCGCGCTGGCCGACGCCGAAGCGGAACCGTTGCCCGCGGCACTGACCGACGGTGCCGGGCCGGAACGGATCACGTTCGGCAAGACCAGCGACGCTCACCCTGCGTCGTTGGCCAGCTCGTTGCCGGCCACGGCGATCGGCGGTCAGCAGGTCTCGGCGACTCTGAGCGCAGACGACGTCGCGTCTCTGGCGATGGTGGCGGGTTCGGTGACAGCGGAGCGCATCGAGAACGGACTGGCGATCGACGCGGGCGGCCTGGTGCCCGACCTCGCCGAGACCAACAGCTGGATTCACACCGTCGAGCAGGTCGATCCGGTCGAGTTGCTCGAGGTGCAGCTGTGCAATTCCGTGGCACCGTTCATTCTCGTCTCGCGCCTGCGCGCGTCGATGGAGGCGTCGGAGGCTCGACGCAAGTACGTGGTCAACGTTTCTGCCATGGAGGGTCAGTTCGGTCGGGCATACAAGGGCCCGGGGCATCCGCACACCAACATGGCCAAGGCGGCATTGAACATGCTGACCCGCACCAGTGCCAAGGAGATGGTGGAGAGCGGCATCCTGATGACCGCCGTCGACACCGGATGGATCACCGACGAGCGCCCGCACCCCACCAAGATGCGGCTGGCCGACGAGGGCTTCCATGCGCCGCTGGACCTGGTCGACGGTGCTGCACGTGTGTACGACCCCATCGTGCAGGGCGAACTCGGAGTCGATCTGTACGGCTCGTTCCTCAAGGATTACCAGCCCTCGCCCTGGTGACGATCGGCCCCGGGGTCGTTCCTCCGGGCGATTCTGCACGTGGATGCCCCGGAGCAACCCCGGGCTGCGATACTCGGAAACGACGCCGTCTCGCGTGAGCGAACGGCACCGAGACACAGCGTTAGGCGGTCACCATGGGCGAGGATGTCGAACGCCGAAAGTTCACCAGACAGGACCGACACCAGTTTCGGCAGAAGGTTCAGGACTGTCTCGACGCGTTGGCCATCATGTTGGCCGACGAGACGTTCCAGGTCGGCGAACCCCAGATCGGCATGGAGATCGAGCTCAACCTCGTAGACGAGGACATGGCACCGTCGATGGCCAATGCCGAGGTACTCGATGCCATCGCCGATCCTGATTATCAGACCGAGCTGGGCCAGTTCAACATCGAGATCAACGTCGATCCTCGACCGCTGCGGGGCTCGTCGATCGCCGAGTTGGAGACGGATCTGCGGCGGTCGCTGAATGCTGCCGACGAGCGGGCCCGTGGCTCGGGTAGTCGACTTGCCATGATCGGCATGCTCCCGACTCTGACGAAGGAACACTTCGAACACCGCTGGCTGTCGGCGAATCCGCGATACGACCTACTGAACCAGCAGATCTTCGCCGCCCGTGGTGAGGACATCGAACTGAAGATCGCGGGAGTGCGTCTGCCCGGGTCTGCGGCGGCAGAGAATCTCGATATCGTGACCGACACGATTCTGCCCGAGGCGGCCTGCACGTCCGTCCAACTGCATCTGCAAGTCGCCCCTGACGAGTTCGCGTCGTATTGGAATGCCGCACAGGCGTTGTCGGGTGTTCAGGTTGCGCTCGCCGCGAACTCGCCGTTCCTCGCCGGGCGTGCACTATGGCACGAGACCCGCATACCGTTGTTCGAGCAGGCCACCGATACGAGGCCGCAGGAACTCAAGAACCAGGGAGTTCGCCCGCGAGTGTGGTTCGGGGAGCGATGGATCACCTCGATCTTCGACCTGTTCGAGGAGAACTCGCGCTACTTCCCCGCCCTGCTCCCGGTGTGCAGCGAGGAGGACCCCAAAGCCGCTCTGGCCCGAGGTGATACGCCGTCGCTGTCGGAACTGCGGATGCACAACGGAACCGTGTACCGGTGGAACCGACCGATCTACGATCGATCCGGCGACGGGCACCACATCCGGCTCGAGAACCGCGTTCTGCCTGCCGGACCGACAGTCGTCGACACCCTCGCCGATGCCGCGTTCTACTACGGCACCGTACGGGCTCTCGCCGATGCCGATCGGCCCCTGTGGTCGCAGATGTCGTTCGATGCCGCCGAGGAGAACGTGCACTCCGCAGCGCGCGGCGGGTTCGATTCGATGCTCTACTGGCCCGAGGTCGGCTGGGTGAGTCCGCAGGAGCTGGTACTGCGCCGATTGCTTCCGATGGCCGAGGCCGGTCTCGCCGCGTACGGCGTCGACTCCGCCGTACGTGACCGCTATCTCGGCATTATCGAAGCGCGGTGCCTGGCCAAGCAGTCGGGTTCGGGGTGGCAGCGAGCCGCCGTCGTCGCGCGCGAACGGGCCGGCGATACTCGGGAGCAGGCTCTCGCGGGGATGTTGGGAGATTACGTGGACAGGATGGACACGGGAGAACCCGTGCACACCTGGACCCACTAGCCGACGCTGCCGGCGGCGTCCGCGTTAGTGTCGTAACCATGACTACGTCCGACTCGGATTTCACCTCAGGCCCCGACCGCACCCACGACATCGTCGTCTACGGCGTCACCGGATTCGTAGGAAAGCTGACGGCGAAGTACCTCGCCGAACACGCGCCTGCCGACACCCGTATCGCGCTGGCAGGCAGGTCCACCGGACGCATCGAGGCAGCGCGAAAGGAACTGGGACCCAACGCCCAGAACTGGCCCGTCATCGAAGCCGACGCCGCCGACACCGCTGCGCTGCGATCCATGGCCGAATCGACCCGAGTCGTCATCACGACGGTCGGCCCGTATGCCAAGTACGGCATGCCACTGGCAACTGCGTGCGCCGAGGCCGGTACCGACTACGTCGACCTCACCGGCGAGGTGCTCTTCGCTCGCGAGAGCATCGACACCAACCACGAGATCGCACAACGTACCGGTGCCAGGATCGTCCACTCGTGCGGGTTCGACTCGGTTCCGTCCGATATCGGTGTCCACGCTCTGTACGAGGCCGTCACGGCCGACAACGCGGGCGAACTCACCGACACCACGCTCGTGGTCACCTCGATGTCGGGCGGGGTCAGTGGCGGTACCGTCGACTCGCTCCGTGGTCAGATCGAGGCCATGAAGAAGGACAAGCGGGCCCGACGCATCGCGGCCCGTCCGTATTCGCTGAGCCCCGATCGAAGCCTCGAGCCCCAGCTCGGCCGCCAACTCGATACCGTGCTCATCGACGGGAAGAAGATTGATCCGAGCCTGCGCGGGTGGAAGGCTCCGTTCGTGATGGCCTCGTACAACACACGAGTCGTGCGGCGTACCAATGCACTTCGAGACTGGGCCTACGGAAAGCAGTTCCGGTACAGCGAGGTGATGAGCGTCGGCTCGTCCGTCGTCAGCCCGGTGCTCGCCGGTGCGTTGTCGGCAGGACTGTTCGTCGGAGTGTCGGCCATGACGGTACTGCCGGGCAAGGTGCTCGATCGCATCCTGCCCAAGCCCGGTAGCGGCCCCAGTGAAAAGGCCCGAGAGAAGGGCCATTTCACGGTCGATCTGTACACCCTGACGACGTCCGGGGCGCGATACCGGGCCCGGGTCAAGGCGTCCGGCGACCCCGGCTACAAGGCGACGGCGGTCATGCTCGCCGAGTCCGCACTCGCGCTGGTTCTCGGTGGAGACGCACTGCCGAAAGCCAGCGGAGTTCTCACTCCCGCGACGGCCATGGGCGACGTTCTGGTGGACCGTCTGAATGCGGCCGGTATGGAGATCTGGGCCAAGCGGAACTGATTGCGGTGCAGGGAACGTCGGGCACGACTGGATATCTCGCATCGACACTTCCGGTCGCGGCGCTCGCCGCCGAGTCGGTCGGTGCCCTCGGCACCGCCGTCGCCCAGTTGCAAAGCGCGCTGGGATCGGTGACGACGGAATCCGAGACGGCGACGCCGACAGCGTCCATGGCGCGTATCGCCGCGTCGTTCATGGGCGACACCGTGTTGCGGATCGACGGCGAGCCGGTGCAGGGTTTCGCCGATCTGTCCGGCTTCTTCCCGGTGACCGACGGTTGGGTGAGAACCCACGCCAACTACCCACACCACCGAGAGGCATTGCTCGGTGTGGTGGGCCTCGGTGGCGCCGGCTCGGCGGAGTCGATCGACGTGTTCGGCGATCGACTCCGTGGAATGTCCGGGTTCGAGCTCGAAGAGCTGTGCGCGGCGTCGGGCGCTCTGGCCGTGCGGGTCCGCACGGAAGAACAATGGTCCGCTCACCCCGCTGGTATTGCCGCGAGCTCCGGTCCGGTCGTTACACGAAGTGCGGCCGATCCGGCTGCCCGAGTGCGCATTCCGTCGTTCCGGCTGCTTTCGTCGCTTCGGCCACACGGTGCCGAATACCCGTTGGCGGGTATCCGGGTGCTCGATCTGACGCGGGTGATTGCCGGTCCTGTCGCTACGCGCGCTCTCGCACTTCTCGGTGCCGACGTGCTCCGTGTCGATTCGCCCCGGCACCCGGAGTTGCCCTGGCAGCATCTGGAGAACGGCCAGGGCAAGCGGTCGGCCCTGCTGGACCTGGACACGGCGGAGGGACTCGATCGGATGCTCGGGCTCCTCGACTCGGCCGACGTGCTCGTCACCGGGTATCGGCCGGGGGCCCTCGATCGTTTCGGCCTCGAACACCGGGCGGACCTCGTCCACGGGCGCATCAGCGCATGGGGCACAGAGGGTCCCTGGTCGCGGCGGCGGGGCTTCGACAGCCTCGTTCAGGCTGCGTGCGGTATCTCTGCTCTGGAAGGCCGGGACGGTCGGCCCGGTCGGCTTCCGGCTCAGGCGCTCGATCATGCGAGCGGTTATCTGCTGGCTGCCGGAATCGTCTCGGAACTGGCGGCGCGCGTAGAAGGGTCGGGCACTGCGGCACCGGTCGACGTAGCGCTCGCAGCAACGGCGGCGTGGCTGACCGGTCTTCCCGGGCGCGACCCCGAACACGGCCCCGCCGCGCTACCGCCACCCGAGTGCGTGGTCACGCACGGCTCGGTGACGGCAGCGCGACCGGTGTTCGACTGCTACTCCGACTACGCGTACCCGGCTCACGTCTGGGGTAGCGACGAGGCCGGTTGGTTACCGCGCTGACCGGTCTGCGGAGCTACTCCCGGTCAGCGCAGAAGCCTCGGTGTACAGATCCTTGGCCTCCTCGGTCGAATCCACCTGGGGCGGAGAACCATCGAGCGGCTGAGTAGCCGACTCGCGGAGGAAACCGACGGCGATCAGACCGATGACGCCGCTGATGATCAGGTAGTAGGCCGGGATCATGGTGCTGCCGGTGGAACTGACCAGGGCCGAGGTGACCAGCGGTGTGGTGCCGCCGAAGATCGACACCGACAGGTTGAATCCGATCGACAGTGCGGCGTAGCGCACGCGCGTCGGGAACAGTGCAGGCAAGGTGGAGGCGCTGGGTGCGGCGAAGCACGCCAACACCACTCCCAGCAGCAGGCACGCAATCAGAGGCCCGATCCATCCGCTGCGCTGAATCAGCAGGAAGCACGGGATGGCCAGGACTATCTGTCCGATGGCACCGAACACGAACACCGGCTTGCGGCCGATTCGGTCGGTCAGCCGACCGACGGCCACGATGATGGACACGACCACGACCATCGCGGACAGCACCAACAGATCGGCGCTGAGCTGGCTGCGACCGACGACCTCGGTGAAGTACGTGGGCAGGTACGAGGTCACCATGTAGTTGGTGACGTTGTACAGCAACACGATTCCCATGCAGATGAGCAGTGCTTTCCAATGGACCGTGAAGATCTTTCCGATCGAGCTGCGTCCGGTCTCCTGCGCCTTGACCTTCGAGTCGTGCTCGTCGAGTTGCTTGCGGAACGCGGGGGTGTCCTCGAGCTTGAGGCGCAGGTACAAACCGATGATGCCCATCGGTCCGGCAATGAAGAACGGTATGCGCCAGCCCCATTCGATCATGGTGGCGTCGCCCAGTACCGCATTGAGAATCGTCACCAATCCGGACCCCATCGCGTATCCGACGAAAGTGCCGAAGTCGAGCCAACTGCCGAGAAAACCACGTCTTTTGTCGGGTGAGTATTCGGCGATGAAGGTCGTGGCACCGCCGTATTCACCACCGGTCGAGAATCCCTGAACCAGGCGGGCGACGAGCAGCAGGATGGGAGCCCAGATTCCGATCGAGTCGTAGCTGGGAATCAGGCCGACGGCCAACGTACCGATCGACATCATGATCATGGTGGCGGCCAGGACCTTCTGGCGTCCGATGCGGTCGCCGAGAGGGCCGAAGAAGAGTCCACCGAGTGGCCGTACTACGAACGCGGCCGCGAACGTGGCGAAGGTCGACAGCAACTGGACTGCGGGTGACGCGTCCGGGTAGAACACCTTGCCCAGTGTCGCGGCCAGATAGCCGTACACACCGAAGTCGAACCATTCCATCGTGTTGCCCAGTGCCGCTGCAGACACGGCCCGCTTGAGCATGGGCTGGTCCACGACTGTGATGCTCTCTTCCGACATCGCCGGCTTGCGACGCATACGTTTGAAGAATGCGTCACGCCGCAGACGCTGTACGTGGCGCTGGCCCCATTTCGGGATCTGGGGTGACGACTCGGGCGATTCTGGACCTTGCGCAACCGTCATTGCAGCAACGTTAGCGAGCGCAATGACCAGCAGACAAACGCCGAAACGGACATCGGCACGCACGAGCGTATATTCCCCCAGGTAGAGGACGGTCGATCGAATCTTGGCCACTACCTTGACAATTGGCGCATTGATCGCAATACGGACAGGTCTCCTCGGCGTGCGTGACGACGGTGGACGGCGGCCTGGCACGATGGACCCATGCCCACCCATGACTACGCCCTGGCCGTGAGCTGGACCGGCAATCTCGGACACGGGACGGCGAATGCAGCCGCATACGACCGCGATCATCTCGTCACGGCACCCGGAAAACCCGATCTCTCGGCCAGTTCCGATCCGAGCTTTCGAGGCAATCCCGAGCGGTGGAATCCAGAGGAGCTACTCGTGGCATCACTGTCGAGCTGCCACATGCTGTGGTACCTCGGGTTGGCCGCCGCGTCGCACGTGACCGTCACCGACTACGTCGACTCCCCCACCGGGGTCATGACCGAGCAATCCGACGGCTCGGGGCAGTTCGTCGAGGTGACCCTGGCTCCGGTAGTGACGGTCGCCGAGTCCTCGATGGTGACCCGTGCGGAGGAACTGCACGCCGAGGCCGCAGCCAAGTGCTTCATCGCCCGATCGGTCAACTTCCCGGTCCGCCACAACCCGACGACTCGGGTGAACGCATGACCGTACCGATGATCGTCGACGTCGACACCGGGATCGACGACTCGCTCGCACTGCTCTACCTGTTGGCCACCGACGAGGCCGAGATCCTCGGCATAGCGTCCACCGCCGGTAACGTGCCGGTGAACCAGGTCGCCGCGAACAACCTGGCCTGGCTCGACCTGTGCCGCGCGGCCGATATCGAAGTGTCGCTCGGTGCGCAGGTGCCGTTGGTGGCACCTTTGATGACCACCGAGGACACTCACGGACCGCAGGGCATCGGATATGCGGAGCTGCCGGTGTCGAGTCGGGACCTGTCCGCACGCGATGCCACCACGATGTGGATCGAGTTGGTTCGCTCGCGACCGGGTGAGATCACCGGTCTCGTCACCGGTCCGCTGACCAATCTCGCGCTGGCGGTCCGCCGAGACCCCGAGTTGCCTCGGCTTTTGAAGCGATTGGTGCTGATGGGTGGTGCTTTTCAGCATCAGGGCAACACGACGCCGACGAGCGAGTGGAACATCGCGGTGGACCCCGAGGCTGCAGCGGAGGTCTTCGCCGCTTTCTCCGGACTACCCGAGGACCGGCGTCCGATCGTGTGCGCACTCGACATCACCGAGACCATCGAGATGACACCCGAGCACATTCGCCTTCTCGGTGAACGCGCCGGAAGCGTTCCGGCCGAGCTGATCTCGTCGACCGATGCGCCGGGGACGCGATCGACGGCCTCGAACCCGATCGTGCGCCATTTCTCGGACGCGGTCCGCTTCTACTTCGAATTCCATCGCGATCACGAGCAGGGCTTTCTGGCCCACATGCACGATCCGTTCGCCGCTGCAGTGGCGGTGCAACCGGATATCGCCACCTACCGGCACGCGACCGTGGACGTGGAACTGGTCGGAACCCTCACTCGCGGAACGACGGTGGCGGATTGGCGCGGAATGTGGGGCAAGCCTCCGAACGCAGCCATCGCCACCCACGCCGATCCTCAGGCGTTCTTCGATCAGCTCGTCGAACGCGTCGGCGAGCTGGCGGCGACTCTGTACCCCGCCCAGTAGGGACAGCAGACGTCAGGAATCGAAGGCGTCGAGTAGTTCCTGAGCGGCCAATGCGGCCGTGAGCGACCCGTCGCGCACGCGAGATTCCACGTCGTCTCGAATTGCCTTCACCGACGGGCTCTGAGCCAACCGGCGCAGTAGCTGATCGTTGACCATCGTCCACGTCCAGTCCACCTGCTGCTTGCGACGCTTCTCGGCGAACTCGCCTGCGTCACGGAGCACCTGCTGGTGGCGGAGCACCGTGTTCCAGAACTCGTCGAGGCCGGTGCCTTCGATGGCGCTCATCGTCAACACCGGGGGTTTCCAGATCGCATCGTGCGGATAGATCAGCCGCAGCGCACCCGCCAACTCTCGCGCCGCGTTCTTCGCGTCGGTCGCGTGCTTGCCGTCGGCCTTGTTGACGGCCACCAGATCTGCGAGTTCGAGAACGCCCTTCTTGATGCCCTGCAACTGATCCCCGGTACGCGCAAGCGTGAGGAACGTGAAGCAGTCGACCATGTTCGCGACGGTCACCTCGGACTGGCCCACGCCCACGGTCTCGACCAGGATCACGTCGAACCCTGCGGCTTCGAGCAAGACGATGGTCTCTCGAGTCGCGCGGGCCACTCCGCCCAACGTTCCCGAGGTCGGCGACGGCCTGATGTATGCGTTCTCCTGCACCGCCAAGCGCGACATGCGGGTCTTGTCACCCAGGATGGAACCACCGGTCCGCGTCGACGACGGATCGACGGCCAGCACCGCGACCCGGTGGCCCTGTTCGATCAACCGCATTCCGAGCGCATCGATGAACGTCGACTTCCCGACCCCCGGAACCCCGGTGATGCCCACCCGGTGCGATCCGCCGGCGTCGGGCAGTACCCGGAGGAGCAACTGCTGCGCCAAGTCGCGATGGTCCGCGCGGGTCGACTCGACCAACGTGATCGCCCGCGCGAGGCCGGATCGTTCGTTCGCTCGGACCGACTCGGCCACCGCATCGATGTCGATGACGCGGCCCTTGTTCGGAGAGTTCATATTCAGGCGTTGGCCTCGCGTGGTGCATGCCCGAGCGCAACGGACAGCTTCTCCACCAGGCCGATCGCCGCGTCGGCGATGACGGTGCCCGGAGGGAAGATCGCCGCGGCACCCGCCGCGTAGAGCTCGTCGAAATCGCCCGGGGGGATGACGCCACCGACGACGATCATGATGTCCTCGCGCCCGACGTCGGCCAAGGCCTGTCGCAAGGCGGGCACCAGCGTCAGATGGCCCGCCGCCAGTGACGACACTCCGACGACATGGACGTCGTTGTCCGCCGCCTGCCGGGCCACCTCCTCGGGCGTCTGGAACAACGGACCGACGTCGACGTCGAAGCCGATGTCGGCGAACGCCGTGGCAATGACCTTCTGGCCTCGGTCGTGTCCGTCCTGCCCCATCTTGCACACCAGAACACGAGGACGACGGCCCTCGTCCTCGGCGAACTGTTCGACCAACGCGGTGGCGCGGGTGATGTTGTCCGATTTACCTGCCTCGTCGCGGTACACACCACTGATTGTCCGTATTTCGGCCTGGTGGCGCCCGTAGACCTTCTCCAGGGCGTCGGAAATCTCACCGACGGTGGCCATCTTGCGGGCGGCATCGATGGCGAGAGCCAGCAGGTTGTTCTCCATGCCCGGCTGGTCCGACGCTGCGGCCCGAGTCAGGTTCGCCAGTGCCGCCTCGACCTCGGCGGTGTCCCGCTCGGCACGAAGACGCTCGAGCTTCTCGATCTGTTCTTTTCGCACCTTCGAGTTCTCGACCTTGAGTACCTCGATGGTGTCGGGCTCGTCGGGCACGTACTTGTTGACGCCCACCAGCGGTTGGCGCCCGGAGTCGATGCGCGCCTGGGTACGAGCCGCCGCCTCCTCGATGCGCAACTTCGGAATGCCTTCGCCGATGGCCTGCGCCATGCCGCCCGCTTCCTCGACCTCCGCAATGTGTGCGCGAGCCCGATTCGCCAGCTGATGGGTGAGCCACTCGACGTAGTGCGACCCGCCCCACGGATCGATCGGCCGAACGGTGTTGGATTCCTGCGCGATGAGTAGCTGAGTGTTGCGGGCGATACGGGCCGAGAAGTCGGTCGGCAACGCCAGTGCCTCGTCGAGCGCGTTGGTGTGCAGGGACTGCGTATGGCCCTGGGTCGCGGCCATGGCTTCGACACAGGTGCGGGCGACGTTGTTGAACACATCCTGTGCGGTCAGCGACCAACCCGACGTCTGCGAATGAGTGCGCAGGGAGCGGGATTTGGCACTCTTGGGCTCGAATTGTTGGACGAGCTCGGCCCACAGCAGCCGCCCGGCGCGGAGCTTGGCAACCTCCATGAAGAAGTTCATTCCGATGGCCCAGAAGAACGACAACCGCGGCGCGAACGTGTCGATGTCCATGCCGGCGTCCAGGCCGGCACGGATGTACTCGACACCGTCCGCGAGGGTGTAGGCGAGTTCGAGATCGGCTGTGGCACCGGCTTCTTGGATGTGGTAGCCGGAGATGGAGATCGAGTTGTACTTCGGCATCTTCTCGCTGGTGTACGCAAAGATATCCGAGATGATGCGCATCGACGGCTTCGGCGGATAGATGTAGGTGTTGCGCACCATGAACTCTTTGAGGATGTCGTTCTGGATGGTGCCGGCGAGTTTCTCCGGCCCGACGCCCTGCTCCTCCGCGGCGGCGACGTACAGCGCCAGAATCGGCAGCACCGCTCCGTTCATCGTCATCGACACCGAGACGCTACCGAGGTCGATGCCGTCGAACAGCTGTCGCATGTCATAGATGGAATCGATTGCCACACCGGCCATCCCGACGTCACCCTGCACTCGCGGGTGATCGGAGTCGTAGCCCCGGTGCGTGGCCAGATCGAACGCCACCGACAGGCCTTTCTGCCCGGCCGCGAGGTTGCGGCGGTAGAAGGCGTTGGACTCGGCCGCGGTGGAGAATCCGGCGTACTGACGAATGGTCCACGGTTGGTTGACGTACATCGTGGGATACGGCCCGCGGAGGAACGGCGGGGCACCCGGATAGCTGTGCAACGGGTAGCCCTCGGCCTCGGCGGCGGCCCGGTCTGCTTCGGTGTACACCGGCTTGACGTCGATGCCCTCGGGAGTGGACCACACCACCTGCTCGGGGGTGTAGAAGTTCGCCTTGGCACCGTTCTTCACGTGTGTGGCCACGTCCTCCGCGGACGGCGACGACGGCGTCGGCTCGTCGGGATCGACCAGCGGTACGTCGGCGAAACTGCCGATGGTGTGCGAGATTCGGTTCTCGTCGGTACTCACTTCGAGGCTCCCAGCGTGTCGAGAAGTTCGGTCAGCACGGCGACGGCGTCGACCTTGGCGGTCAGGAATCCATCGGGACGGGACGGGCCGTCGACGCCGGCGAAGATCTTTTCCGGGCCGGCGAGCAAAACCCGCGAGACCCCTGCTGCACGCAGAGCGTCCACGGCAGTAGCGGCTTCGTCGCCGTAGCGCTTGTCGGTTCCGCACACCACGGCGATCGAGGCTCCCGACGCTTCGACAGCACCGGCGACAGCGTCCACGCCCAGGGGGCCGGGGTTGACAGCTTCGATTCCGCCCGACGCCAACAGATTGGACGCGAAGGTCGTCCGGACGTTGTGCTCGGCGACGGTCCCCAACGGGACCAGTAGCACCTGGGGCCGCGAATCATGGTGGGCCAGATAAGAATCCGATCGATCTCGGAGCGACTCGAATGCCCGGCCGTACCGATACACGGGTGCCGAGCCGGCAGGCTGCGTCTGCTCGGGAGTCAGGGGGGCCTCGGCCAGATTGGGAAACTCGTTGACACCGGTCAGCGGAGTGATGCGATGCGCGATGTCGGAATCGCGCTCTGCACGGGTCTTCTCGATGTCGGCGACCAGCGAACCGTCCGCGGTTGCTGCAGCGAATCCGCCCGAAGCCTCGACGCCCCGGAAGAAGTCCCACGCCGTCGCGGCAACCGCAGCCGTGAGTTCCTCGATGTACCACGAGCCCGAACCCGGATCCAGAACCCGACCCAGATGGGCTTCCTCCAGCAGGAGCAACTGAGTGTTTCTCGCGATACGGGCAGCGAACGTCTTGGACACTCCGGCGGCGCCACCGTTCAGTGCCGCGTCGAACGGCAGCACCGTCACCGAATCCGCACCACCCACTCCGGCCCCGAACGACGCAAGAGTGGTACGCAGCATGTTCACCCACGGATCGCGCTGCGACATCATCGCTTCCGACGTCACCGCATGCTGAGGAGCATCACCGGCGTCGGGCGCACCGCACACCTGCGCAATCCGTGCCCACAGAATGCGAGCAGCGCGAAACTTGGCGATGGTCTGGAACTGGTCGTCGGTTGCTGCGAATCGAAACTCGATCTGGCGCAAAGCATCCGAGACGGCCACACCGTTCTCGGTCATCGAACGGACGTACTCGAGTCCGGCCGCGATCGACGCACCCAGTTCCTGCGCATCCGACGCACCGAGATTGTGGAACACGGTGCCGTCGACGGTGATGGCACGCATCGACTCGGCGCGGTCGATGCACGCGCGAGCCAGTTCGAGTGCCTCGGCCATCGCTATGGATTCCGTGCCTGCCACTGCAGCAGTGAGAGTGTCCACTCCGAGCCTGACGTCGACGGCGGCGCGATCGTCGATCTCTGCCGCATCGAGAACGTCGAACAGTGCCGTCGCTGCCGCGCGAACATCCCTGCGGGCATCGATCGTCAACGGGGCCAGCTCGAGCAGCACACCACGGAGAGCCTCCGACAGATCCGACGGATCCAACCCACGCGACCCCACCGTCAACCAGAGCGCACTGGTGCCGTTGGCGAGCGAATCGAGGATCTGACCGTTCAGCGCGGGCACACCGTCACGAACGTCGGAACCGTGACGCGTGCACACCTTCCAGCCCGCGTTGACGTCCCGATGCGGATCACGCCCCCGCAGGTACGGAAACTGCCCCGGCAACGGACCCTCGGGGCGCTCGTCGAACGCGGTGTACAGCGGAGACACCGTGATTCCGTCGTACGTCGTGGAATCGAGAAGATGTTCGGGATCGGCAGGCAGATCCCGAACATCGACCCGGCGAGACTTCGCCAGGACCCCGGCCACCGCCTGCTGCCAGGCCGCGTGGGCACTGCGTGCGGCATCTTCGTGCGACGCGATGGACACGTGTGCTGCTCCCTCGGTTCGGCGGGCAGTCCTACACCCGACTTGAAGTGATGCTAACCCCACCTACATGCAGGCTATCGTGAGGATCACCTCACGTTCGGTGACCCACGCCGCAGGCTCCGCTCCCGCCCCCTGTGTCACTCCGCAGGCTCCGCTCCCGAACCGTTCTGTCATCTCACGCCGGTACTCTTGCCTCTCGTGACCCGGCACCTGCGCGACCTTCGTCTGATCGCGCTACTGGCGGTGATCGTCGTCCTGGCTGTCGTTGCGGTGTTCGCCCCGCATCCGAGCGTCGAGCAGATGCGCCAGTGGGGCACCTCGGTCGGTCCTGCGTTTCCGCTCGTGTTCTTCGCCGTCCATGCACTGGTGACCATTGCACCCATTCCCAGAACCCTGTTCACATTGAGCGCCGGAGTGCTGTACGGGCCATTCACCGGTCTGGCGGTGACGATCGGTGCCTCTACGGTCAGCGCGGTCCTCGCCCTGCTGTTGGTTCGGGCGATCGGGCGAGAAGCCGTGGCGGCGCGAATGTCGCATTCGGCTCTCGACTCTGTCGACGAGAGCCTGCGCCGACGAGGGTGGCTCGCGGTCGGCTCTCTCCGATTGATCGCCCCGGTGCCTTTCTCTCTGGTGAACTACGCCTGCGGTGTGTCGGCGGTTCGGCTTGTCCCCTTCGCTCTGGCCACTGCCGCCGGCATGCTGCCCGGCACCCTCGGGATCGTGGTTATCGGTGGAGCAATCGGCGGGCAGACCCATCCGGTACTGCTGGTGCTGTCCGGGATCTGCATTGCGATCGGCGTGAGCGGGTTGTTCGTCGACTGGCGGTTGTCGCGGACTCGTGAGGCCGCGTCGGCACCGGAGAACAGGCGTCAGGGTGAGAACCTTGATTCGGGACAATCAAGCCTGGAAGCTTGACTTGATCAAATCAACGCTCTAGCCTTGTCGAATGTTCGTCATGACCGTCGACCAGCGTCGCAGCAGACGCGACATCGATCGCGTGCCCGATCTACTGGACCGCTACCGCGATTTCGATCTGATCCGCCCGTTCGAACGCACCGCAGGCGACGAGGTCCAGGCCGTCTGTGAGGACGCAGCAACCGTCGTCGCGATCGCCCTCGAGCTGGTGGCGACGCCACATTGGAGCGTGGGAATCGGCGTCGGGTCGGTCGAGCTTCCGCTACCCGACACGACGCGCGCCGGCCGGGGCCAGGCATTCGAGGCTGCCCGAGACGCCGTCACCAGAGCGAAGAACGCGCCTGCTGCGCTCGCCGTCACCGGACCCGAGCCGGAAGCGGCCGAGGACGCCGAAACCGCATCGACCTTGGTGGCCTTACTCGTCGCTCGTCGCTCGGACCAGGGCCGAGAAGCGGTTGCGCTCATGGCAGAGGGAATGTCGCAGACCGACGCTGCCGAAAGGCTCGACATCAGCAAACAGGCTATGTCGCAACGACTTTCCGTCGCCGGCTGGCACGTCGAAAATGCCGGCCGCACCCTTGCCGCGAGGTTGTTGAACGCGGCTGACGCGACAGGAAGTCACACATCATGATCGTCGTCGCCCTCGTTCTACTGGCTCTGACGGCAGGTGTCGCCCTCGTCCCGGCCGGTGACCGCATCAGGCTGTGGGTCCCCACTGCGGCTGCCTCGACTCTGCTCACCGCATCCGCTGTGCTTGCCACGCTCGCCGGGCCGGCACACGGCGTCGGTCATGCAGTCGGAGTCGTCCTGAGCGTTGCCGTGGCCGCCGTCGGCGGCACCGCCGTGGTGCCGAGCGTCTTTCGCGTCGCCAGACGACAGAACGACTCGACCGACGACGAGCCGGTCGAGCCGCTGCGTGGAGGGTTGACGATAGGAATTCTCGAACGTGTAGCGGTTGCGGTATCCATTCTCACCGGCTGGCCCGAGGGAATCGCCATCGTACTGGCGGTCAAAGGACTTGCGCGCTACCCCGAACTGCGCGAATCCCACGCCTCCGAACAGTTCATCATCGGCACCTTCGCCAGCGTTCTGTGGGCACTGGCGGCAGCGGGCGTGGGATTCGCGATCAATTCGTGATCAGCGCGCTTCCGGTTCTGCCTCGGGAGATGCCGACAGGGCACCGATATCCATACCCTTGGACAGCTCCGGAGATGCGGCCAACGACGTGTCCACCGGCTTACGGGCCACCGCCTCGGCGGCCTTGACGGCTTCGGCGACAGCCGGATCGGTCTTGGTCTCGAACCACTCCGCAACCTCGTCCGAGTCGTCCTCGGGTTTCGGCTCGTTGCCCGCGGACTCGTTGGGCTCGTATCGGAACACCCCGTCCTCGCCTGGGGCTCCGAGGGTCTTGGCGAATCCCTTGAGAGCGTCGCCGAAATCGCTCGGGATCATCCACACCTTGTTCGCGTCGCCCTGCGCCATCTGAGGCAACGTCTGCATGTACTGGTATGCCAACAGTTCTGGAGTGGGCTTACCGGCCTTGATGGCACCGAAGACCTTCTCGATTGCCTTCGCCTGACCCTGCGCCTCGAGGTACTTCGCGGCGCGATCACCCTGAGCCCGCAGAATTCTGGACTGACGCTCACCCTCGGCAGTGAGGATGGCAGCCTGCTTACCGCCCTCGGCAGCGAGGATTCGACTCTGCTTGTCGCCCTCGGCTGTCTTGATCGCCGATTCACGGTGTCCCTCGGCCGTGAGAATGGTCGCGCGCTTCTCGCGGTCGGCCTTCATCTGCTTCTCCATCGATTCCTGAATCGAGGGTGGCGGGTCGATGCTCTTGAGCTCGACGCGGGCGACTCGAAGACCCCACCGACCGGTGGCCTCGTCCAGCACCACTCGGAGCTGACCGTTGATCGAATCACGGGACGTCAGAGTCTCTTCCAACGTCATTCCGCCGACGACGTTACGCAGCGTGGTGGTGGTCAACTGCTCGACACCGACGATGTAGTTGTTGATCTCGTACACGGCCGACTGCGGATTGGTCACCTGAAAATAGACGACGGTGTCGATCGACACCGTCAGGTTGTCCTTGGTGATGACCGGCTGCGGCGGGAACGAGACGACCCGTTCTCTCAGGTCGACTTTCGCACGGATGCGATCGACGAACGGGACGAGGAACGTGAGCTGACCGGACACGGTACGGGTGTACCGACCGAGTCTTTCGATCACTGCTGCCTCGGCTTGCGGGACGATCGAGATGGACTTGGCCATCAACACGGCGACGAACGCAACGATGACGGCCAGTGCTATGAGTGCTTCCACTGGCTTTACGGTCCCTTCCATACGACGGCGGTGGCACCGTCGATTTCCATCACGGTCACGGTGGTACCGGGGCGGTAGACCTCTGTCTCGTCCAACGGACGCGCGGTCCACACCTCGCCACCGAGTTTGATCTGGCCTTCGTGCGCAGTGACCTGTTCGAGCACGACTGCACTCTTACCGGTGAGAGCCGCAACCCCCATCGGGGTGTCCGGCGGATGTGCGAAGCGCCGCAACAAGATCGGACGCAGACCCAGAACCAACGCCAACGACAACACGCCGAAAACGATTGCGTCTGCCCATACCGGGAAGTCGGTCAACGCTGACACCCCGGCGGTACCGAGCGCACCGCCGGCGATCATCAGTAGGAAGAAGTCACCCGTCAGTGCTTCGGCACCGGCAAGCACAACCGCCGCTATGAGCCACAAGATCGCTGCCACAAGCTCCATCCTGGCACGAATCGGACATCCGCCGATGGATCAGCTGGTCGGAACAGCTACTCGGTGACGAAATCGACCAACTGTTCGACGGCACCGATCAGTGGAGCCTCCAGATCTCGGAAGCTCGACACCGACGAGTACACCCGCCGCCATCCTTCCTGCGGAGTTCCCCAGCCCAGCTCTCGACAGATTCCGGTCTTCCAGTCCTGACCGCGCGGAATCTTCGGCCACGCCGCAATGCCGACCGCCGACGGCTTGACGGCCTCCCACACGTCGATGAACGGATGGCCGGTGACGAGAACGTGTTCGCCCAACGATCTGGTCATCTTCGATTCCTTGGACCCGGTCACCAGGTGGTCGACCAGGACCCCGACGCGACGGCCCGGGCCGGGACCGAAATCGGCCAACCGCTCCCCCAGGTTGTCCAGGCCCTCGAGATGTTCGACGACCACGCCCTCCACTCGAAGGTCGTGTCCCCACACGCTTTCCACCAGGGCCGCGTCGTGCACACCCTCGACCCAGATACGGCTGGCACGAGCCGTCCGGGCCCGCAGACCCTCGACCTTGGTGGATCCGGACGCCGATCTGGTCGGCTTCGCCGCGGTCGCGGGCTTCGGGCGGACCAGCGTCACCCGGCGGCCGTCGATCAGAAATGCGGCCTCGCGCAGGGCGAACAGTCGCGTCGTTCGGGCACCGTCCTCGAGTCGGACGAAATCTCCGTCGTACGTGCGCTCGAAGCCGACCACAGCACCGCAATAACCCGAACCTGCGTCCTCGACCACCATGCCGCGCTCGGCCGGCACCTCTGGTGCCGGAACTTTCCGCATGCGACTGTGCCCTTTGAGAATGTCTCCGCCGTACATGTCGTTCACGGCGACCAACGCTAGCGATACCGGCGTCCCGAGCACGGTTCGCCACGCCGACCTATGCTCGTGAGTCGTGTGTTCTCCGAGTGCAAGTCTTGCCCTGTGGGCCGGTTCCTGGCTGGCCGGTGTCGGTTCGCCGGACGACGTCATCGACGCGATGTCCGAGTGGGCACCGATGCATCTGGTCGGTGCCGGTGACGACGAAGCAGCAACGACGTACGGGCTGCGCTTTCCGGGCTACGCAGAGGGCATCGCCGGGGCGCTCGCCGCGGTCCGAACCGCCGCGAACGCAGGACCCTCACCCGCAGCCGGGGAGGAACGGATACGTCTGGTGCTGCCCGCAGCGGGTGCGGTGGCCGAACTGCCGGCCCGGACAGAATTCTCTCGTGCAGCGATCGGTGCCGAGCAGGCGGTGATGATCGGTACCCCGGGCTCCGCCGGAATCGGGGTGGTACCCGTCGTCGAGGGCCCCGACGTGCTGCGCTGGACCGTGTATTCGATCGACGTTCCCTCTCACGCCCACCGAGATCGAGGTCTCGGTGAGGCCGAGTACGAGATGCGCGAGGCCGTGCGCGGCGCGGCGGATGCACTCGCACAGATGCAATCGCTCCCCACCCGCACTCTCGAGGCCGACCCGCGCACTCGCATCGCCGAGCTGATCGCCGACGCTGCACGGCACCGCTATCCCCCCGAGATGTCCGAACGCGCCTTCCGAGTGCTCGAATCGGCCGATCGGGTCGCGGCCATCCTCACCGTCGCCGCCGGATCGGCTCCCTCGGAGGCACCGACTGCCGCCGCAGCGGCCGCCCGAGAAGAACTCGTCCGGCCGCTGTGGGCCGCCGTGCGCACGGCCCGGACCATCGCCGTGGCGACGAGCATCGGTGCCTCGATGCAGTCGGCCCGATGACCGACAGGACCGACACGTAGCGGTCCTGTCGGGGCTGGGCCGCGAGACGGGCAAGAGGCCACCCGTCAGGCAGGAGCCGCCAGTCAGGCAGGTGCCGCCGCAGGCCGCGACGGACGCGTCGGCTGCTCGCAACATCCGACGGCACATCGATTGCCGTCGAGGGTGGATCCGTAGCCGGGAACGCTGCCGAGTCCTCGGCACGTCCCGCCGACGCGATACTCGTCCACCAGCTCCCTGATCATCTTCGGGAATCGAGCATCGGAGCCGGGCGTACCCGCGCGAGCGAACGCCATCCCGAGTTCACGGGCCTTCTCTTCGGCTTCGGTGTCGAGATCCCACACCACTTCGAGGTGGTCGGACACGAAACCGATCGGGCACACGATCACCGCGTCGACGGACTTCTCGGACAGTGCTTCGAGATGATCGCAGATGTCGGGGTCGAGCCACGGAACCTGCGGTGGTCCGGAACGAGACTGCCACACCAGATCGTATTCGGTGCTGCCGGATGCGGCCGCGACCAGACGCGACGCCTCCGCAACCTGCCGGCTGTACAGGTGGCCACCATCCGCGGGTGGGCCTGCATTGGCGTCGGCTGCCGACGGAATGGAATGCGCGGTGAACACCAGCCGCGCTCCTGCCCGATGCTCCTCTGGCAGCGACCTGCGCGCGGCATCGACGGCCTCGGCGAACGCCTCGACCATCAACGGGTGGTCGTAGTACTGACGGATCTTGAGCAAATGCGGGGCGTCGTCCCCCACGGACGCACGGGCCCTGGCGATGTCCTCGTGGTACTGCCTGCACCCGGAATACCCGCCCCACGCGGAAGTCGGAAAGACGAGCGCGGAGCGGACGCCGTCCGCCTTCATCGTCGCAACGGTGTCCTCGACCATCGGATGCCAATTGCGATTGCCGAAGTAGATCGGCAATTCGATTCCGGCCGAATCGAACTCGGCCTGCAGTGCGGCGATGATGTCGCGATTGAGTTCGTTGATCGGTGACACGCCACCGAAGTGCATGTAGTGCTCGACGACGGCGTCGAGACGCTCGGGCGGCACACCACGTCCGCGAGTGACGTTCTCGAGAAACGGGCGAACGTCGGCGGGCTTTTCCGGTCCGCCGAACGAGAGCACCAACAGTGCGTCGAAATCTCCAGGGGTGGTCATGAATCCATTGTGCCCCCGTCGCAGCAGGGCTGCGGCAGGGGCACAATCGGTCGACGAAACCTACGGTGAGCGAGCCCACGTCGGACTCCACTCACCGACGTGTCACATGTTTTCGGGCAGGTACGTGTTGTGGCTCGCTCCGCCGTCGACGTACACGATCGACCCGGTGGTTCCGGGCAGCCAATCCGACAGCAACGCGACGATCGACTTGGCGACGACGGTCGGATCGTTGACGTCCCATCCAATGGGAGCGGCGCCGTCCCAGTACACGTTCAGCTGGTCCATCTTGGCCGCATCGCCGGTCGCGGTGCCCGCAATCGCCTTGGCGGCAAGAGTCCTGATCGGTCCTGCTGCAACGAGATTGGAGCGGATACGCTTGGCTGCGCCCACTTCCCGTGCCACGTAACGATTCACCGACTCGAGAGCAGCCTTGGCTACGCCCATCCAGTTGTAGTACGGCATCGACGTCCGCGGATCGAAGTCCATTCCGACGATCGAGCCACCCTCGTTCATGACCGGCAGCACGGCACGCGCGAGAGATGCGTAGCTCCACGCCGAGATCTCGAATGCCCTCGCCGCGTCGGGGCCGGGGCCGTCGAGGAACGGCTTGGCATCCGGGCCCATCAGGGTGCGAGGTGCGAATGCGATGGAGTGCAGAACTCCGTCGATCCCCTCCGGCGCTACTTCACGAATTCGGTCCGCCAGCGCGGCGAGGTGCTCCTCGTTGGTGGCGTCGAGCTCGATCGCCGGGGGCACCTCCTTGGGCAGCCGCTGCGCGATGCGGTCGATGAGCCGCAGCCGATCGAACCCGGTGATGATCACCTTGGCACCCTGCTCCTGCGCCATGGCCGCGGCGTGGAACGCGATCGACGCGTCGGTGATGATGCCGGTGATGAGAATGGTCTTGCCTTCGAGCAATCCGCCCATAATGCTGCGTCCTTAATTCGGAGGTGAGTATCTATCGAAATCGTTGTGCGAGAAGGTTTCTCAGTGCCCCATGCCCATGCCGCCGTCGACGGGAATGACAGCACCGGACACGTACGACGAGTCCGGTCCCGCAAGGAAACTCACGACTGCTGCAACGTCCTCGGGCTGACCGAGACGCTGAAGTGGAATGTATTCCTTCGCCTTGCCGCGCAAGTCGTCCGACAACTCTGCGGTCATGTCGGTTTCGATGAATCCCGGTGAGACGACGTTCGCCGTGATGGACCGCGAACCCAACTCCCTCGTGATCGACCGGGCCATGCCGATGACTCCGGCCTTGGACGCCGCGTAATTGATCTGCCCCGGCCCGCCGGCCATCGCGACAACGGAACTGAGGAAGATCATCCGACCCCAGCGCGCGCGCAGCATGGCCCGGTTGGCGCGTTTGGCGACTCGGAAGGCTCCGGTCAGGTTCGCATCGATGACCCGCTGGAACTGCTCCTCGGTCATACGCATCAGCAGGGTGTCGTCGGTGATGCCCGCGTTGGCGACGAGTACCTCGACGGGTCCGTGCTTCTCCTCGACCTCCTTGAAGGCCGCGTCGACCGAATCGGAGTCGGTGACGTCGCAGACGACCCCGAGCAATCCGTCGGGAGCCCCGGATCCGCGGTGGGTGACGGCCACCTTGTGTCCGTCGGCACTGAGCCGTTGGGCGATGGCCAGACCGATACCCCGGTTACCTCCGGTGACGAGTACCGATCGCGCGATGAAGTCAGGTGTGGACATGCCTAGCAACCTATCTGTTCGTCCTGGAATGACAAAGCGAAACTTACTGGTGAGTAATAACAGCGATCACGGCAATCGTTGCCGCATCACCAACGCCGAACCGAGCCCGGCCGAGATGCACAGGACACCGAGGATCAACCAGGGTCGCGATGCGTCCCCGCGGGTGATCTCGAAGCCGATTTGCTCCTCCAGGGTGTCGTAGACGTCTCGGAGGCCCTCGAGCGAGGAGGCCGTGAAGAAACTTCCCCCGGACAGAGTCGCGATCTCGCGCAACGACGGGTCGTCGACCGGAACGGGCACGCGCTCGACCCCGCCTCCACCTTCGTCTTCGATCTCGACCGACCCGTAGCTGGTGCCGAACGAGATCGTCGAGATCGGCACGCCCTTGTCCTTGGCTGCGCGCGCTGCGGTGTAGCCGCCTCGTGGATCGTCGAGGTTCTGGGGAACGGTTTGCTTACCGTCGGAGAGCAGCACGATGCGGGCCGGCGGTGCCGCGTCGCCACCCCCGAGGATCGCGCCGAGAGTGTCGATCGACTGCAGCGAGGTGAAGATTGCTTCACCGGTGGCCGTACGCTCGCTGAGCTGCAGTTTGTCGATTGCCGACTTGGTGGCGTCGCGGTTGGCCGTGGGTGAGACCAATACCGAGGCAGTGCCGGCGAATGCGACGAGACCGAGGTTGATGCCGGGTGTGAGGCCATCGGCGAACGACTTCGCTGCTTCTTGGGCCGCAGCCAGCCGAGTGGGTTCGACGTCCGTCGCTTCCATGGACAGCGACACATCGATGACGAGCATGACCGTCGCGCGGTTGCGTGGAACACGTTGATCGGCAGTGGGGCCGGCCAACGCGACGGTCAGGAACATCAGCCCGACCAGTACCAGTGCGGTCGGGAGATGACGCAGACGATTGGGCCGGTTCGGCGCGACCGACTCGAGCAACTCCATGTTGGAGAAACGCAGCACGTGCTTCTGCTTGCGGCGTTGAATCCAGACGTACCCCGCCGTCAGGGCGAGGACGACGACGAGAAACGCAAGCCACCACGGCGCAGAGAAATCGGTGAGGCTCATCGCGAACCTGCCCTCGCGGTATTGGTGAAACCGGAGCCGATGGTGTGCCTGCGAGCAGTGACGAAGCGGACGACATCGGCGATCCAGTCACCGTCGGTGCGCAGAGTCAAACGCGGTGCCCCGCATCGGCGCAACGCTTTCTCCACGTCGTCGCGGTGTGCTGCGGCTGCTCGCGCGAAGTCGGCGCGGAGCCTGGGCGTCGCGGCGAACTCCCGAGTGCGGCCGGACTCCGGGTCGTGCAGAACCACGTCTCCCACATCCGGAAGTTCGAGGTCTCGCGGATCGAGTACCTCGACGGCCAGTACGTCGTGTCTGGCAGAGATCGCCCGCAGTGATCGCTCCCAGTCGATCGGGCCGAGGAAGTCGCTGATCACCACGGCGAGACCGCGACGGCGTTCGGGACGCCGCAGCGCCTCGACGGCGTCGCGAAGATCTCCTCGGACGCCGTCCGCGGCGGACGGTGTCGTAGCGATCGTCCGCAGCATCGACTGGCTGTGCACCCGCCCACCGCGCGCTGGGATTCGCGTCGTCGTCGCGCCGGTGGCCACGACAGCTCCGATGCGATTACCACCGCCGCCGGTCAGGTGGGTGATGGCGGCCGAGGCCGCGACCGCGAGATCGCGCTTCTCGCACCCCGCGGTTCCGAAGTCGAGGCTGGCCGACAGATCGACGACAAGCCACGTTTCCAGTTCGCGATCGGCCACAGACTGCCGCACGTGTGGGTGTGTCGTCCGGGCAGTGACCGACCAGTCCATCTGCCGAACGTCGTCACCGGGCTGATACTCGCGCGCGTCCCCCGGTTCGGATCCCGGGCCGGGTATCAGGCCGAGGTGGTCGCCGTGCAGAACGCCGTCGAGACGCCTACGTACCGTTATCTCGAGCGTGCGCAGCGCAGCGGCCAGCTTCGGATCACGCAGTTCGCCGGACCGAAACGACGGGGGCCGTGAGACCGCACCTCGGCCGGCTCTGTCGGCTGCGCTCACTGACCCGGCGAACCGGTCGACGATGCATCACCCGACGGCTTGTGCAGCGACGGAGCGGGTTCGCCGGCCGGACCGCCCGGTGGGCGCTGCTCGGGTCCGGGCTGGGGTGCCGAGCCGGGCCCTTGCCCGGGGAACTGCGGCTGACCCGGGTACTGCCCCTGGGTCGGGCTCTGTCCCTGCCCCGGATTCTGTCCCTGCCCCGGGTACTGCCCCTGGGCCGGATACGGTCCCTGAGCCGGATACTGCGGCCCCGCTCCCGGGAACTGCGGTGTGCCCTGTCGGCCACCGAAGGGCTGACCGGGTGCGGTGCCGTTCTCCTGCGACATCGGAACCGCCTGCGGCGACACCTGCGGTAGTCCGACGGTCTGCAGAATGCGGGAGATCACGGTCTCGGGCGTCACTTCGTCGGCGAGGGCATCGTAGGAGAGCACCAGCCGATGCCGGAGCACGTCGGGAATCACCTCGAGCACGTCCTGAGGAACGACGTAGTCGCGGCCTCGCAGCAGGGCGAGGGCGCGGGACGCAGCGATGATGCCGAGGGTGGCACGCGGGGAGGCCCCGTATGCGATCCAGCTGCCGACATCGTCCAACCCGAACTGTTCGGGCGTGCGGGTGGCGGCGATGACCCGAACCACGTAGTCGACGAGCGCGTGGTGCACGAACACCGAACTGGCCAGGTTCTGCAGACGGACCAACTCGACAGGGTCGAGTATCTGCTTGGGCTCGGGGGCCTTGATCCCCATGCGGTAGACGATCTCGCGTTCTTCTTCCACCGTCGGATAGTCGACGACGATCTTGAACAGGAAGCGGTCGCGCTGGGCTTCCGGGAGCGGGTACACGCCTTCGTTCTCGATGGGGTTCTGCGTCGCCATCACCAGGAAAGGATCGGGCATGGGGAACGTCCTGCCACCGATGGTCACGTGCCGCTCGGCCATGACTTCGAGCAGCGCCGACTGGACCTTCGCCGGTGCTCGGTTGATCTCGTCGGCAAGGACGAAGTTCGCGACGACCGGGCCGAGTTCGGTGTCGAACTCTTCGCGGCCCTGACGGTAGATGCGGGTTCCGACCAGGTCGGTGGGTACCAGGTCCGGGGTGAACTGGACGCGGGAGAACGAGCCACCGACCACGCGGGCGAACGTCTCCACTGCGAGGGTCTTCGCCACGCCGGGAACGCCTTCCAGCAGCACGTGCCCACGGGCCAACAAGCCGACCAGAATGCGCTCGACCAGACGATCCTGACCGACGATCACCCTTTTGACCTCGTACACGGCCTTCTCGAGAAGCCGAACGTCGTCGGCGAGATCGGGACTGTCCACCCGCTCCGGCTCCCCACCCTGCGGATTCGGACTCGAAGACCCGATCTGTGTCGGCTCCTCGTCGTTCGAAATCCGGCCGTCACGTGATGTCACCAAGAATTCACCGCTTTCAGTCGATCATCGTCGGGCACGTTCCATACCGCCGAGATCAACTATTCCAGGTGATGCTCGCGCGCGCCGAAACCCACCCCTGACCCGCGCGCCGGAGTGGAGCCTGCGGGACGACGCAGAAGTACCGAACAGCGACCTCGGGAGCGACAGCGAACTCAGGACACCATGCGCACGGCGTACGGCGTCATACCGCTGTATCTGACGTCGGAGACCTTGACCACCGATCCGGATTGCGGAGCCTCGAGCATCTTCCCGTCGCCGAGGTAGAGCGCGACGTGCTGACTGGCGTTCGGTCCGTAGAAGATCATGTCGCCACGCTTCATCTGCGACGACGGAACCTGCTTGCCTGCCGTGTACTGGTAGCCGGTGTAGTGGGGCAGAGAGATACCCAGACCTGCGAATGCGTAGATCATGAGGCCGGAGCAGTCGAAGCCGACCTTGTTGTAGTCGCCGTAACTGTCTGCGACTCCGCCGTCTCGGATTCCCTTGGTCGGCCCGTTCTCGTCGCCGCCGCCCCAGGAATACGGAACACCGAGCTGGCTCATCCCGCGGTCGATCGCCAATTCCACGGCAGCACTGCCCGTCACCGACGGTGTAGTCGAGGGCTTGGGCTTGCTGGGAGTGGGCTTGCTGGGTGTGGGCTGGGTCGGAGTCGTGGTTCCGCTCGAACTGTCGGAGTCGGTGGACGAACTCGAGTCGTCGTCGACATCGACGTGCGAGCGTTGGCCCTCGGCGATCGCAGCGGCTCGCTGTTGTGCGGCCAGGTTGGCCGACACCCGGGCCGCCGCCTGAACCGCGGCCTCACGAGCGGCAGCTGCGGCTGCTGCTACTGCTGCGTCCTCTGCTGCCTTCTGCGCCTCCCAGTCGCTGTATGCGGCTCGTTGACCCTGGAGGCCGGCCACATTGCTTCGGGCTGCGTCGAGCTCGGTCTGAGCGGCGTCTCGCTGGGACTCGATGGCGGCTTTCTGATCGGCCTCGGCTTGCAACGCTGCCTGCGCTGCAGCGATGGCCTGCTCGGCCTCGGCTTTCTTCGATTCGGCTTCGGACGCTGCCGCGTCCGCCTGCTGCTTGGATTCGCGGGCGGCCGAGTCCCGGTTCGCCTGCTCGGTTCGGGCCCGCTGGAGCCCGTCGAGCACGGCATTCTGGCTGTTCGACAGCACCTTCAGAACCTGGGCGCGGTCGAGAACGTCGTCCGGTCCGCTCGAACCGAGGAACGACGCCATCGAGGCGACGCCCGAGCCCTGGGTGTAGCTCGATTTGGCGAATTCGTCGAATTTGCGCTGGGCTGCCTGAATCTGTGTGCCTGCATCGGCGAGCGCCTGCTGCGCTGCTCCTACGACTGCTGCGGCCACGTCGGCGGCGTCCCGGGCGTTCTGCAGGTCGACCAGGGCTTTGTTGACGCCTTCTCGCTTCACGGCGACCTCGTCGTCGAGCTGTGCGAGTTGTTGGTTGGCGGATGCGATCGCGTCGATCAGCTGTCCGACCTGCCCCAGGCGTGAGTCGACGGCGCTGCCGGCCGCGGCGATGTCGGTATCGGACGGGTTGGGCGGGGGCGGCGGTACGGCGGCGGCGACCCCGGGCATGGTCGCCGTCAGCGCGAAAACCAGACCGGCACCTGCCAGTACGAATCGGGTACGGACGAGCGCTCTGCGGCGCGTGCCGCGAACTGGACGTCGGCTCACAAATGTCTCCCTCGGGTCCGGCATTCACTCGGGTCCCGAGAGGACCGTCGTGCCGTCGAGGCGTTCCCCGTTCCCACCCCGATCGCAGGTGACGGTGAACATGTTCGCCGGGCGGGAAAGTGGCGCGCAGCGACACGACAGGTGCGAACCACGTCAGTCACACCCGAAGCAGTGGCCTCCCGAGTTCCCCACGGATGACACCTGCCTTCTGCGACACTCCTTCCCCAGCAGTGCCAATGGCACCGTACGACACTTCGCACACTAAAGAAACTCCAGTCACAAATGACACATTTGTAATTCCACCAGGCACAATGCCGTGAACTCGGTGTTTGCCCGAAACAATTTTTCGGACTTTTTCCGGACCGACGTCCGGTGGCGTAATCGCGCGTCGGTGTCGGTCGGTCGAATGACGAATGTGCGCGCTACGTCAGCGCTCGACGGGCTGCGCTTCGTGCGGGTCGGCAGTGGCCGACCGCGCGCGGTATCGCCGGACCTTCACAGCTGCTGTCAACGCGGCCACCGCGGCGACGATCACCACCAACCCACCCGTCAGCAAGCCCCACGGAGTCTGGTCCTCGACGAGGGTGTCGACGAAGTTGTCGGCGGCGACGACGTGATTTCCGGTGTACGTGCGATCCTGCCCGGCTTCGAGTGTTACTCGGCTGATCGAGTCGCTGAACGTTCCGACCTGCCCCGGGCTCAGCACCAACACCGTTCCGCCCTCGCGGGCACCGACCGCAGTGGCGAGGTCGCGTAGCTGCGAATCGTGACGCGGTTCGTCGGGGACGATCACGATGCTCAGATCGATTCCGTGGTCCTCGGCTCGGTTCACGGCGGCAGTCAGTCCGTCCTGCTCTGCCGCAGGAGCACTGACTCCCGACTCGCGGACCGTGGCGACGATGCTGTCGACGTCCAGACCTGCCGGGATATCGGTGGCAAGTGGGGAAACAGCGTGGATCGGCTCAGTCATCTCTCGTCCAGTCGGTAGGAACCAGTCGCGTGGAACCCTACGTCACGGTGCCGTCGATTCTCGGGAGGCAGGTATGCCCGACGCGGCAACTGAGGCCGCCCTTCATTGCGTCGCACGAAGCACTACGTGAGGATTGTGACGTGGGTCGTTCTCTCGGTGTCCACCGCGAAACGGACCCGCGCGTTTTCACAGGACAAGCGTACTGTTAGACTTCCATCGAGACACTGCCCGAGGGTCCGCAAGCAATCCGCACGCCGGATGCCCTGCCGAGACACACGGTCAGCGCCTCGCTTCAACCGTCGACACAGCCCCGTCGGCGGTGTGCCTCATAGACGAGTGGAGCTGAAGTGACCGCAAGTAACAATTCATTCGGTGCAAAGGGCACCCTCGAAGTCGGAGAGAACTCGTACGAGATCTTTCGGCTGTCGGCCTTGCCCGGTGCCGAGAAACTGCCCTATGCACTGAAGGTCCTCGCGGAGAACCTCCTTCGCACCGAGGACGGTGCCAACATCACCGCCGACCATATTCGCTCGATCGCGTCGTGGGACCCCTCGGCCGACCCGAGTATCGAAATCCAGTTCACCCCTGCGCGAGTCATCATGCAGGACTTCACCGGCGTTCCGTGTGTCGTGGACCTCGCCACCATGCGTGAGGCCGTGACCACCCTCGGCGGCGACCCCAACAAGGTCAACCCCCTCTCCCCCGCCGACATGGTCATCGACCACTCGGTCATCCTCGACGTGTTCGGCCGCGCCGACGCACTCGAGCGCAACGTCGACCTCGAATACGAGCGCAACGGCGAGCGTTACCAGTTCCTGCGTTGGGGCCAGGGCGCGTTCGACGATTTCAAGGTCGTCCCACCCGGCATGGGCATCGTGCACCAGGTCAACATCGAGTACCTGGCACCGACCGTCATGACCCGTAAGGGCCAGGCGTACCCCGACACCTGCGTCGGAACCGACTCGCACACGACGATGGTCAACGGCCTCGGCGTGCTCGGCTGGGGCGTCGGCGGAATCGAAGCCGAAGCTGCCATGCTCGGCCAGCCCGTGTCGATGCTGATCCCGCGTGTAGTCGGCTTCAAGCTCTCGGGCGAGATTCAGCCGGGCGTCACGGCCACCGACGTCGTTCTGACCGCCACCGAGATGCTGCGTAAGCACGGCGTCGTCGGAAAGTTCGTCGAGTTCTACGGCGAAGGTGTGGCCGAGGTTCCCCTCGCCAACCGCGCCACCCTCGGCAACATGAGTCCCGAATTCGGCTCCACCGCAGCCATTTTCCCGATCGACGAAGAGACGATCAACTACCTGCGCCTCACCGGCCGCAGCGACGAGCAGCTCGCTCTCGTCGAGGCGTACGCCAAGGAACAGGGCATGTGGCACGACCCGAAGAACGAAGCCGTGTACTCCGAGTACATCGAGCTCGACCTCAACACGGTCGTCCCGTCCATCGCAGGCCCGAAGCGCCCACAGGACCGAATCCTGTTGTCCGAGTCCAAGGTTGCGTTCCGCAAGGACATCCACAACTACGTGGAGGAGAACCACCCGGCGCACGAGGGTGACAGCAAGCTGGACGAGGCCCTCAACGAGTCGTTCCCGGCCAGCGATCCCGCGTCGCTGAGCTTCGCGGAAGACGATGCAGTCGACGTGCGGTCCGCCGCATACGGCTCCGAAGGTCGCCCGAGCAAGCCGGTTCGTGTCATCACCGACGAAGCAGGCGAATTCGTTCTCGACCATGGCGCCGTCGTGGTGGCAGGTATCACCTCCTGCACCAACACCTCCAACCCGTCGGTCATGCTGGGCGCAGCACTGCTCGCTCGCAACGCCGTCGAAAAGGGCCTGTCCACCAAGCCGTGGGTCAAGACCAACATGGCACCCGGTTCGCAGGTCGTGACCGACTACTACGAGAAGGCCGGCCTGTGGCCGTACCTCGAGAAGCTCGGATACTTCCTGGGCGGCTACGGCTGCACCACGTGCATCGGTAACACGGGCCCGTTGCTCGAGCCGATCTCGAAGGCGATCAACGACAACGATCTTTCGGTGACCGCCGTGCTGTCGGGCAACCGCAACTTCGAGGGTCGCATCTCCCCCGACGTCAAGATGAACTACCTGGCCTCTCCGCCGCTGGTCATCGCTTACGGCCTCGCGGGCACGATGGACTTCGACTTCGAGACCGACGCGCTCGGTAACGACCACGAGGGCAACCCGGTGTACCTCAAGGACATCTGGCCGTCGTCGCAGGAGATCGAGGACACGATCAAGTCCTCGATCAGCCGGGACATGTTCAGCAAGTCCTACGAGACGATCTTCGCCGGTGACAGCCGCTGGCAGAACCTGTCGACCCCCGAGGGCGACACGTTCGAGTGGGATCCCAACTCGACGTACGTGCGTAAGCCTCCGTACTTCGACGGTATGACGATGGACCCGGCTCCGGTCGAGGACATCAAGGGTGCCCGCGTGCTGGCCCTGCTCGGCGATTCGGTCACCACCGACCACATCAGCCCGGCAGGACCCATCAAGGCCGGTACGCCTGCCGCTCAGTACCTCGATTCGCACGGCGTGGAGCGCAAGGATTACAACTCGCTCGGATCGCGTCGCGGCAACCACGAGGTCATGATTCGCGGAACGTTCGCGAACATCCGTCTGAAGAACCAGCTGCTCGACGACGTCTCGGGTGGCTACACCCGCGACTTCACCCAGGACGGTGGCCCGCAGTCGTTCATCTACGATGCGTCGCAGAACTACCAGAAGGCCGGCATCCCGCTGGTCGTGCTGGGCGGCAAGGAGTACGGCTCCGGAAGCTCCCGTGACTGGGCGGCCAAGGGCACCTCGCTCCTGGGCGTCAAGGCGGTCATCACCGAGTCGTTCGAGCGCATCCACCGCTCGAACCTCATCGGCATGGGCGTCGTTCCGCTGCAGTTCCCGGCAGGCGAGAGCGCAGCGTCGCTCAAGCTCGACGGCACCGAGACGTTCGACATCATCGGCGTCGAGAAGCTGAACGAGGGCACCACCCCGAAGACGATGGCGGTGACCGCGACCAAGGAAGACGGAACCAAGGTCGAGTTCGACGCCGTGGTCCGTATCGATACCCCCGGTGAAGCGGACTACTACCGCAACGGCGGAATCCTGCAGTACGTCCTGCGCAACATGATCAGAGGCTAGTCACACGGCACTGTAGACAGACGCCACGCACAGCGATGGGCCCGGAACTCGATACGTGTTTCGGGCCCATCGCCGTATCGGTACGGGCCCCTTCATCGGAAAGTAGGAGTTTCACACGTGCCCAAGGTCAGTGAAGACCACCTGGCGGCCCGCCGCAGCGAGATTCTCGACGGTGCGCGTAAATGCTTCGGAGAGTTCGGCTACGAGGGCGCGACCGTGCGACGCCTCGAGGAGGCGACGGGCCTCTCCCGCGGAGCCATCTTCCACCACTTCAAGGACAAGGACGGTCTCTTCCTCGCGTTGGCGCAGGAGGACGCCCGGCGCATGGCAGAAGTCGCTGCGACGCAGGGTCTGGTTCAGGTGATGCGAGACATGCTGGCTCAGCCGGAGCAGTTCGAGTGGCTCGGAACGCGGCTCGAGATCACCCGACGACTACGAACCGACGCCGACTTCCGAACCAGCTGGGCGGAGCGTTCGGCCGAACTGACCGACGCGACACTCGGCCGACTCGAGCGCCAGAAGACGGCAGGAAAACTACGGGACGACGTGCCGAACGATGTTCTGGCCGACTACCTGGACCTCGTTCTCGACGGTCTGGTCGCCAGAATCGCGTCGGGCAACGGCGGGTCGAACCTGTCGGCCATTCTGGATCTGGTCGAAGAATCGGTGCGCAGGCGCGACCCGGGTCAGGCCAGCTGAATCAGTTCCAGGTAGTCCTGCGACCAGTGGTCCTCGGTGCCGTCGGGAAGGAGGATGACTCGTTCTGGTGAGAGCGCCTCGGCGGCACCCGGATCGTGAGTCACCAGCACGACGGCGCCCTTGTAACTGCGCAGTGCGTCGAGAACCTGCTCACGTGAGATCGGATCGAGGTTGTTGGTCGGTTCGTCGAGCAGCAGCACGTTCGCAGCCGAAGACACCAGCCCGGCCAGCGCCAGACGCGTCTTCTCACCGCCGGACAGTGTTCCTGCCGGCTGTTCGAGCTGGGGTCCGGTGAACATGAAGGCACCGAGTAGCGATCTGAGCTCCTGCTCGCCGGTGTCGGGTGCCGCATGCCGGATGTTCTCCCACACCGACGCCATGTCGTCGAGGGTGTCGTGCTCCTGGGCGAAGTAACCCACGCGCATGCCGTGGCCGGGTTCGATCTCGCCGGTGTCGGCCTTCTCGGTTCCCGCGAGGATCCGAAGCAGCGTCGTCTTGCCCGCACCGTTGAGCCCGAGCACCACCACTCGACTTCCTCTGTCGATCGCCAGATCGACGCCGGCGAAGATCTCGAGCGACCCGTACATCTTGGTCAGGTTCTTGGCCATCAACGGTGTCTTGCCGCAAGGAGCAGGCTCAGGGAAGCGAATGTGCGCAACCTTGTCGGATACGCGCTCCGCATCGAGGTTGGCCATCAGCTTGTCTGCTCGCTTCGCCATGTTCTGTGCCGCAACGGCTTTGGTTGCCTTGGCACCCATCTTGGCGGCCTGGACGCGCAGCGCACCCGCCTTCTTCTCCGCGTTCGCGCGTTCGCGACGGCGCCGTTGCTCGTCCGTGGCGCGTGCGTCGAGGTACTTCTTCCAGTTCATGTTGTAGATGTCGGCCTCACCGCGCACGGCATCGAGGAACCACACCCTGTTCACGACATCACCGAGCAGTTCGACATCGTGACTGATCACGATGAGTCCGCCCTCGTGGTTCTGCAGGAAACTGCGCAACCAGGTGATGGAATCGGCGTCGAGGTGGTTGGTGGGCTCGTCGAGCAGCAATGTGGTGTTCGAGCGTCCGCCACTGCCGTCGGATGCGGCGAACAGAATGCGAGCGAGTTCGACGCGTCGACGTTGACCACCGGACAGGGTCCGCAGCGGTTGACCGAGGATGCGATCGGCCAAGCCGAGGCTGTTGCAGATGCGAGCCGCTTCGCTTTCGGCTTCGTAGCCGCCGAGCGACGCGAACCGCTCTTCCAGCTCGCCGTACTTACGGACGGCTTTGTCGAGCAATGTCTCGTCGGCAACCTCGGCCATCAGTGCCTGCTGCTTCTCCATACTGTGCAGGAGGGTGTCCAGCCCGCGGGCCGACAGCACCCGGTCCTTGGCCAGCACGTCCAGATCGCCCTCTTTGGGATCCTGCGGGAGATAGCCGAGGTCTCCGGTGCGTACGACCTCACCGGCATAGGGTTCGCCCTCGCCCGCCAGGATGCGCAGCGTGGTGGTTTTTCCGGCACCGTTGCGGCCGACCAGCCCGATGCGGTCACCTGCCTGCACGCGGAGCGCGGGCCCCTCGGTGGACAGAAGGGTCCGCACACCGGCACGAACTTCGAGGTCGGTGGCGGTGATCACGCGTGAGCTCCTAGCGATTGCCGAACAAGATGAGTGCTCGTCGACCGACGAGCGAGCAATGAAAGCGCCGTAGGTCGGCACAGCAAACCCCCATTTTAGCTCAGCATTCACGTGCCTCCACCCAGGAACGCAGGTGACCCCGGTAACGTCTGAGCGATGACCGACGTCACCGAAACGGCCACTGCCCGCCCAGCCCTGCCCCTCGACCTCACCGGACGGACCGCACTGGTCACCGGGGGCAGTCGAGGCATCGGCCGCGCGATCGCCGCAGAACTGCTCGCGCGCGGTGCCAACGTGGCCATCACTGCGCGTAAGCGGGAACCGCTGCTGGCCGTCGCGGCGGAACTCGGCGACTCCGTACTCGCGCTGGACGGTAACGCAGGCGACCCGGAACACCGGCGCACCGCAGTGGACCGCACCGTCGAGACCTTCGGTTCGCTGGACATCCTGGTCAACAACACCGGTATCAACCCCGTCTACGGCTCGCTGATGGATGCCGACCTCGTCGGTGTCAGCAAGATCTTCGACACCAACGTCGTCGGCACACTGGGTTTCGTGCAGAACGCGTTCCATGCGTGGATGGGAGAACACGGCGGTGCGGTCGTCAACATTGCCAGCGTTGCAGGCATCCGCTCCACCGGAGTCATCGCCGCGTACGGCGCATCCAAAGCTGCGTTGATTCGGCTCACCGAGGAGCTGGCATGGCAGCTCGGTCCGAGGATCCGCGTCAACGCGGTGGCGCCGGGCGTGGTGAAGACCAAGTTCGCCGAGGCGTTGTTCGCCGGCGGTGAAGAAGCAGCAGCGGCCGGCTACCCGATGAAGCGACTCGGTACCCCCGAGGACGTGGCATCGCTCGTCGCGTTCCTGGTCTCGGACGCGTCCTCGTGGATCACCGGCGAGACGGTGCGCGTCGACGGTGGCCTGCTCGCCACCGGCGGAATGTGAGCGACCTGTCGGCCGACGTCGCCGTGGTCGGGCTGGGACCGGCGGGTCGCGCGATCGCCCACCGCTGCGCGGCCGCGGGTATGGACGTTCTCGCACTCGATCCGCACCCGTCCAGAACCTGGACGCCGACCTACTCGGCATGGGCGGACGAATTGCCGTCATGGCTCTCGGAGTCCGCAATCGCCTCGACTGCACGCAGGCCCGCAGTGTGGACCGATCGGCATCGCGTCATCGACCGGACGTACTGCGTGCTCGACACTCATGCCCTGCAAGCCTCGCTGTCTCTCGACCTCGTACGAGTGCACGCGGGCACCGCCGTCGACGTCACCGGCACCCGCGTCACCACCGTCGACGGGACGGTCGTCACGGCTCGCCACGTCGTCGATGCGCGAGGGACGCTCGACTCGCGTGATCTGGCGCAACAGACCGCATACGGAATCGTTGTCGAGCGGGAACGCGCCGAGCCCATTCTGGAAGGCTCCGACGCTTGGTTCATGGATTGGCGTACCGACAACGGCGTACGACCCGGTGAAGTTCCGAGTTTTCTCTATGCCGTCGCACTCGACGACCACCGCGTTCTGCTCGAAGAAACGTGCCTGGTCGGCAGGCCTGCCCTCCACCTCGATGTACTCCGGACTCGTCTGCATCATCGTCTCGCCCGACGCGATCTCGTGCCGACCGGGACCGAGGACGTCGAGCGGGTGCGCTTTTCGGTCGAACCTCCGCCGCGCTCGCGGCTGCACACCCCACGAAGCGGTCCCGTCTTGTTCGGGTCGCGGTCGAATCTGATGCATCCGGCGACGGGATACAGCGTTGCCGCGTCGTTGGCTTCTGCCGATCACCTGGTCGACGGACTTCGCACCGGCAAGCCGGGGAGCCGACGTGCACTCCACACCTGGACGGTGCAGAAGCTACGCAATCTCGGTCTGCGCACTGCGTTGAGCCTCGAGCCGGAGATGGTTCCGCAGTTCTTCGCCAGCTTCTTCTCGCTGCCGGTCGAACTCCAACGCTCCTACCTGTCCGGTCACGACGACGCCATGGGGACCATGACCGCAATGCTGAGAATGTTCCCTACGCTTCCGGTCTCGGCCAGGCTCGCCATCGCGCGCACCGTCGTCCACGCTCCGAGACGCGGCTGAGTTTCTCGGCAACGGTCGACACACAGGCACCCGGTCGGCGATCATGAACACATGCGCAGCATTTGGAAAGGCTCGATCGCCTTCGGACTCGTCAACGTTCCGGTGAAGGTCTACTCGGCCACCGAGCAACACGACATCCGGTTTCATCAAGTGCACGCAAAGGACGGCGGACGAATCAAGTACGACCGCATCTGCCAGGAATGCGGAAAATCGGTCCAGTTCGCCGATATCGACAAGGCGTACGACTCGCCCGACGGCGAGCGCGTGATCCTCACCGACGACGACTTCGACAAACTCCCCGCTGCCGAGAAGCACGAGATCCCCGTTCTCGAATTCGTTCCGACCGAGCAGATCGATCCGATCCTCTACGACAAGAGTTACTTCCTGGAGCCCGACTCGTCGTCGCCCAAGGCGTATGTGCTGCTGCGAGAGACGCTGGAAGAAACCGAACGCACCGCGCTCGTCCATTTCACGCTGCGACAGAAGACGCGGCTGGCCGCCTTGAGAGTCCGTGACAACGTGCTGGTCATCCAGACTCTGCTGTGGCCGGACGAGGTACGAGCCGCAGAATTCCCGTCGCTCGACGACGCCCCGTCGGCGCGCCCGCAAGAAGTGAAGATGGCGACGTCGCTCGTCGAGAGCATGTCCTCGGAATTCGATCCGACGGAGTACACCGACGATTACCAGATCGAACTGCGCAAACTGATCGACGAGACACTGGCGAACGGTGGCGAGAAGGTCATCCACACCGAGGCCGAGTCACAGGACGACGGCGAGGACGCGGAGGTCGTGGATCTGGTCGCCGCCCTCCAGCGCAGCGTCGAGGCCGCGGGAAAGAACGCTAAGTCGGGGTCCGATTCGTCGACAACATCATCGTCGAAATCTTCGTCGTCGAAAACACCGGCCAAGAAGGCCGCTGCCAAGAAGACCACTGCGCGGAAGACCCCGGCAAAGAAGGCTCCGGCCAAGAAGGCCGCAGCGAAGAAGGCTGCCCCGTCGACCGACGAAGCGAAGGGTGCGTGACGGGGCAGCCGGAATGGACCGTCAGACGGTGAAGCCGAGGGCCCGAAGCTGCTCGCGTCCGTCGTCGGTGATCTTGTCGGGTCCCCACGGCGGCATCCAGACCCAGTTGATCTTGAGGTCGGCGGCGAGCCCACTGCGCACGAGCGCACCACGGGCCTGATCCTCGATGACGTCCGTCAACGGGCAGGCCGCCGACGTCAGTGTCATGTCGACGGTGACGATGTCCTCGGCGTCGATCTTGATGTCGTAGACCAAACCGAGATCGACGACGTTGATTCCCAGCTCGGGGTCGACGACGTCGCGCATCGCTTCTTCGAGGTCCTCGAGTACCTTGATCTCGTCGGCGGTGAGTTCCACCGGCGTCGTCGTCACAGCCGGTGTGGTCTCTGTTGCGTCGGTCATGATTGCTGTCCTCCGGAAAGTGCCGACTGGGCGGTCCCGCCCGTCGTAGCTGTCGTATCTGCGTCCACTACTTGAACAACCGCATCCTTGAAAGCCATCCAACCCAGCAAGGCGCATTTCACGCGAGCCGGATACTTGGCCACACCGGCGAACGCAATGCCGTCGCCGATGACGTCTTCGTCTCCCTCGACGGTACCTCTGCTGCCGACCATCTCGCTGAACGAATCCACGGTCTTCAGGGCGTCCTGAACTGACAAGCCGACCACCTGATCGGTCAGCACCGACGTGGAGGCTTGGCTGATCGAGCAACCCTGGCCGTCGTACGAGACGTCCGCAACGGTGCCGTTGTCGACGTGAACCCGCAGAGTCACCTCGTCGCCGCAGGTGGGATTGACGTGGTGCACCTCCGCACCGAACGGCTCGCGCAGTCCACGACCGTGCGGATGCTTGTAGTGATCGAGGATCACTTCCTGGTACATCTGTTCCATTCGCATCAGGCGTGTCCCTCCTCACCATTGCGGTCGGTGCCAAAGAACGATTGCGCGCGACGAATCGCGTTCGCGAGCACCTGCACTTCCTCGACCGTGTTGTACAACGCGAAGGACGCCCGCGCGGTCGCTGCCACTCCGAAGCGCCGATGCAGTGGCCACGCGCAATGATGACCGACGCGAATGGCGACGCCTTCGTCGTCGAGAATTTGCCCCAGGTCGTGTGCGTGGATACCGTCGACGACGAACGACACTGCCGAACCTCGATCGACGTTCTCCGTCGGGCCGATGACTCGAACGCCGTCGATCTTTGCGAACTCGGCGAGAGTGGCTGCGACCAAAGTCTTTTCGTGAGCTGCCACGGCGTCGATACCGATGTTGTCGAGGTACCGAACGGCGGCACCGAGCCCGATGACCTGCGACGTCATGGGCACACCGGCCTCGAAGCGTTGCGGCGGAGGCGCGAACGTCGTCTTCTCCATCGTGACTGTCTCGATCATCGATCCGCCGGTGATGAACGGCGGCATCGCATCGAGCAGCGCGGCCTTTCCGTACAACACTCCGACACCCGAGGGTCCCAGCATCTTGTGGCCGGAGAACGCTGCGTAGTCGACATCGAGGTCGTGGAAATCGACCTTCATATGGGGCACGGATTGGCACGCGTCGAGAACGACGAGCGCGCCGACAGCTCGGGCGCGACGCACCAACTCCTCGACGGGAGCGACGGCACCGGTCACGTTCGACTGGTGGGTGAACGCGACGACCTTCACCGCGGACGACAATTCCAGCGAGTCGAGGTCGATTCGACCGTCGTCGGTCACTCCGTACCACCGCAGAGTTGCGCCGGTACGGGCCGCAAGCTCTTGCCACGGAACGAGATTGGCGTGGTGTTCGAGTTCGGTGACGACGATCTCGTCACCGGGTCCGAGATGACGATCGAAGCGCTGATCGGCCAACACGTACGTCACGAGGTTGAGCGACTCGGTTGCGTTCTTGGTGAAGACGATCTCGTGGACGTCTGCACCGACGAACGCGGCGATATCCGCCCTGGCTCCCTCGTACGCGTCGGTGGCTTCCTCGGCCAGCTGATGCGCCCCGCGGTGCACCGCCGCGTTACAGGTGGTGAGGAACTCGCGTTCGGCGTCGAGTACCTGCACCGGCCGCTGCGAGGTTGCGCCGGAATCCAGATACACCAACGGCTTTCCGTCGCGGACGGTGCGCGAGAGGATAGGAAAATCGCGGCGAACGGTAGCGACATCGAACGATGTCGCTACCGCCACAGCTGCCGGTGCAGCCATACTCATGCTCCGGTGGTCGCGGCCTGCGTGTAGCCGGCGTAGCCGTTGGCCTCGAGCTCGTCGGCCAGCTCGGCACCGCCGGACTTGACGATCTCACCGTTGACGAAGACGTGCACGAAGTCGGGCTTGATGTAGCGAAGAATGCGGGTGTAGTGCGTGATCAGCAGCACTCCCCCGTCTTCACGCTCCTTGTACTTGTTCACGCCCTCGGACACCACTCGCAAAGCGTCGACGTCGAGGCCGGAATCGGTCTCGTCGAGAATGGCGATCTTCGGCTTGAGCAGTCCCAGCTGCAGGATCTCGTGACGCTTCTTCTCGCCGCCGGAGAAACCCTCGTTGACGTTGCGCTCGAGGAAGTTCGCCTCGATTTCGAGCTCGCTCATCGCGGTCTTTGCTTCCTTGACCCAGTGCCGCAGCTTGGGGGCTTCGCCGCGCACGGCGGTGGCGGCGGTGCGCAGGAAGTTCGACATCGACACTCCGGGCACCTCCACCGGGTACTGCATCGCCAGGAACAGACCTGCGCGGGCGCGCTCGTCGACGCTCATCTCGAGCACGTCTTCACCGTCGAGGGTGATGGTGCCGGAGGTGACGGTGTACTTCGGGTGGCCTGCAATGGCGTACGACAAGGTGGACTTGCCGGAGCCGTTGGGCCCCATGATCGCGTGCGTCTCGCCGGACTTCACGGTCAGGTCGACACCTTTGAGGATGTCGATCGGCTCGGCGGACGAGTCGGTGTTGGCGACGCTGACGTGCAGATCGCGGATTTCGAGTGTGGACATCAAAGTTCCTTTGTGCAGTCGAGAAAGGTTCGGTGGGGCCTACGCGCCGACGACGGCGAGCTCGGTCTCGATGGCAGCATCGAGACGCTCGCGTACGGCGGGGACCGGAATCTTGTCGATGATTTCGTGGAAGAAGCCGCGGACGACCAGTCGGCGGGCCACCTCCTCCGAGATGCCGCGAGCACGCAGGTAGAACAGCTGCTCGTCGTCGAATCGGCCGGTAGCACTGGCGTGCCCTGCTCCGACGATCTCGCCGGTTTCGATTTCCAGGTTCGGTACCGAATCGGCGCGAGCGCCGTCGGTGAGCACGAGATTTCGGTTCAGTTCGTACGTCTCGGTGCCCTCGGCCTCGGCGCGAATGAGAACGTCGCCGATCCATACAGTGTGTGCGTCGACGGTGCCGGGTCCGGTTTCACCCTGGAGCGCGCCCTTGTACATCACGTTCGACTTGCAATGCGGAGCCGAATGGTCGACGAGCAGTCGCTGCTCGAGGTGCTGACCGGCGTCGGCAAAGTACACACCGAGCATGTTCGCGTCACCGCCGGGCGCGCTGTAGCGCACGGTCGGGCTGATGCGCACCAAGTCGCCGCCGAGGCTGACGTTGTAGTGGCGCAACACCGAGTCACGTCCGAGCAGGGCGTGGTGGGCGGCCACGTGCACCGCGTCCGACTGCCAGTCCTGGATCAGCACGACGTGCAACTGCGAGCTGTCACCCAGCACGAACTCGACGTTCTCGGCGTACGTGCCGCTGCCGCGCTGATCGATCACCACGGTGGCGCGAGCAAACGTGCCGAGGCGAATCTGCACGTGTCCGTAGGCGACGTGGTCGACGCCCGGTCCGTCGATCGTGATCTCGATCGGCTCCGCTACCTCGACCTCGTTGGGAACACTGACGATCGTGGCCTCGGTGAAGGCCGAATATGCCTGTGCGGCAATCCGATCGGCAGGCACGCCGGCCTTCCCGAGTCGATCGTCGTCACGTCCCACGGTCTCCACGACCACCTGGTCTGCAGCCCCGACGGTGACCTGAGCGGTCCCGTCGGCGACTGCCGAACCGTCGTGCAGGCCGCGAAGGCGACGCAGCGGCGTGAAGCGCCACAGTTCGTCGCGGCCCGACGGCACCTCGAACGCGTTCACGTCGTACGACGTGAATTGAGCGCCCTTGTTGGCGACGAGCTTCGACTTGTCTTCCTTGGCGGAATCGGGGTTCTCGGATGCCACGGCACCCATGACTCCGGTGAGGGGGTTGTTCACTTATCCGACCGACCCTTCCATCTGCAACTCGATGAGCCGGTTGAGCTCGAGCGCGTACTCCATCGGCAGTTCGCGAGCAATGGGCTCGACGAATCCGCGGACGACCATGGCCATCGCTTCGTCCTCGGTCATGCCGCGGCTCATCAGGTAGAACAACTGATCGTCGCTGACCTTCGAGACAGTGGCCTCGTGACCCATCGACACGTCGTCCTCACGGATGTCGACGTACGGGTAGGTGTCGGACCGACTGATCGTGTCGACCAGCAGGGCGTCGCACTTGACCGTCGAACGAGAGCCGTGCGCGCCCTTGTTGATCTGGATCAGACCGCGGTAGGACGTCCGTCCACCGCCACGGGCGACGGACTTGCTGACGATGTTCGACGACGTGTGCGGTGCCAGGTGCAGCATCTTGGAACCGGTGTCCTGGTGCTGATCGGGCCCTGCGAACGCGACCGAGAGAACCTCGCCCTTGGCGTATTCGCCGGTCATCCACACAGCCGGGTACTTCATGGTGACCTTGGAGCCGATGTTGCCGTCGACCCACTCCATCGTTGCGCCTGCTTCTGCCTTGGCGCGCTTGGTGACCAGGTTGTAGACGTTGTTCGACCAGTTCTGAATGGTCGTGTACCGGCAACGACCACCCTTCTTGACGATGATCTCGACCACGGCGGAGTGCAGCGAATCGGACTTGTAGATCGGCGCGGTGCAGCCCTCGACGTAGTGCACGTAGGCACCCTCGTCGACGATGATCAGCGTGCGCTCGAACTGGCCCATGTTCTCGGTGTTGATCCGGAAGTAGGCCTGCAGCGGGATGTCGACGTGCACGCCCGGCGGGATGTAGATGAACGATCCACCGGACCACACTGCGGTGTTCAACGCAGAGAACTTGTTGTCGCCTGCCGGAATGACGGTGCCGAAGTACTCGCGGAACAGCTCCGGCTGCTCCTTGAGTGCGGTGTCGGTGTCGAGGAACAACACACCCTGCGCCTCGAGGTCCTCACGGATCGAGTGGTAGACGACCTCGGACTCGTACTGAGCGGCGACACCGGACACGAGGCGCTGCTTCTCGGCCTCGGGGATGCCGAGCTTGTCGTACGTGTTCTTGATGTCCTCGGGCAGGTCGTCCCACGTGGCGGCCTGCTTCTCGCTGGACCGCACGAAGTACTTGATGTTGTCGAAGTCGATGCCGTCCAGGTCGGAACCCCAGTTGGGCATGGGCTTGCGGTCGAAGGTCTTGAGAGCCTTCAGACGGGCTTCGAGCATCCACTCGGGCTCGCTCTTCTTGGCCGAGATGTCACGGACGACAGCCTCGGACAAGCCGCGCTTGGCGCTCGCGCCGGCCACGTCGGAATCGGCCCAGCCGTATCCGTAGGTGCCGAGCGATGCGATGGTCTCGTCCTGTGTCAGCGGCGCGGCGGGTGTCACCTGGTCTGGTGTGACGGTCATGCGGGCTCCTTCCGGAGGCGTGTGCGTTCTCCGACACGGGGCTGCGTGTCGGACGTCATCTTGTGTGAACTATCTGTCGATACGTCGGTATCGGATCGACCGCTCCTCGATCGCGTCGAGGTGAGCGGTACGTGTGTGGTGCAAGCGCAGTTGCCGTTCGCAATGGTGGCAAGACGCTGCACATGCGTGCCGAGGATCTCGGCGAACGCTGCTTGTTCGGCCTCGCACAGTTCGGGAAACTCTGCTGCGACGTGCGACACCGGGCAATGGTGTTGGCAGATCTGCACTCCGTTGCCGACTTGCCGCGTGGTGGCCGAGAATCCCGCCGCACTGAACGCGTCGGCGATTCTTCCCGCCGCCGTTTCCACGGCATGTGCGTCGGAACCGGTCGCGGGTTCGACGTCGGCAACGATGGTGTTGACGCGTTGCCGCGCGAACGTCTCGATGGCGTCGTTGCCACCGATCTTGCGCAGCTGCCGCATGGCGGCTCCGGCCAGATCGTCGTAGGTGTGGCCCAGCCGATTGCGGCCGGCTGCCGTGAGCTGAAAATGCTTGGCCGGTCGCCCGCGTCCACGCTGACGTGCTCCCGCCGGGGTGGTGATCCTGGCCTCGCCTGCATCGATGAGCGCATCGAGGTGGCGCCGGACACCGGCCGCGCTCAATCCCAGGCGAGTGCCGATATCGGACGCGGTGATGGGGCCTTCTTCGAGCAGTAGGGTGACCACTGCGCCCCGCGTCTGCCCCTCGGGGGCCGATGCCGGTCGCACCGACGACGCGCCTGCTCCGGCGGTCGATGGATCGACGCTTTCCGGACGCACGAGCGAGCTCTCGGTTGTTTTCACAACACCAGTGTGACGGAATTGTTTCACCTGGTCCAGCAAGGGTGCCCTATCCCTCAGGTGAATCCGAGCCGGGCGACGCAGGCCGCGGAGTCCGGAGGACCGCGTGAATCGCGCCATGGCACACAGCTACGCTCCCACTGTGCCATCGACCGAGAGTGAGCAGAGTTCCGAGAACTCGCCTTCCGCGACCGGTGCCAGCTCGTCCCCCGATCCCGAGAACCCCGAATCCACGCGCGGCACGCTGCTGCACAGGATGATTCTCACCCCTGCTCGGCGCGTGTTCGGCCTGGAACCGACCCCACCGGGTGCCGGTGTCGCCACGTTGCACGGCGACGAGCCGGAGGCACCCGGTCTCGATCCCGCCGAGACCGTTCAGCTACGCAACATTCGCCGTTTCGGAGCCGCGGGCGCGCTGCTGATGGCGATCGGCGCGCTCGGCGCGGGTGCGCAGCCGGTACTGCAGAACCCGATCGCGGGCGTCCGGTTACTGAGCCTGCCGTCGCGCATGGCCACGTCGGCTCTGACGGTGACCATGACGGGAACCGTCGTCGTGGTCCTCGCGTGGCTACTGCTCGGCAGGTTCGCGTTGGGGCGGACGCGATCGGGCGCGACTCCTCGCCGCCTGTCCCGATCGCAGATGGACCGAACTCTGCTGCTGTGGATCCTGCCGCTGAGCGTCGCACCGCCGATGTTCTCGCGCGACGTCTACTCCTACCTGGCCCAGAGCGAGATCACGGCCCGCGGTCTCGACCCCTACGAGATCGGCCCCGTGGATGCACTGGGGGCCGACAACGTCCTGACCCGGACGGTGCCCAACATCTGGCGAGAGACTCCGGCACCCTACGGTCCGCTGTTCCTGTGGATGGGGCGCGGGATCACGTACTTGACCGGCGAGAACATCGTCGCCGGCATCTTCCTGCACCGACTGCTCGCCTTGGCGGGAGTCGCGCTGATCGTTTGGGCGCTGCCGCGTCTCGCACGCCGCTGCGGGGTCGCGTCGGTCACGGCACTGTGGCTCGGTGCAGCGAACCCGCTGTTGCTGTTCCACCTGGTCGCCGGAATTCACAACGAGGCCCTGATGATCGGGCTCATGCTCGCGGGTACCGAACTGGCGCTGCGTGCGATCGAGCGCCCGGGTGCGTTGCGCAGCACCGATATCGCGTTCCTCATCGGCGGAGCGGGTGTGATCGCACTCTCGTCGACGATCAAGATCCCGTCGCTGATAGCGCTGGGGTTCGTCGGCATGGCGCTGTCGAGACGGTGGGGCGGCACTCTGAGATCGGTCGTCTACGCTGCGCTGCTGCTCGGCACGATCGCCGTTGCCGTCCAAGTCGCCGTGAGCCTGGGTAGCGGACTCGGATTCGGTTGGATCCACACTCTGGGTACCGCGGGGGTGGTGCGGAGCTGGATGTCGATTCCCACGATTCTCGGCCTGGCTACCGGATTCGTCGGCGTGCTGCTCGGCCTCGGCGATCACACCACCGCTGTGTTGAGTCTCACTCGGCCGATCGCAGCCGTCGTCGCCGGCGTCATCGTGATCCGCATGCTGGTCGCTGTCCTGAGGGGCCGACTGCACTCGGTGGGAGCGCTGGGGGTGGCGCTGGGAGCAGTGGTTCTGCTGTTCCCGGTAGTCCAGCCCTGGTACCTGCTGTGGGCGGTGATTCCGCTGGCCGCATGGGCCACCACTCCGTCCTTCCGGCGTCCCGCCATTGCCTTCTCGTCTCTGGTCAGCGTGATCCTCATGCCGAACGGCAGCGAATACCAGCCGTTCCAGATCGTGCAGGCCGCAGTGATGACCATCCTGACCATCGTCGTGTTGTATCTGCTGACACGGAACCGGCTGCCATGGCCCACGCGCATCGGACCACCGGCACCCGAGCGGCACACCGACGAATACGCTGAGTCCTCGTGATCTCCGGGACGTCGAATGCGGCGCAACCTGTCGTGCAGTTGACCGACGTGCGCAAGTCCTACGACGGCACCACCGCCGTCGACGGACTGAGCCTGAGCATCGGTGCGGGTGAAGTTCTCGCGCTGCTCGGCCCGAACGGTGCCGGAAAGACCACCACCGTCGAGATGTGCGAAGGCTTCGTCGTACCCGACAGCGGCACGGTCAGAATCCTCGGCCTCGACCCCATCGCCGAGTCCGCCCAGCTCCGACCCCGCATCGGCGTCATGCTGCAGGGAGGCGGTGCCTACCCGGGGTCCAAGGCAGGCGAAATGCTCGAGCTCGTCGCCTCGTACTCGGCCGACCCTCTCGACACGACGTGGCTGCTCGACTGTCTGGGCCTGACCTCGGCGGTCCGCACACCCTATCGGCGGTTGTCCGGTGGCCAGCAGCAGCGACTGGCGTTGGCCTGTGCCATCGTCGGCCGCCCCGAGTTGGTGTTTCTCGACGAACCGACAGCGGGACTAGACGCCCAGGCCCGACTGCTGGTGTGGGAATTGATCGACGCACTTCGACGCGACGGCGTCGGCGTTCTGCTGACCACACATCTCATGGACGAGGCCGAGCAGCTGGCGGATCGGTTGACGATCATCGACAACGGTCGCGTCGTCGCCTCCGGATCCCCGTCCGAGCTCACCAAGCAGGGAGCCGAGGGACAGTTGCGCTTCTCCGCTCCCCCCGGTCTCGATCTGTCCCTGCTCGACGCGGCCCTGCCCTCCGGTTACGTACCGTCGGAGACGTCACCGGGGTCGTACGTGGTCACCGGAGTGATCGAACCGCAGATCCTGGTGGTCGTCACCTCCTGGTGCGCACAACAGAACGTGCTGGCGACGGAGTTGCAGGTCGATCAGCGGCGGCTCGAGGACGTCTTCCTCGAACTGACCGGCAGAGAATTGAGGATGTGACGGTGCGCAGAGAAGCCCGGCTCGCCGACAACCGTTTCGAGACAGGACTGTTCGCGCCGCGCCCACAGCCGGCGTCGGCCGCCCGGATGCTGTTCGCGCAGTCGCGTCTCGAGCTGAAGTTGTTGCTGCGCAACGGTGAGCAGCTGCTGTTGACGATGTTCATTCCGATCACGCTGTTGATCGGACTCACCCTGCTGCCGTTCGGCGAGCTCGGCGACGACCGCGTCGCGCGGGTCGTGCCGGCGGTGATGATGGTGGCCATCATGTCGACGGCATTCACCGGACAGGCGATTGCCGTCGGGTTCGATCGTCGCTACGGCGCCCTCAAGAGACTCGGTGCCACGCCGCTCCCACGGTGGGGAATCATCGGCGGCAAGTCTATAGCCGTCGTGATCGTGGTGATCATGCAGTCGGTTCTGCTGGGCTCGATCGGCGTCGCCCTCGGCTGGCGACCGAGTGCGGCAGGCCTGCTGCTCGGGGCGGTCGTCATCGCTTTGGGAACGGTGACGTTCGCCTCGATGGGGTTGCTGCTCGGCGGCACCCTGCGGGCGGAGATCGTGTTGGCGTTGGCCAACGTCGCCTGGTTCGTGATGCTCGGGATCGGCAGCGCGGTGTTCGTCGACGACCAGATTCCGCAGGGCCTGCAGAACGTCGCACGGATCGTCCCGTCCGGCGCACTCGGCGAGGCGCTCAACCGCGGTGTGGCCTCGTCGTTCGACCTCTTCGGGATCGCCGTGCTGCTCGTCTGGGCTGCGGTCTGCGGCACTCTCGCGGTCCGAACCTTCAAATTCACCTGAGCGAGGCTTTCCGCCGGTCGCTCTACCCAACGACGCTGTGTAGTTGATCGGCGTTTACCATCGTGGAGTGCCCTACCTCCTACGGAAGCTCTACGGCGTGTTCCTGCGCCTCGTGGCCTATCTGCCCCTGCCCTCGCTGCGGGTACAGCGGGTGCTGGCGTTCATCGCCATCCTCACCCAGGGCGGCATAGCCGTCACCGGTGCGGTGGTTCGAGTGACCGGCTCCGGGCTCGGGTGCCCCACCTGGCCACAGTGCTTCCCCGGAAGCTTCACGCCGGTCGGAGTATCCGAGGTTCCGGTGCTGCATCAGGCAGTCGAGTTCGGCAATCGACTGCTCACCTTCGTGGTGGTCATCGCCGCTGCGGCGGTCGTTCTCGCTGTCACTCGCGCGGCCCGGCGGCGCGAGGTGTTGCTCTTCGCGTGGTTCATGCCGCTGGGAACCGTCGTGCAGGCCGTCATCGGTGGCGTCACCGTGCTGACCGGCCTGCTGTGGTGGACAGTGGCCATTCACCTCGTGGTGTCGATGGCGATGGTCTGGCTGGCTACCCTGCTGTTCGTCAAGGTGGGTGAAACCGACGCCGCGCCGAAGTCGCTGCCCACCGTCCCCGCCGCGCTACGCGGGCTCACTGCCCTGTCCGGCGTCGCGCTGACCGGCGTACTGATCGCCGGGACGATGGTGACCGGTGCCGGCCCGCACGCCGGCGACAAGAGCATCGACGAGCCGGTACCGCGCCTGGGCATCGAGATCGTCACGCTGGTGCACGCCCACTCGCAATTCCTGGTCGGGTATCTCGCGCTGCTCGTCGGGCTCGGTTTCGCCCTGTACGCGGTCGGAGCGCCGACTGCCGTCAAGCAGCGGCTTCACGTTCTGGTGGCGATCGTGCTGGCCCAGTCCCTGATCGGCCTGGTGCAGTACTTCACGGGCGTTCCCGCAGTACTCGTCGCGTTCCACGTTGCCGGTGCCGGTGCCTGCACGGCTGCCACGGCTGCGCTGTGGGCATCGTGCAGAACACGCGGTCCTGCGGTTGCCGATCGGGAAGCCGACGTGGACAGGGTTGCCGCAGCGTCCTGAGGCCCGGCAGTCTTCGGGTGTCGGCTCCTCAGCCGGCTCGACACGCGCGTGTCCGAGCACAGCAGTTTCGAATCGCAGTGGAGGGGCAGCCGACCTCCCCCTCAGATGGCCGACTGCCCCTCCACCGATTTCGACGCATCGGACCGCGAGACGGTTCCCGTCGAGTCGAAAAAACTTTGCGGCTCTCGTCCTACCCGACGATGGCCTGGTTGCGGGCCTTGGGGAACTTCTTCTGCCGAGCGACCCAGCCGGCCATCTTCTCGTAATGGCCCGGTGCCGGATTGACCGAACTGACCAGCTCGCGGTCCCACTCCGCCTCGGTCAGTTCGTCGAACCTGGCGACGATCGCGTGTGCGACCGCTGTGGACGGAACCACCTGGTCTCCGAGCACTCCGTCTGCGCCGACCAGCGTGAGCCGGGTTCCGGCCCGACCGATGGGTTGGATCACCACACTTGCCGAGTTGCCGTGATCGGCGAGAAAAGCCTTCACAGCCGCGAGAGTTCCCTTCGGAACCTCGTTGGACGTGTCCTTCTCGTTGCCCGCACTGTCGATTTCGGTAGCCATGCAGACACGATACCGAGGTCGTCCACCGTGGCGGCATCGGCCCGCCGAATCGCTACTGATCGGTAACTTGTCGCACCCGTCGTGGAAGCGTGCGTCCGTTCTCGAACTCACATCGCTCCCGTGTAGAACAGGGATATGCGTGCCATTCGAGTAGACAACACCGGCGGACCCGAGGTCATGGTCGTCGTGGACGTGCCCATTCCCGAGCCCGGACCGGGGCAGGTTCTCGTGCGCGTCGACGCCATCGGGATCAACTACATCGACACCTACTTCCGCCGCGGCCTGTATCCACGGTCCCTGCCCTACATCCCCGGCGACGAGGGTTCCGGAGTTGTCCACGAGGCCGGCCCTGACGTCACCGCGTTCGCTCCTGGGGACCGCATCGCCTGGGCGGCCGCGCCGGGTAGCTATGCCGAGTTCGTCGTCGTGGACGCCTCGTCCGCCATATCCGTTCCCGACGGCGTTCCGGCCGATCAGGCGGCGTCGGCGCTGCTCCAGGGCATGACTGCGCACTACCTGATCGAGTCCACCTACCCGGCGCGCAGCGGCGACACGGTCCTCGTGCACGCGGGCGCGGGAGGCGTCGGACTACTGCTGACCCAGATGGCGGTCGGAAAGGGCGTACGGGTCATCACGACGGTGTCCACCGATGCCAAAGCAGAGCGGTCGGCCCAGGCCGGTGCCGCCCACGTACTGCGGTACGACGACGACATTGCGGCCCAGGTTCGCGAGCTCACCGGCGGCGAGGGCGTCCATGCCGTCTACGACGGTGTCGGAGCCGACACGTTCGAGGCCAGTCTGGCGTCGCTGCGCATCAGAGGCACGCTGGCCCTGTTCGGTGCTGCGAGCGGACCGGTACCGCCGTTCGACCCACAACGGCTCAACGGGGCCGGATCGGTGTTTCTGACCAGACCCACGCTGGCGCATCACATACGGGACCGGGCCGAGCTCGAATGGCGTGCGGGCGATGTGTTCGAGGCGTTGTCGAGCGGCGCTCTGACGGTCGAGGTCGGCGCTCGCTACGAGCTCGAAGATGTCGCGCAGGCACATATGGACCTGGAAGGACGTAAGTCGACCGGTTCGATCGTTCTCGTCCCCTGATCGGGTGCAGATGTGAGGAGGCGCTCGCTCAGGAGACCAGCTGGGCGAGCGTCTGCCAGCCGAGGACAGAGTCGACGGCGAGGCCGCAGAACACCAGCGCCAGGTATTCGTTGGACAGGATGAACAGTTTGAGAGGCTTGACCGGTGTTCCAGCCCGCACGCCTGCGTACAGGCGATGCGCCACGACGAGGAACCAGATTCCCGATGCCACCGCGATCACCGCGTAGACGACGCCGGAGCCCGGGGCCAGTGCCAACGTCGCAGCAACCGTGGCCCACGCGTAGAGCACGATGTGCTTGGTCACCTTGGTCTCCGACGCGACGGCAGGAAGCATCGGGACGTTGGCCGCCTGGTAGTCCTCCTTGTAGCGAAGCATCAAGGCCCAGGTGTGCGGCGGTGTCCACAGGAAGATGACGAGGAACATCACCAGCGCCTGCCAGCCGATCGTGCCGGTGACGGCGGACCAGCCGATCATGACCGGCATGCAGCCGGCGGCACCGCCCCACACCACGTTCTGCGAAGTTCGGCGCTTGAGCACCAGGGTGTAGACGAAGATGTAGAAGCAGATCGTGACGACGGCCAGCACTCCACTGAGGAGGTTGGTCGTCGCCCAGAGCCAGAAGAACGAGAACACCCCGAGGACGAGACCGAACACCAGTGCGTGCGACACAGGCATCGCGCCGCGGGCCAACGGCCGCTTCTCGGTGCGCTTCATCACCTTGTCGATGTCTGCGTCGACCACCATGTTCAAGGTGTTCGCGCTCGCCGCGGCCAGCATTCCACCGAACAGTGTGGTGAGAATCAGCCACGGGTCCACGTGACCGCGATCTGCCAGCAGCATCGCGGGAATGGTCGTGACGAGAAGTAGCTCGATGACCCGAGGCTTCGTCAGCGCGACATAGGCCAGGAAGAGCGCCCACGCTCTGCGCGGCGCCGACGCCGGCGCGGCGTGTTCGGTGTCGCCCTGGTCGTCTGCTCCGAATCCGGGGCCGCCGGCGAAACCGTGTCCGCCCGGCTGCTGCCCAATTCGCACTGCGTCTCCTCGCACGACTGTCGTTCTCTGGCGCTCGGCCACTTGCCACGCGCCGTCGGGCACGCGGGTTCGTTCCTGGCGGCCGACCGATCCTGGGAGAACCGCCTCACGAGGACCTCGGCCACCGACGCGCACGCGGATGGTCCCGGTTCGGAAATTGCCCCCGGGAGCCGTCGAGCATGCGCCTACTACAGACGATGGTAGACGGCGGGGTTTGCACGTCCAATTCGCAGGGCACCCAAACCGAAGAACGATGCGGCGACGCCACACACGTTCGTGCTCCGACGGGGGAAGGCACGACAGTAGCGTCGGTCGGAACTAGGCTGGTGGGGGACGTCCTTCGGCATCGACTACGTTCGCGCCTCACGCAGGCGCTGTGCAGTTACCGCCGAGCGACGAATCCTCGGAGCCACAACTCGAACGAATGTCAGGAGATTTCTGCTCGTGTCGATCACAGACGATATTGACGTCCTCACCACGGCGCACCACCCCAGCGACTGGACGGACCTGGACACCCGGGCGGTCGACACCGTTCGTGTCCTGGCAGCGGACGCAGTGCAGAAGGTCGGCAACGGCCACCCCGGAACCGCGATGAGCTTGGCTCCCCTCGCGTACACCCTCTTCCAGCGCACCATGCGCCACGACCCCACCGACACCCATTGGATCGGCCGCGACCGTTTCGTGCTGTCGTGCGGTCACTCGAGCCTGACCCTGTACCTGCAGCTCTACTTGGGCGGTTTCGGTCTCGAGCTCGCAGACATCGAAGCACTGAGGACCTACAAGTCCAAGACCCCGGGGCACCCCGAGTTCCGCCACACCGACGGCGTCGAGATCACCACCGGCCCTCTCGGTCAGGGACTGGCATCCGCTGTGGGAATGGCAATGGCATCGCGCCGTGAACGCGGACTGTTCGATCCCGAACCTGCGCTCGGCGAGAGCCCGTTCGATCACTTCATCTACGTGATCGCCTCCGACGGCGACATCGAAGAAGGCGTCACGTCCGAGGCGTCGTCGCTCGCAGGCACCCAGCAGCTCGGCAACCTGATCCTGTTCTACGACGACAACAAGATCTCGATCGAGCACTCGACCGACATCGCCCTGTCCGAGAACACCGCCGCTCGGTACGAGGCCTACGGGTGGCACGTACAGGTCGTCGAGGGCGGCGAGAACGTCACCGCGATCGAGGAGGCCATCGAGGCCGCCAAGGCCGTCACCGACAAGCCGTCGATCATCGTGCTGCGGACCATCATCGGGTTCCCGGCTCCGACGATGATGAACACCGGTGCCGTCCACGGTGCCGCGCTGGGCGACGACGAGGTCGCGAAGGTCAAGCAGGCCCTGGACTTCGACCCGGCCAAGACGTTCGAGGTCAGCGACGAGGTCATCGGCCACACTCGCAAGCTCCAGGAACGCGGCCGCGCCGCACACACCGAGTGGATGACGCAGTTCGAGGCCTGGGCAGCCCGTGAGCCCGAGCGCAAGCAGTTGCTCGACCGTCTTCAGCAGGGCACGCTGCCCGAGAACTGGACCGACGTGCTGCCCACGTGGGAGCCCGGCAGCAAGGCCGTCGCCACGCGTGCGGCGTCGGGCGAGGTCCTCAACGCCGTCGGACCCGTTCTTCCGGAACTGTGGGGCGGCTCGGCCGACCTCGCCGGCAGCAACAACACCACGATCAAGGGTGCGAAGTCCTTCGGCCCCACGTCGATCTCCACCGACGACTGGGACGCCGAGCCCTACGGCCGCACGCTGCACTTCGGTATCCGCGAGCACGCCATGGGTGCGATCCTGTCGGGCATCGTCATGCACGGTCCGACCCGCGCGTACGGCGGAACGTTCATGCAGTTCAGCGACTACATGCGGCCGTCGGTTCGCCTGGCGTCGCTGATGGACATCGATCCCATCTACGTATGGACCCACGACTCCATCGGCCTCGGCGAGGACGGCCCGACGCACCAGCCGGTCGAGCACCTCGCGGCCCTGCGTGCGATTCCCAACCTGTCTGTCGTACGCCCCGGTGACGCCAACGAGACGGCCTATGCCTGGCAGTCGGTGCTCGCCAGGTCGAGCAGCAGCGGGCCCGTCGGCCTGGCGCTGACGCGTCAGGGCATCCCGATCCTGGAAGGCACCAGCTTCGAGGGCGTCTCGAAGGGTGGCTACATCCTCTCCGAGTCGTCGAAGGCCAGCCCCGACGTCGTCCTGATCGGCACCGGTTCCGAACTGCAGTACGCAGTGGAGGCCCAGAAGCTGCTCGAGGCGCAGGGCATCGCGGCACGCGTGGTGTCGATGCCGTGTGTCGAGTGGTTCGAGAGCCAGGACCAGAACTACCGCGACCAGGTCATTCCGCCCACCGTCAAGGCGCGGGTGTCCATCGAGGCCGGCATCGCGATGCCGTGGTGGAAGATCGTCGGCGGTTTCGGCGAGATCATCTCGCTCGAGCACTACGGCGAATCTGCCGATGCGGCAACACTTTTCCGCGAGTTCGGCTTCACGGCCGACGCCGTCGTCGCGGCCGCGCAGCGCTCCATCACCAACGTGAAGGGATAACTCATGACCCAGAACAAAAACCTTGCCGAGCTGTCCGCCGCCGGAATTTCGGTCTGGCTGGACGACCTGTCCCGCGACCGCATTCGGTCGGGCAACCTCAAGGACCTGATCGACACCAAGAGCGTCGTCGGCGTGACGACCAACCCGTCGATCTTCCAGGCCGCATTGAGCAAGGGCGATGCTTACGACGAGCAGGTCACCAAGCTTGCCGGCGAAGGTGCCGATGTCGAGACCACGATTCGCACCGTCACCACCGACGACGTCCGTGAGGCGTGCGACATCCTCGTACCGCAGTACGAGGCCAGCGCGGGCGTCGACGGCCGCGTGTCGATCGAGGTCGACCCCCGCATGGCGCACGACGCGGACAAGACGTACGAGCAGGCCGTCGAACTCTGGAAGATCGTCGACCGTCCGAATCTCCTCATCAAGATTCCGGCAACCGAAGAAGGCATCCCCGCCATTGCCAAGGTGATCGGTGAGGGAATCAGCGTCAACGTGACCCTGATCTTCTCCGTCGAGCGCTACGAGCTGGTCATGAACGCGTACCTCGAGGGGCTCGAGGCCGCCCGCGCCGCCGGTCACGACCTCGACAAGATCCATTCCGTGGCGTCGTTCTTCGTGTCCCGCGTGGACAGCGAGATCGACTCCCGCCTGGACGCCATCGGCACCCCCGACGCCGAGGCCCTCAAGGGCAAGGCCGCGCTGGCCAATGCGCGCCTCGCGTACGTGGCGTACCAGCAGGTCTTCGAGGTGGCTCCTCGGTTCCGCGAACTCGCGGGCAACGGTGCACGTCCGCAGCGGCCACTGTGGGCTTCGACGGGCGTCAAGTCCGACGCCTACCCGGACACCATGTACGTCGCCGAGCTCGTCTCTCCGAACACCGTGAACACGATGCCGGAGAAGACCATGGACGCGGTCGCAGACCACGGCGAGATCGTCGGCGACACCGTCTCGGGTAGGGGACCGGAGTCGCAGGAGATCTTCGACCGCATCTCTGCGCTGGGAATCGACCTCACCGACGTCTTCCTGACGTTGGAGAACGAGGGCGTCCAGAAGTTCGAGGCTGCGTGGAACGAGCTGCTCGAAGCTACCGAGGAGCAGCTCCGCCAAGCAGGTCAGAAGAGCTGACCTGTGCCCACCGCAGACACAGAAAACCTGAATTCCGCGGATTGGCGCAATCCACTTCGCGACGCGCGAGACAAGCGGCTCCCCCGCATCGCCGGGCCGTGCAGCATGGTCATCTTCGGGGTGACCGGTGACCTCGCGCGTAAGAAGCTCATGCCTGCGGTGTACGACCTGGCGAACCGGGGGCTCCTACCCCCCGGTTTCGCCCTGGTCGGCTTCGCTCGCCGTGAGTGGCAGAACCAGGATTTCGAGAAGATCGTGCACGACTCCGTGCGCGATCATGCTCGAACCCCGTTCAGCGAAGAGGTGTGGAACACACTTGCCGAGGGCTTCCGGTTCGTTCAGGGTTCGTTCGACGACGATGCCGCGTTCGACGAGTTGTCGCGGACTCTCACCGAACTGGACACCACCCGCGGCACCGGCGGAAACCATGCCTTTTACCTCTCGATCCCACCCGGCGCGTTCCCCGTTGTACTGCAACAACTTTCACGCTCCGGATTGGCCCAGGCGCAGGACGGCAACTGGCGACGCGTCGTCATCGAGAAGCCGTTCGGTCACGATTTGCAGAGCGCCAAGGATCTCAACGCGATCGTGAACCGAGTGTTCCCCGAGGACACCGTCTTTCGGATCGATCACTACCTGGGCAAGGAGACGGTGCAGAACATTCTCGCGCTGCGCTTCGCCAACCAGTTGTTCGATCCGATCTGGAACGCGCACTATGTGGACCACGTGCAGATCACGATGGCCGAGGACATCGGATTGGGTGGCCGCGCAGGCTATTACGACGGAATCGGGGCGGCCCGCGACGTCATTCAGAACCACCTCCTCCAGTTGCTCGCCATCACTGCGATGGAGGAGCCGGTGAGTTTCAACCCCACCGAGTTGCAGTCCGAGAAGATCAAGGTGCTCTCGGCGACCAAGCTCGCCGAGCCGCTCGATCGCACGTCCGCCCGCGGGCAGTACTCCGCCGGGTGGCAGGGCAGCCAGAAAGTGAAGGGGCTCAAGGAGGAAGAGGGGTTCGACTCCGAGTCGAACACCGAAACCTACGCCGCCATCACCCTCGAGGTCGACACTCGACGCTGGGGTGGAGTCCCGTTCTATCTGCGAACCGGAAAAGCGTTGGGCCGCAGAGTCACCGAGATCGCAATGGTGTTCAAGCGTGCCCCCCATCTGCCGTTCGACGCCACCATGACCGAGGAACTGGGGCAGAACGCACTGGTCATTCGAGTCCAGCCGGACGAGGGCGTCACGATGCGCTTCGGTTCCAAAGTTCCCGGGTCCAGCATGCAGGTGCGCGACGTCAGCATGGACTTCAGCTACGGCCAGGCGTTCACCGAGTCATCTCCCGAGGCGTACGAGCGACTGATACTCGACGTACTCCTGGGTGAGCCCTCACTGTTCCCGGTCAACGCCGAAGTGGAACTGTCGTGGAAGATTCTCGACCCGATTCTCGAGTACTGGGCCTCGGGCGGCACCGCCGAACCGTACGAGGCCGGCACCTGGGGTCCGTCCTCGGGTGACGAGATGATGCACCGCACCGGACGCGAATGGAGAAGGCCGTGATTGTCGACATTCCCGCCACCACGACGGCCGAGGTCGGCAAGAAGCTCGTCGAGGTTCGTGAAGCAGGTGGCGCGGTCACCATCGGCCGCGTGCTGACCTTGATCGTCGCGAGCCGTGATGCGAGCAAGGCCGAACGGGCGATCGATGCCGCGAACGAGGCGAGCCGGGAACATCCGTGTCGCGTCATCGTCCTCATCCACGGTGATCGGTCCGCCGAGTCGAGTCTCGACGCCCAGATCCGCGTCGGCGGAGACGCCGGCGCGTCCGAGGTCGTCGTACTACGACTGAACGGCGAGCTCGCCGATCACGAACACAGCGTCGTCATTCCCTTCCTGCTGCCCGATACGCCGATCGTCGCGTGGTGGCCGGACGAGGCACCGACGGTACCGGCGAAGGATCCACTGGGCCGGTTGGCGATCAGGCGGATCACCGATGCCACCAATTCGTCGGATACCACCGCAGCGATCAAGGGACGGCTGAGCAGCTACACCGAGGGTGATACGGATCTGTCGTGGAGCCGAATCACCTACTGGCGCGGCCTGCTGGCGACTGCCCTCGATCAGGCACCGTTCGAGTCCGTCACCTCGGCCACCGTGTCGGGACTGGCAGAGGAGCCGGCACTCGACATTCTGGCCGGCTGGTTGGCGGCGAAGCTCGACGTGCCGGTCTACCGGCGAGCCGGCGAGCTCAAGGTCGAGCTGACCAGGGAGAACAGCAGTATTTCGCTGACCCGTCCGCAGACCGGAAAAACCGCCACACTGCGGCGTACCGGTCAGCCCGACGCTCAGGTTGCTCTGGCACGTCGCAACACCCGCGAGTGCCTGGCCGAGGAACTGCGGCGGCTCGACACGGACGAAATCTACGAACTCGCCCTCCACGGTCTGTCGAAAGTGAGCTATGAGTAATCAGTCGGTCCTCCGATACCTCGACGCACAAGGGCTGGTCGATGCCGCCCGCACTCGCTTCGTCGACGTTGTCGTCGCGGCGCAGGCCGAGCGCGGTGTCGCGTCGGTGGTGTTGACCGGAGGCGGGACGGGAATCGCCCTCCTCGAGGCACTGCGCGCGGATTCCGGTGCCATCGACTGGTCACGGGTGGACATCTACTTCGGTGACGAGCGTTTTCTCCCCTCGGGAGATCCCGAGCGCAACGAGGTCCAGGCATCGGACGCGCTGCTGAAGCACGTGGACGTGCACCCGGATCGACTGTTCACGATGGCGACGTCGGACGGCGCCTACGGCTCCGACCCGGAAACGGCTGCGGCGGCGTACGCACAGACGCTGCACTCACGGGCCGACGACGGTCAATGCCCCGACTTCGACATCCACCTGTTGGGCATGGGCGGCGAGGGCCACATCAACTCGCTCTTCCCGCACACCGACGCGGTGCGCCAGCAGCATCGCTTCGTCGTGGCCGTCGAGGACTCCCCCAAGCCGCCACCGGTTCGCATCACACTCACCCTGCCCGCCGTCCGGAGGGCGAAGCACGTGTGGCTGCTGGTGTCCGGTGCAGGGAAGGCCGAGGCCGTTGCCGCCGCCGTCGGCGGAGCAGCGTCCGACGACTGGCCGTCGGCCGGTGCCATCGGCGCGGAATCGACGGTCTGGTTCGTCGACGAGGCCGCGGCCTCACAGCTGGACCGGTGATCGGCTCGAGCCACAGCTGACAGCAGACGTACTGCGGCGTCGATTCAGGAGATTCACTCCCCTGAATCGACGCCGTAGTCGTTCGAACCGACGCCGCTCGAACCAATGCCGTTCGAAGCACTGCCGTCCGAACCACGCATGGACTCGCCGTCGTCACCGAGTCCGCCTCGGAAGTCCGCATACCGCGATCGAGCGATCACCCGATACGCCGTCCCGTCCCGCCACGCGTCGAGAGTGTTTCTGCACGTCCTCATACCCGGTTGGACGCAGACTGTCGGCCACCGGTTCCGCGGCAGCGCAGCGAGACGTACGGTGCTAGCCGCTGTTGCGTAGTGCCGTGGCCAGGCCGTTCATCGTCAGCAGGATTCCTCGTTTGACCCGTTCGTCGTCGTCGCCGTTGCGGTATCGACGCAACATCTCGACCTGCATCTGGTTGAGAGGTTCCAGGTACGGGAACCGGTTGTGTACCGATCGCTCCAGCGCCGGGTTGTCCTCCAGCAGTCGGCTGTGACCGGTGATCTTCAGATACATCCGAACGGTGGTGGCGTGTTCGGCCTCGATCATGCCGAAGATGCGTGCGCGGAGGTCTGCGTCGGGAACGAGTTCCGCATACCGAGCGGCGATGCCCAGATCGGACTTGGCCATGACCTGCGCCAGGTTGGACAGCACAGTGCGGAAGAACGGCCACTTTCGATACAGATCCGCGAGTACCTCCAGCTTGGAGTCGTCGTCACCGACCCACTCCTCGAACGCCGATCCGGTGCCGTACCAACCGGGCAGCATGACGCGGCACTGACTCCAGGACATCACCCATGGGATAGCACGCAGGTCGTACACGGAATTCGTCGGCTTGCGCGACGCCGGACGCGACCCGATGTTCAGCTCGCCGACCTCGGCAACGGGCGTGGACGTGCGGAAGTACTCGACGAACCCGGGCTCCTCGTGCACCAGCCGGCCGTACGCTGCCCGAGCCTTGGCCGCGAGATCGTCCAGAACGTCGTAGGCGGCCTCGGCGCCGTCACCCAATCCTTCGAGGTCGAGCAGCGTCGATTCGAGGGTGCCCGCGACCAACGATTCGAGGTTGCGCCGCGCCATCGACGGTTCGGCGTACTTCGCTGCAATGATCTCGCCCTGCTCGGTGAGACGAAGCGATCCCTGCACCACGCCGGGCGGTTGCGCCAGAATCGCGTCGTAACTGGGGCCGCCGCCGCGCCCGACGGTGCCACCGCGACCGTGGAAGAGCCGCAACCGAATTCCTGTCTTACGGGACGCTTCGAGCAGGTCGAGTTCGGCTCGGTAGAGCGCCCAGTTGGCCGCGAGATAGCCACCGTCCTTGTTCGAGTCCGAGTACCCGAGCATGACCTCCTGGTTCATGCCTCGACCGGCGACGAGAGCGCGATAGATCGGAACGTCGAGAGTGGCGAGCAGCGTCGCGGCACCCTGCTGCAGGTCCTCGATCGTCTCGAAGAGCGGCACGACACCCACCGTCGACGTGGGTGCCGAACCGTCGACGCCGGGATCGAAGATCCCCGCTTCCTTGAGCAGCAGGGCCGCCTCGAGCATGTCACTGACGGACTGACACATGCTGATGATGTAGTTCTGAACGGTGTCCGGGCCCAGGTGGTCGATGGCCTCCTTGGCCGCCCTGACGATGCCCAGTTCCTTCGCAGCGAGGTCGCTGAGTTGCGCGGTGGGCCCGATCAGGGGACGCCGAGTGGCGAGTTCGTGCGAGAGCACCGAGACGCGCTCGTCCTCACCGAGCGACCGATAGTCCTGATGAACCCCGGCCCAGGCCAACAGCTCCGCGACCACTTCCTCGTGGGTCTCGGAGTTCTGCCGCATGTCCAACGCCTGGAGATGAAATCCGAACGTCTCGACCGATTGCCGGAGTCGAAGCAGTCGATCGTCGGCGATCAGACCGTCTCCGTCGGCCCGGAGCGCGCGGTCGAGAGTGTCGAGATCGTCGAGGACTTCCTGCGGGCTCGCATACTGGTTGGCACCGAGATCGATTCCGGACACCGGAACCGCGTCGAGCACCGCCCGTGCCGTTGCTGTCAGGCGGGCACGGATACCGACAACGGCAACACGGTACGGTTCGTCGGCCCGGCGGTCGTCCGGTTCCGCGGACGCCTCGGCCAGAGCTTCCAGTTCCTGGGTGACCGCGACGAGCCGCGCGGACATCGACAACTCTTTCTCCAGCGCAACCAGTTCGTCGAGGTAATGCTCGAACGCCACGTAACCGGCCTGATGAGTGGCCGTGTGCACCACCTCGCCGGTGACGTTCGGGTTACCGTCGCGGTCTCCTCCGATCCACGACCCCGGCCGAAGTATCGGCCGCGGCAGCAGGTCGTCCTCCGGCCATCGCGCTCGCAGCGCCGCGCGGACATCGGCATTGAGGGCGGGCATGACGTCGAACAGCGAGGACTCGAAGTAGCGGAGACCCACCTCGATCTCGTCTTGGATGCGCAATCGCGACAGCCGAATCAGGGCGGTTTCCCACAGAGTCAGCACCTGCCGGCGAATCTGCACGTCGATCGCGGCCAATTCCTTGGCGGCTCCGGCGGCTTTGCCCTCCGGGGCAGCCGACGCGACCTCGCGCCGACGCATCAGTGCGGTGATCTTCGATTGGACGTCGAACACCGTTCGACGACGTGTTTCGGTGGGGTGCGCGGTGATGACCGGTGCCACCAACGCGTCGGTCAGTGCGGCGGCCACCTGCTCCCGCGACGGAGCGGCGGCGTCGATCTTCGACCACGTTGCGTCCAGGCTGCTGTCCTGCGGCGGGTCTCCGTTGTCCATATGAATGGCACGTCGACGCTCGCGGTGGAGATCCTCGGCCAGGTTCGCGAGCAACGAGAAGTGGCTGAACGCGCGGATCAACGGAACAGCTTGCGCCACTTCGACATCGGTGTACCGGCCGACAGAGTCGTCGCGTTCGATCTCCGAGCGGCGCACTGCGAAGGATTCCACTCGCGCGGACTCGATGAGCTCGAAGACCTCGTCGCCCTCGTGTTCGCGAATGATCTCACCGAGGATGCCGCCGAGATAGCGGATGTCCTCCCGCAGCGGCTCGGTCAACTCTCGCCCGCGAGCTGTCGGTGTGACGAATGCCGGGGAACCGACTGACTCGTAAGAGGATTCGCTCATCCCCCCAGTATCGTCGCTCGGCCGTCAACTCGCACTCGGAGCCGGGACGGATCAGGTGTACTTGATCTCGAGACCGATCCCGAGGATCGCGATGAGCCAGATGAGGCCGGTGAAGACAGTGAGGCGGTCGAGGTTTTTCTCGACGACCGTGGAGCCGGACAGGCTGGACTGCACGCCGCCACCGAACAAGCTGGACAGACCGCCACCCTTGCCGCGATGCAGCAGGATCAGCAAGATCAGCGCCAGGCTGGTGATGACCAGCAGAATATCCAGAAACAGATCCATGTCCACCTCAAACTCGATTCGATGCCCTCAGCAGCCTACCTGGCCCCGCGAACGACTTCGGACACCCCGCCGAAGCGAGGTGTCCGAAACCAGTTCTGTGCAGCGGTGACGATGGCCGATCAGGGCAACGGTCCGCCTGCGGCAATCGCCGACAATGTGGCGAACTCGTCCGCCTTGAGCGAAGCGCCACCGACCAGCGCGCCGTCGACGTCGGGCTGACCGACGATCTCGCCGACGTTCTTGGCGTTGACCGAACCGCCGTACAGCACGCGGACGCCCGCGGCGACCTCGGCCGACGCCAATTCCTTCAATTCCTCCCGAATGGCACCGCACACTTCCTGAGCGTCCGACGCCGAGGCCACGCGTCCCGTGCCGATGGCCCATACCGGCTCGTAGGCGATGACGACCTTGGCGATGTCGTCGGCCGAGAGCCCGTCGAGCGAACCGCGGAGCTGAGCCACGTTGTAGGCCACGTGCTCACCGGCCTCACGAATGTTCAGACCCTCGCCGATGCACACGATCGGTGTGAGCCCGTTCTTCAGGGCAGCCTTCGTCTTCGCCAGAACGACGGCATCGTCCTCGCTGTGCAACGTGCGTCGCTCGGAGTGGCCGACCACGACGAAGGTGCATCCCAGCTTGGCCAGCATCGACCCGCTGATCTCGCCCGTGAATGCGCCGCTGTCCTCGGCGGAGACGTCCTGCGCACCGTAGGTGAGCAGGAGCTTGTCGCCTTCGATCAGCGTCTGGACGCTGCGGATGTCGGTGAACGGCGGAATGACCGTGACGTCCACCTTGTCGAAGTACTTCTCGGGCAGCGAGAAGGCGATCTTCTGCACCAGCGAGATGGCCTCGAGGTGGTTGAGGTTCATCTTCCAGTTGCCCGCGATGAGCGGCTTACGTGCCATGCGTTACGCCTCCAGGACGGATAGACCGGGCAGCTGCTTGCCCTCGAGGTATTCGAGGGATGCACCGCCACCGGTGGAGATGTGCGAGAAGCCGTCATCGGGCAGCCCGAGGGTGCGTACCGCAGCCGCGGAATCACCGCCACCGACCACGCTGAACGCGCCCTTCTCGGTGGCTCCGATGATCGCCTCCGCGATGCCCTTGGTACCGGCCGAGAACTTGTCGAACTCGAAGACGCCTGCAGGTCCGTTCCAGAAGATCGTCTTAGCATTGGACAGCACGACGGCGAAACGACTGACCGAGTCCGGTCCGATGTCCAGACCCATCCAGCCGTCCGGAATTTCGGACGCCTTGACGGTCTTGGACTCGGCGTCCGCCGCGAACTTGTCTCCGACGACGATGTCGACAGGAAGATGGATCACGTCGCCGAAGCGCTCGAGCAGGTCCTTGCAGACCCCGATCTGATCCTCCTGCAACAGCGAGTTACCGACCGAATAACCCTGTGCGGCAAGGAAAGTGAACGCCATGCCGCCGCCGATGACGAGGGTGTCGACCTTGGGAGCCAACGCCTCGATGACGCCGAGCTTGTCCGAGACCTTGGAGCCGCCGAGCACCACCGCGTACGGACGAGCCGCATCCTCGGTCAGCTTGGCCAACACCTCGACCTCGGCCGCGACGAGTGTGCCCGCGTAATGCGGAAGCAGCTGCGCCACGTCGTAGACCGACGCCTGCTTGCGGTGCACGACGCCGAATCCGTCGGAGACGAATGCCGCATCGTCGCCGGCGAGAGCAACGAGCTCGCGAGCCAGAGCGGCACGCTCGGACTCGTCCTTGCTGGTCTCACGCGGATCGAAGCGGATGTTCTCGAGCAGCAGTACGTCGCCGTCGGTCAGGCCCTCGGCGCGTGCCTCGGCGTCCTGACCCACAACGTCTCCCGCGAGCTGGACGTGCCGGCCGAGCAGTTCGCCGAGCTTGGCAGCGACCGGAGCCAGACTGTACTTCGCATCGGGCTTGCCGTCGGGGCGACCGAGGTGAGCGGTGACGATGACCTTCGCTCCGGCTTCGACCAGTGCACGAAGGGTCGGAATCGACGCCTGGATGCGGCCGGGGTCGGTGATCGTGCCGTCCTCGAGCGGGACGTTGAAGTCCGATCGCACGAGGACGCCACGTCCTTCGACACCGGCATCGAGCAGATCCTGCAGTGTCTTGACAGCCATCGGTGTCAGAGGGACTTGCCGACGAGACCGATGAGGTCGGCGAGGCGGTTGGAGTAGCCCCACTCGTTGTCGTACCAGGAGACGATCTTCACCTGGTCGTCGATGACCTTGGTCAGCGGCGCGTCGAAGATCGACGAGTGCGGATCGGTCACGATGTCCGAGGACACGATGGGATCGGTGTTGTACTTCAGGATGCCCTTCAGCGGGCCCTCCGCGGCAGCCTTCATCGCGGCGTTGATGTCCTCGGCGCTGGCCTTCTTCTTCAGCAGAGCGGTCAGGTCGGTGACCGAGCCGGTGGGGATCGGCACCCGAAGTGCGTAGCCGTCGAGCTTGCCGAGCAGCTGCGGGAGAACAAGGCCGATGGCCTTGGCTGCACCGGTACCGGTGGGGACGACGTTGAGAGCTGCGGCACGTGCACGACGCAGATCGCTGTGCGGGCCGTCCTGCAGGTTCTGATCCTGCGTGTACGCGTGAATGGTCGTCATGAGACCCGAGACGATGCCGAACTCGTCGTCGAGAACCTTGGCAATGGGACCGAGGCAGTTGGTGGTGCACGACGCGTTGGAGATGATGTTCTGGCTGCCGTCGTACTTGTCGTCGTTGACGCCCATGACGATGGTGATGTCCTCGCCCTTGGCGGGCGCGGAGATGATGACCTTCTTGGCACCGGCGTCGATGTGACCCTGAGCCTTCGCAGCGTCGGTGAAGATGCCGGTGGACTCGACGACGACGTCGACACCCAGGTCACCCCACGGAAGTGCGGACGGTCCCTCACGCAGCGACAGAGCCTTGATCTTCTGGCCGCCGACGACGATGGTGTCTTCGCCTTCGAGCGAGACGTCGTGCGGCAAGCGGCCCAGGATCGAGTCGTACTTGAGCAGGTGTGCGAGCGATGCGTTGTCGGTCAGGTCGTTGACAGCAACGATTTCGATGTCGGTGGTACCGAGCGCCTTCTGCGCGTCGACAGCCCTGAAGAAGTTACGCCCGATGCGGCCGAAGCCGTTGACGCCTACCCGGATCGTCACTGTTCGCTCCTAAAAGTTGTGAAAACAGATGTCTGGTCGTGCCTGCATGCGGGGTGCCACACGCGGTTCCTACCCTAGTGTGCGCTCCGGCGGAGCGCGCGCATCACTCGATCGAGGCGCTCTACGCCTCGTCGAGCAGCTCTGCGGTGACCGCCGACTCGGTGTCGGGTATCCCGGTCTCCTTCGCTTTCCGATCGGCCATGGACAGCAGACGCCGGATCCGACCGGCCACCGCGTCCTTGGTCATCGGCGGATCGGCCAACTGACCGAGTTCCTCCAGTGAGGCCTGGCGGTGCTGGACCCGAAGCGATCCTGCCGCAGCGAGATGATCGGGTACGTCGTCGCCGAGAATGTGCAGAGCCCGCTCGACGCGAGCGGCGGCCGCAACCGCGGCTCGAGCGGACCGGCGCAGGTTGGCGTCGTCGAAGTTGGCCAGACGGTTGGCGGTGGCCCGCACCTCGCGGCGCATCCGGCGCTCCTCCCACACCAACCGGGTGTCCTGAGCGCCCATGCGCGTGAGCAACGCTCCGATTGCTTCGCCGTCTCGTACGACGACTCGATCGGTGCCGCGCACCTCACGTGCCTTGGCTGCCACGCCGAGGCGCCGAGCGGCACCGACGAGGGCGAGCGCCGCTTCGGGCCCGGGGCAGCTAATCTCGAGCGCGGACGACCGGCCCGGCTCGGTGAGCGAGCCGTGGGCGAGAAACGCGCCGCGCCACGCGGCCTCGGAGTCGCCGACCGTGCCGCCCACGACCTGAGCGGGCAGGCCACGCACGGGACGTCCACGGAGGTCGAGCAGCCCGGTCTGGCGGGCCAGAGCCTCACCGTCCTTGGCCACGCGCACCACGTACCGAGACGTCTTGCGCAGGCCTCCGGCACTGAGCATGTGGACATCCGAGGAGTAGCCGTACAGCTCGAAGATCTCGCGTCGCAGCCGCCGTGCGATGGAGCCGAGATCCACCTCGGCCTCCACCACCACTCGACCCGCGACGATGTGCAACCCGCCGGCGAAACGCAGCAGGGCGGACACCTCGGCCTTGCGGCAGCTGACCTGACTGACGGTGAGCCTGCTCAGCTCGTCCTTGACCTCCGCTGTCATGGCCACGAAGTGATCCCCTCTCTGCGCGCCGCTGTCGGTACCGAGCCGTCGGTGGACGACACGATGGCTCCGAGAGCAGCAGCCAGCTTTCCGTAATGATGTGCGTGAGTGCCGGTCTCGGCAACGTCGACGTAGACGACCCCAGCGCCGAGCCGGGCAGCGGCGCGCGCCACGTGCTCGCGGTTGCTGCCCTCCGGGACCGAGGCGGAATCGACCAACACGTGGTCGATTCCCAAATCAGGTGCGTGTTGGGAGAGTACGTGGACATGGCGCTCGGCGGAGAATCCGGTGGTCTCCCCCAGCTCCGGTGCCAGGTTGAGTACGAGCACCTTGGGCGCACTCGTGCGCGCCAATGCAGCGAGCTGATCCGGCACCAGAACGTGGGGAATGACACTCGAGAACCACGATCCTGGCCCGAGCACGACCAGGTCCGCCGCGGCGATGGCGGTCAGCGCCTCCGGCGTCGCAGGCGGATCCGGTGGCAACAGCCGCACGCGTCGAACCTTGCCGGGCGTCGTGGCGACGGCGACCTGACCACGAATGACGCGACTCACGCGTGGGTCGTCCTCGAGGCCGGATACATCGGCTTCGATGTCGAGCGCAATCGGTGACATCGGCAGCACTCGTCCGTCGATGCCGAGCATGTGCACCATCTCGTCGAGGGCAGCTATCGGGTCGCCGAGTACTTCGGTGAGCCCGGCGAGAACCAGATTTCCCACCGAGTGGCCGGCCAAGGCGCCGGTGCCCCCGAATCGGTGCTGAATGACGTCGGTCCACAGCTGGGTTCGGGCATCCGAGCGGGCCAGGGCAGCCAGCGCCATCCGGAGATCTCCGGGCGGGATGACGCCGAGTTCTGCCCGCAGACGACCCGAGGACCCGCCGTCGTCGGCGACCGTCACGACCGCAGTGACATCGCTGCTGAGCAGCCGAGCTGCCGACAACGTTGCGTACAAGCCGTGGCCGCCGCCCAGAGCGACGATCTTGGGACCCGAACCCGATACCGGACGGTGCGGAGTATCGCTCATTCGCGGCCCAGATCACGGTGCAGGACGCGGACCGATACGTCCCCCTGTTCGGCGAGAATACCGGCCAGGGCCTCCGTCATCGCGACGCTTCGGTGTTTTCCTCCGGTGCAGCCCACGGCCACCGTCATGTATCGCTTGCCTTCCCGCACGTATCCCTCGATGGTCAGATTCAACAGGTGCGTGTACGTCTGCAGGTAGTCGTGCGCCCCGTTCTGTCCGAGGACGTAGTCGCGCACATCCGCGTCCTGACCGGTGTGTTCGCGCAGTTCGGGCACCCAGTGGGGATTGGGCAGAAAACGCACGTCGCAGACCAGGTCGGCATCCATCGGTAGCCCGTACTTGAAGCCGAAGGACTGGACCGTCACGCCGACGCCGACAGTGTCGGAGGCCCCGAAGACCGTTTCGATCTTGCGCCGAAGCTGGTGCACCGACAACGAGGTCGTGTCGACAGTCAGGTCGGCGGCCGCCTTGACCTGCGCGAGCCGTAGACGCTCGGCGGTGATCCCCTCGGTCAGAGTTCCGTCCTGGCCGTCGTTCTGCAACGGGTGACTGCGCCGATTCGACTCGAACCGCTGGACCAGCACGGCGTCGGACGCATCCAGGAACAGCACGCGATTGCGCACACCCTTGGAGTCGAGTTCCTTGACCACCCAGCCCAGATCGCCGGTGAACAGGCGGCTGCGCACGTCCATCACCAAGGCGAGACGCTCGATACGGGGCTGCGACTCCAGCCCGAGATCGACCATCTTTGAAATGAGCTCGGGCGGCAGGTTGTCGGCCACGTACCAACCCAGATCTTCGAGAATCTTGGCGGCCGTGCGCAACCCGGCGCCGGACACGCCCGTGACCAACGCCACTTCGATGCCGTCGTGCGGCGAATCTGCCCGCTCTTCGGGGTTTCCGGGGTGCGGCTCGGACGGTGGGTGTGCCTGTGTCTGGTGTTCGCTCACTACGAAGCCTGTCCCGCCGATTCCACACGCGGTTCGATCGCATGGTCGGCCGTGTTCTCGCCCGGTGTCGTTGCCGTTGCGCTGCCATCATCGCCTACATCGGCCCCGCTCGGGTCGGAACCCAACGCGGCCAGCACCGACTTGGCGGTGGTCGCGCCGATTCCGGGGACCTCGACGATCTCTTCGACCGTTGCCTTCTTGAGATTGGCCACCGATCCGAAATGCGCCACCAGCGCGGTTCTCCTCGACTCGCCGAGCCCGCGCACCGAGTCGAGGGCCGACGCAGTCATACGGCGTGATCGCTTGCTTCGATGGAAGGTGATGGCAAATCGGTGCGCCTCGTCGCGTACTCGCTGCAGGAGATAGAGCGATTCACTCGTGCGCGGGAGGATCACCGGATCCTCCTCCCCCGGTACCCACACTTCTTCCAGTCGTTTGGCGAGCCCGACGACGGCGACGTCGGTGACACCGAGTTCGTCCAGCACTGCTGCCGCCGCTGCGACCTGTGGTGCACCGCCGTCGACGACGAACAGGTTGGGCGGATAAGCGAACCTGCGTGGCCTCCCGGTTTGGGGATCGAGCGCAGCTTCGGGAGCGAGATCGCCGCCGCTGCCGACAGCGTTGGCTCCGTCTGCAGAATGACGAAGGAAACGACGCCGGGTCACCTCGGCGATGCTGGCGACGTCGTCGGAATGCCCGTCGCCTGCCGCTTCCTTGATCGCGTAGTGGCGGTAGTCGCTCTTGCGCGGCAATCCGTCCTCGAACACGACCAGTGACGCGACCACATCGGTGCCCTGCACGTGCGAGATATCGATGCATTCGATTCTCAGCGGTGCCGAATCCAGATCGAGCGCCTCCTGAATACCTTGCAGCGCAGCAGATCTCGATGTGAAATCACCCGCACGCTTCAGCTTGTGCTGCTGCAGAGCCTCTTTGGCGTTGCGTTCGACGGTCTCGGCCAGTGCCTTCTTGTCGCCGCGCTGCGGAACCCGCAAAGTGACATTGGATCCACGCAACTCGCTGAGCCACACCTGCACTTCGTCGGCGTTGTCCGGTAACACCGGCACCAGTACCTCACGCGGAACCGCGTTGGACCCGCCGTCATCGCCGCCCGGGGTCTGCGCGGACAACGCAGCCTGTTCGCCGTAGAACTGGGTGAGGAACTGTTCGACGAGGGCGGGGAGGTCGGCCTCGTCCTGCCGTTCGATCACCTCACCCGCCTTCTCGACCACCCACCCGCGCTGTCCCCGTACGCGGCCACCGCGGACGTGGAAGACCTGAACGGCGGCTTCCAGGGCGTCGGTGGCGAACGCGACCAGATCTGCGTCGGTACCGTCACCGAGCACCACGGCCTGCTTCTCCAACGCCCGACGCAGCGCGCCCACGTCGTCACGTAACCGTGCTGCAGTCTCGAAGTCGAGATCTTCCGAGGCTGCCTGCATTTTCTTCTCGAGCTGTCGCACGAGTTTGTCGGTCTTGCCGGCCAGGAAGTCGCAGAAGTCCTCGACGGTACTGCGGTGTTCCTCGGCACTGACGCGTCCCACGCACGGTGCCGAGCACTTGTCGATGTACCCGAGCAGACAGGGTCGACCGATCTGGTTGTGCCGCTTGAAGACTCCGGTCGAGCACGTTCGTGCCGGGAACACGCGCAGCAGCAGGTCGAGCGTCTCGCGGATGGCCCAGGCATGAGCGTAGGGACCGAAGTAGCGCACGCCCTTACGGCGGGGTCCGCGGTACACGAACAGACGTGGGAATTCCTCGTTCATCGTCACCGCGAGCATCGGGTAGCTCTTGTCGTCGCGGTAGCGGACATTGAACCGTGGATCGAATTCCTTGATCCAGTTGTACTCGAGCTGCAGTGCCTCGACTTCGGTGGTGACCACCGTCCACTCCACGGACGCCGCGGTGGTGACCATCTGCCGGGTCCTCGGATGCAGCGAGGCCACGTCGGCGAAGTAGGAATTGAGGCGACTGCGCAGGCTCTTGGCCTTGCCTACGTAGACGACGCGACCGTGCGGATCGCGGAATTTGTACACGCCCGGTTCCACCGGGATGGTTCCGGTGGCCGGACGATAGGTAGCGGGGTCGGACACGCCTTCCACGTTAGCGGTCGGGTCCGACGTTCTCCGCATCTCCAGCTCAGCAGCGGTGCACGAGAGCGTGCGGCAGAGAGTCAGTCCTGATCGACGCGAGCGGGCGCGTACTCGCGCTCGAGCGCACGGAACTTTCGAACGGCCGCGACGGCGTGCTCACGATCGTTGGACTGGATGGCCATCACATTGATGAACTCGTCGTCGGGGATGTCGACCCTGGCCCACATCGCCCCGTCGGGAAATGACAGGCCGCGCACGAGGTCCCACTCGATCATCCGCTCCGAGAACACGTTTCGGACCGCCACACCTGCCGGACCGACGCGAATGCGCGGGCGGGTGAGCAGCAGAGCCAGGCCCGCCAGCAACACGCCTATTCCCGCCATCGCCAGCTGATCGGCGGTCCTGAAATAGACCCCGGTCGGCGACACCCGAAGCAGCACCGCGACAGTCGAGTGAGCGACGACGAGCAACACCGCGGCAGCGATCGCGTATCGGGCCGACTTACGGGACTTCACTTCCATGTCCCATTCGGACGGGGATTCGTCGCGCGTCATTGGAAGTCCTGATTCGTCCACGGCTGCCGGAGGTGCTTGAGGGTCAGGGCCGTGTCGATGGCGGCCGCGGTGGCCTGCCCACCCTTGTCCTCGAACGAGTCGGGCAGACCGGCGCGATCGAGCGCCTGCTGCTCGTCGTTGGTGGTGAGCACCCCGTTGGTGACCGGAGTGCCCTCGTCGAGCGATACCCGTGTCAGGCCGGCTGTGACGGCATCGCAGACGTACTCGAAGTGCGGTGTGCCGCCGCGGATGACCACGCCGAGAGCGACGACGGCATCGTGGGTGCGAGCCAGGGCCTGGGCGACGACGGGTAGTTCGATGGCTCCGGCGACGCGTATGACCGTGACGTCGCGTACCCCGGCGGACTCGGCTTTGCGGAGCGCACCGGCGAGCAGTGCCTCGGAGATCTTCCGATGCCACTGACCGGCCACGACAGCCAACTTCAGATCACTCGCGCCTGCCAGCTGAAGGGTGGGTTCGCCGTCGCCGCTCATGGGTTGACCCCGTTCTCGCGGGCAGGAGTGGAGCCTGCGGAATGACCGTTTTCGCCAGTGGGGTCATTTTGCTCGAAGTCGTCCAGGCCGACCAGGTCGTGGCCCATGCGGTCGCGTTTGGTGCGCAGGTAGGTCAGGTTCTCGGCGTTGGCGCGCAACGGCATCGGCACCCGCTCGGTGACGTGCAGGCCGTAGCCGTCGAGCCCGACTCGTTTGGCCGGATTGTTGGTGAGCAGGCGCATGGACGAGACCCCGAGGTCGACGAGGATCTGGGCGCCGATTCCGTAGTCGCGGGAGTCTGCGGGCAGACCGAGCTGCAGGTTGGCGTCGACGGTGTCCGAGCCTGCGTCCTGGAGTTGGTAGGCCTGGAGTTTGTGCAGCAGGCCGATTCCGCGTCCTTCGTGTCCTCGCATGTACAGCACGATTCCGCGATCCTCGGCCGCCACCATTTCGAGGGCGGCGTCGAGCTGTGGGCCGCAGTCGCAGCGCAGCGATCCGAAGACGTCGCCGGTGAGGCATTCGGAGTGCACCCGGACCAGCACGTCGCTGCCGTCGGCGTCGGGGCCGGAGATGTCGCCGCGCACCAGCGCGACGTGCTCGACCTCGTCGTAGATGCTCTGGTAACCGACGGCCCGGAAGGTGCCGTGGCTGGTGGGGATTCGCGCGTCGGCGACGCGGACGACGTGCTTCTCGTGCTTACGACGCCACGCGATCAGGTCGGCGATCGAGATCAGTGCGAGGTCGTGTTCGTCGGCGAACACCCGCAGCTCGTCGGTCTGCGCCATCGCTCCCTCGTCCTTCTGGCTGACGATCTCGCAGATGACTCCGGCGGGGCGGAGGTCGGCCATGCGGGCGAGGTCCACGGCCGCCTCGGTGTGCCCGGGGCGACGCAGTACGCCGCCTTCCTTGGCGCGCAACGGGACGACATGGCCGGGGCGGGTGAAGTCGTTCGCACCGGTGTCGGGGTCCGCGAGCAGGCGCATCGTGGCTGCTCGGTCGGAGGCGGAGATACCGGTTCCGATACCTTCTCGCGCGTCGACGGTGACGGTGTACGCCGTTCCGTGTTTGTCCTGGTTGGTGGCGAACATCGGCGGCAGGCCGAGTCGGTCGCAATCCTCACCGGACAACGGGACACAGAGGTAGCCCGAGGTATAGCGGACCATGAAGGCAACCAGTTCCGGGGTGGCCTTCTCGGCGGCGAAGATGAGGTCGCCTTCGTTCTCGCGGTCCTCGTCGTCGACGACCACCACTGCTTTGCCCGCAGCGATGTCCGCAACTGCGCGCTCGATACTGTCGAACCTGGTCACGAAAGTGCGCTCCATAGGTCTCGGGCCTGGCTCAGCGCCCTGGAAATGTCTCCGATGCACCGTTACCTGCGTGCACTTCAACAGTACTTACTGTGCGTCGATCGCCTGCAGCCGCTCCACGTACTTGGCGATGACGTCGACTTCGAGGTTGACCGGTGAACCCACCTCGGCCGTGCCGAGTGTGGTCAGGTCGAGGGTGGTGGGGATCAGCGAGATCTCGAACCAGTGCCCGCCGTCGTCGACTCCGAGCCCGGACACGGTGAGCGAGACACCGTCGACCGTGATGGATCCTTTCTCGACGACGTAGCGCGCTACCGACGTGGGCATCGTGATGCGCACGACGGTCCAGTTCTCGGACGGGCTGCGTCCGGCTACCGTGCCGGTTCCGTCGACGTGTCCTTGGACGAGGTGCCCGCCGAGCCTGCTACCGAGTGCCGCTGCGCGTTCGAGGTTGACGCGACTGCCGACATCCAGAGCGCCGAGGCTCGATCGGTTCAACGTCTCCTGCATGACGTCGGCGGTGAATCCGCCGTCGGGAAGTACTTCGACGACGGTCAGACACACTCCGTTCACCGCGATGGAATCCCCGTGGCCGGCATCGGAGGTCACCACCGGGCCCCGGACGGTGAAGCGAGCGGCGTCGGGCAGTTCGTCCTTGGCCACGATCTCGCCCAGCTCTTCGACGATTCCGGTGAACATCTACTTCGCTCCTTCGGGCACGACACTCAGAAGAACGTCGTTGCCGATCATGGTGATTGTCTCCGTGCGGAACCGAATTGCGTCGGCAATTGTTCCGATCCCCGCATTCTCCACCGCAGCCGGGCCGGTCCCCAACACCGCAGGTGCGATGTAGGCGACAACGCGGTCCACGAGACCGGCGGCGAGGAACGCGCCGGCCAGTGTCGGACCACCTTCTATCTGGATGTCGGTGTACTCGCTCAGCGCGTCGATCACCGCAGCCGGGTCGTGTGTGTCCAGAAACACCGTCGGTGCCTCCGGACCCCGGATCGCGGCGGTCGCCGGTACGGGCCTCGATCCGACGACAACTCGAACCGGCTGATGCGATGCCAGGGTGCCGTCGGGGCGACGGGCGGTCAGCCGTGGATCGTCGGCCAGTACGGTGCCGGTTCCGACGACGATGGCGTCGAGCTTGGCCCGCTCGACGTGTACGTGCGCCCGTGCCTCGGGTCCGGTGATCCACTGGCTCGTTCCGTCGGCAGCCGCGCTGCGTCCGTCGAGCGTCGCGGCGTACTTCCAGGTGACGTGCGGCCGGCCGGTGCGTTGTTTGTGCAGCCAGGCCCGCAGTGGCCCCTGCTGTACCTCGCGCGTCCCCACGCCCTGTTCGACGCGAATCCCGGCGTTCCGCAGTGCGTCTGCCCCGCCGGACGCGAGCGGGTTCGGATCCGCTACCGCGAACACGACCGACGCGACCCCGGCTGCGACGAGGGCCTGCGAGCACGGTCCGGTGCGGCCCGTGTGGTTGCACGGCTCGAGTGTCACCACCGCGGTGCCGCCGCGCGCACGGTCGCCGGCTTCGGTGAGTGCGACGATCTCGGCGTGCGGGCCGCCGGGTGGACGGGTGGAGCCGGTGCCCACGACGAGGCCGCGGGCGTCGAGGATCACGGCACCGACCGCGGGGTTGGGGCTACTGATGCCCCGAGCGGCCTCGGACGCCTCGACGGCCAGAGCCATCGCCTCGACGACCGACACGGCCGGGCCCGGGGCGTCGGTCACGACAGGTGGTGCGATGCGCGGGCGGCCCGGCCACGGAGATCACGCACTGCGGCGGCGGGATCGGCGGTGTTGTACACGGCCGAACCGGCCACGAAGCAATCGATGCCGGCCTCGGCGGCCTGCTCGATGGTGTCGGAGTTGATGCCGCCGTCGATCTCGACCACCAAGCGTAGATCTCCGGAATCGACAAGTGCCCGAACAGCTTTGGCTTTGGACAGTACTTCGGGCATGAACGACTGCCCGCCGAAACCGGGCTCCACACTCATCACCAGCAGAGTGTCGAAGTCGCGCAGAATCTCGAGGTAGGGCTCGATCGGGGTACCCGGCTTCACCGACAGGCCGGCTTTCGCACCGGCGGCCCTGATGTCGCGCGCCACGGCGCTGGGGTCATCCGTTGCTTCGGCGTGGAACGTGACGTTGTATGCCCCGGCCTCGGCATACGGCGGGGCCCAGCGCGCCGGATCCTCGATCATCAAGTGGCAATCGAGGGGAATGCTCGTTGCTTTGAGCAGACTCTCGACCACCGGTAGCCCGAGGGTGAGGTTGGGGACGAAGTGTGCGTCCATGACGTCGACGTGGAGCCAATCGGCCCCCGCGACGGCATCGGCTTCGGCGGCGAGGCGCGCGAAATCGGCGGACAGAATCGAGGGAGCGATCATCGGGGAAACCACGACTGGTGAGCCTAGTCGAGCCGGTATCGTGCCGACATGGCCACCATGGACTCCGCGAGCGCCGTCCTTGCCGAATTGCCCGAAGTCACCGAAAGCGTTCGGTACGGGAATCCCGCCTGGGGCATAGGCAAGCACGTGTTCGCGTGGGTACGACCGTTCAGCAAGGCCGACCTGAAACGATTCGGCGACGAGACCCCGCCCAGCGGACCGATCCTGGCCGTCAGGACTGCCGACCTGCACGAGAAGGAAGCCATCCTCACCGCACATCCGCGCTCGTGCTTCACGATCCCGCATTTCGACGGGTTCTCTGCCGTTCTGATCGACGTCGACAACGCCGAGGACGACGAACTGCGCGAACTCCTCGTCGACGGGTGGCTGGTGTACGCACCCGCAGACGTGGCCGAGGCGTTCCTGGCCGGAGGGTGATCAGACCGGCTTGCGCAGCGCCGCCATGAACATCGCGTCGGTACCGTGCCGATGCGGCCACAGTTGCACCGACGGGCCGTCACCCAGTTGCGGTACTCCCGGCACGAGCGCGCGGGTGTCGAGCTGTTCGACGCCGTACCGGCGTACGGCGTCGGCAACGACGGCCGCTGTCTCGGACAGATGCGGCGAGCACGTCGAGTACAGCACCACCCCGCCGGGCCGGACCAGATCGATCGCTGCCGCCAGCAATTCCTTCTGCAGGGTGACCAATGCCGCCACGTCGGACGGTTGCCGACGCCACCGCGCTTCGGGGCGACGACGCAGCGCTCCGAGACCGGTGCACGGCGCGTCGACGAGCACGCGGTCGTAACCCGCGTCGAGTCCGGACTCGCGGCCGTCGACGATGTGCACCGTCACCGGTAGGTCCTTGGTGGTCTTGGACACGAGGTCGGCGCGGTGCGGGGTCGGTTCGACGGCGTCGACCCGTGCGCCGTCGATCTCCGCCAGGGCACCGAGCAGGGCGGCCTTGCCGCCCGGACCGGCGCACAAGTCCAACCATCTGCCACCGTCGTCGCCGAGCAACGGTGCCAACGTCAGCGCGCGGCCGACGAGCTGACTGCCCTCGTCCTGAACTCCGGCCAGTCCGTCCCGGACGGCATCGAGCTTGCCGGGGTCGCCGCCGTCGAGGTGCACCGCGTACGGCGAATAGGGACCTTCCTCTCCCCCGGTGATCAGCGCCAATTCTTCGGCGGAAATCTCTCCCGCTCGCGCGACGAGGTGGACCGAGGGACGCGCGTCGTCCGCCTCGAGGACCGCGGCGAGTTCGCCGGCATCGGCTCCGAGCGCATCGGCGAAGGCCTGCGCAATCCACTTGGGATGGGCGTATTCGAATGCCAGGTGACCGACCGGATCCGCCGTCGTCGCCGGTGCCAGCTCGTCGACCCACTGCGCTGCGGTTCGCTCGGACACTCGTCGCAGCACGGCGTTGACGAAACCTGCCTTGCCGGAACCGAATTCGGAGCGGGCGAGATCCACCGACGTGGCGACGGCTGCGTGCGGGGCAACCCGGGTGCGCAGCAGCTGATAAGCCCCGAGCCGAAGGATGTCGAGCAGTGGTCCGTCGATCTCTGCGGCAGGCCGCCCGGCCGCGTGTGCGATCACGGCGTCGAGCACACCCCGAGCGCGTGATGCGCCGTAGGCGAGTTCGGTGGCCAGCGCGGCATCGCGAGAATCCAACTTGCGCTCGCGGAGCAACCCGGGCAGCACCAGGTTCGCGTATGCATCGCGCTCCCGAACCGCTTTGAGCACGTCTCTGGCCGCACGCCGTGCCGGATCGATCGCGTCGACCGCACGGGGTCCGGTGCCCTGCGGCGGCCGGTTCCCTTTGGGCCCACGTGCCCCCGGTGACTTCTTGACGTACTTGCGGGGCTGACTCGACTCGCGCTTACGAGGCCTGTCGGGCTCTGTCATCGTGCCACCGCCGTATCGTCCAGCCGAGCGCCGCGCGCCCAGTCGAGTGCCCTCATGACCTTCTTGCCCTGAGGTTGAATATCACCGAGAACGACTGCGCCGGTTCCGGTTCCGATGTGTACACCGGTCTTGCGTACGTCGATCGTTCCCGGCTCCAACGTGTCCGGCGACAGCTGAACAGGAGCGATCTTGACGCGGAGATCCCCGATGGTCGTCCACGCGCCCGGGGCCGGTGTGACGGATCTGATGTGTCGGTCGACGAATGCCGCGGATCTCGTCCAGTCGATGCGCGCGGAATCGACTGTCACTTTGCTCGCGTAGGACACACCGTCCTCGGATTGCGGTAGCGCTGCCGCCGTTCCGTCCTCGATCGCGTCCAACGTCGCGGCGAGCAAGTGGGCTCCGCTCGACGCCAGACGCCCGAGCAGATCACCCGTGGTGTCGGAATCCCGAATCCGTTCGGTGGTGACACCGAGTACCGGACCGGTGTCCATCCCGACGTCGAGAAGGAACGTCGATGCGCCTGTGACGTCGTCGCCCGCGGCGATCGCGGCCTGTACCGGTGCCGCGCCACGCCACGCGGGCAACAGTGAGAAGTGCAGATTGATCCAGCCGTACCGAGGTATGTCGAGTACCTGTTGCGGCAACAACGCGCCGTACGCAACGACCGGGCACACGTCGGGGGCGAGGTCGGTCAGCGCCGCCACGAACTCCGGGTCCGACGGCCTCGCGGGAGTGAGCACCGGGATGCCGTGCTCGTCCGCCAACACTCCGACGGGCGAGCGCACGGTCTTGCGTCCACGGCCGGCTGCGGCATCGGGCCGGGTGACCACGGCGATCACCTCGTGCCGTTCGGACTCCACCAGTCGCGCGAGTGACGGGACCGCGGGTTCCGGTGTTCCGGCGAAGACGACGCGCACTGAAGGCAACTCCCTGGGATGGACGAAACGATGTCGGTTGTCCATCCTAGGGAGTCACGGCAGCGTGCGACGATTCCGCACCGACGATCACGTCGCGTCGGTGCTGTCGGAACTGTCGGAAGCGTCCTCTGCGAGGATGCGATACAGCGATCGGCGTGCCTCGATGAGCACCTCGGCTGCCTGGTCGACCTGACGCACGGTTCCGACTCCGGCCACCTGACCGGCCGCTCCCATCAATTGTCCGATCAGTGCCCGAAGATCACGCGCATCGATGCCGACGGAATCGGCTACGTCGTCCCAAGGACTGCCGAGATCTGCTCGATGGTCGTCGACATGACGCCTGCCCTCGGCCGTCAGTGCTGCCGTCTTCCTGCCGGCCACCTTGTCGATCAGCACCAAGCCCTCGTCTTCGAGCTGCGACAGGGCCGGGTAGATCGATCCCGGGCTCGGCTTCCAGGTTCCGTTGCTCTTCTCGGCGATCTGCTGGATGAGTTCGTAACCGTGCATCGGCCGGTCCTCGAGCAGCAGGAGGATCGCAGCGCGGACATCGCCACGTCGGCCCCGACCGCCTCGGCCCCGACCACGACCGAAGTCGGCATTCGGCCCGAAACCACCGGGCCACATACCGTCACGCCCCCGCCCGACAGGACCTCCCCGACGTCTGCCGTGCTCGCTGTGACCTCTCCTTCCCCGACCTCTCTCGTGTCGTTCTCCGCCGTCTGGTTCTCCGTCTTCTGCCGGGCCGTGCTCGCCGTCCTGCGCAACCCACATCTGGAACGGCGCGCCACGTCGGCGCGGGTCTCCGTGTCGATTGCCTGCGAGTCCCATCCGGGGACCTCCGCGGCGTCCGAAGTCGTGTGCAAAGCCTTCGAATGCGTAGTTCATCTCGTTCTCCTTCGTATCGATTGAACAAGTCGACGATATATCGGCAATGCAACTTTGACAAGGCCCTGAGGTTGCCTCTCTATCTGGACGTAGGGAACGCGACAGGACAGAGAAACCCCCATCACCCGATCCGAATGGGATCGATCTGAATCCGTACGCCCGCGCCGAGCTTCTTGGCGCTTCGGGACGCCTGCGCAGTCGACAGCGCTCGCGCCAGCGCTGCTCCGGTGCTTCGCGGAACCCGGATCAGCAGCCGCTGCACGTCTCCGGACAACCCGTCCTCGCCGCTACCCGCAGGTGCGCGTTGACCGTCCGGGAGATCGACGGGACCCAGTACCTCGACCGTCTCGGGTAGATCTGCACTGTCGACCAACGCTGTTATCGCGTCGGTGGTCCCGTCGATCGCCGCCACGTGAACGGCCGGTGGAAACCGAACCTCGACTCGTTCGTCCAGCTGACTGCGCGCGTGCCACAGCGGATCCCAGCGCACCAGGGCCTGGACGGTGGGGATCTCGGACTCGGCCACCACGACCACACGTCCCCCAGCCGCCCCGGGCCGAACCATCGCCGCAGCCGTCATCCAGCGGCGCAGTGTCTCCTCTGCCGCACGCAGATCCGCCCGGCCCAGCAGAGCCCAACCGTCGAGCAGCAGCGCGGCGCCGTATCCGCCGTCCACGGTCGGCTCGGCACCGACGGTCGACACCACGAGCGAACCACCGGGGCGCACGGTATCGAGGACGGTGGCCCCACCGGAGTTGTGTATCGGCACGCCAGGGAAGGCGCGGCCGAGCTCCTCGGCCGTGCGTCCCGCTCCGATCACCACGGCGCGCAGGTTGCGAGACCCGCAGACCGTGCAGCGGTGTGCGGCATCGGCGATTCCGCACCAGGAACACGTCGGGCTGCCCGCGCCGTCGCTGCCCGGAGCCGAGGGCAGGGCGAGCGGACCGTTGCAGCGTCGACACCGAGCCGGATGGCGGCACTTCGCACACGCCAGCGACGGAACATAACCGGCGCGTGGAACCTGAACCAGCACAGGGGTATCCGCTTTCAGCGCCGCACGTGCGGCCTCGAAAGCGATCGCCGGTAGCCGCGCGACCCGGGCTGCCGGATCCCGAGCGAGCGCGTGGTCCGAGTCGGCCAGCGCGACCACGTGAGGTTGCCGTTCACGCACCAGCTCACGTGGGGCGACCAGGTCGTGGGCCCAGCCGGAATCGACGAGAGCCTCGGCCTCGGCCGTCCGGGAATGTCCGCCGACGACGACCGCGGCTCCCGACACGTGCGCGCGGAGCAACGCCACCTCACGTGCATGCGGATACGGTGAGCGTGGTTCGGCGAAACTGTCGTCGCCGTCGTCCCAGATCGCGATCAGGCCGAGGTTCGACACGGGCGCGAACACCGCACTGCGTGTCCCTACCACGACAACGGGGCCCGACCTCAGACAGCGCAACCACTGCCGGTACCGCTTGGCCGGTCCCAAACCGGCCGACAGCGCCACCACACGGTCGGCCCCGACTGCCGCGGCGCATGCACCCTCCAGGCGATCGAGATCCCGTTGGTCGGGCACCACGACCACTGCGGACCGTCCGCTCCCCACGGTGACGGCAGCCAATTCGGCCAATCGAGCGGGCCACACCTCGCCGGGTAGGGCCTGCCACACCGCACGCGGAACACGGTGCTCGCCAAGGGCATCGAGGAAATTGGAGCCATGGGTATACGCCGCCCAGCCCGTGCGATCGACGACCGGCTCTGCTGCCTCGTCGACGACCGGAGGGGGCTCTGCCTCGACCCGTGCGTGGCGAGCCGGAACCGCCAGACGCAGCACATCCGCTCGCGTTCCTGCGTAGCGATCGGCCACCGCCGACACCAACTCGGCGATCTCGGGAGTCAGTACGCGCTCGGCGGACACGACCCGGTCCAGCCAGCCGAGACGACCGGGATGGTCGGTCTCGGCCAGCCTGGCGAGTACGAACCCGTCGACGAGCCGGCCGGCAAAACGAACGCGTACCCGCACACCGGGCTGGGCATCGTCGCTGACGTCCTCGGGAACGAGGTAATCGAACTCGCGGTCGAGGTGCGGCAGCGGAAGCATCGGAAGAATGCGCGCGATCGGCAGATCGGTTGCCGCTACCGGCGTCACACCAGCCACCGCACCTCCTTCTCGATCGTCACCCCACACTCGTCGTGGGAGCACCGAGCCGGTGCGAACAGGGTACGTGCGGCAGCATCGCTGCCGGAGTGGAGGGACCTACAGGCCTGCCGCATCCCGGAGCTTGTCGGCGCGATCGGTGGATTCCCACGGAAGATCGATGTCGGTACGTCCGAAGTGACCGTACGCGGCCGTCTGCGCGTAGATCGGGCGCAGCAGGTCGAGGTCGCGGATGATGGCACCGGGACGGAGGTCGAAGACCTCGCTGATCGCCGCCTGAATACGCGCGGGATCGGTCTTCTCGGTGCCGAACGTCTCGACGAACAGACCGACCGGTGCTGCCTTGCCGATCGCATAGGCCACCTGCACCTCGATGCGGTCGGCCAGACCGGCTGCGACCGCATTCTTGGCGACCCACCGCATTGCGTATGCGGCGCTGCGGTCGACCTTCGACGGGTCCTTGCCCGAGAATGCTCCGCCGCCGTGCCGAGCCATGCCGCCGTACGTGTCGACGATGATCTTTCGGCCGGTCAGACCGGCGTCTCCCATCGGACCACCGAGCACGAACTTTCCGGTGGGATTGACCAGCAACCGGACGTTCGAGGTGTCGAGAGTCGGTACGTCCAGCTCTGCAAGTACCGAGCCCAGAACCTTCTCGCGGATGTCGGGAGTGAGCAGGTTGTCGAGGTCGATGTCTGCTGCATGCTGGGTCGAGATCACGACGGTATCGAGACGAACAGCGTCGTCCCCGTCGTACTCGATGGTGACCTGAGTCTTGCCGTCCGGACGCAGATACGGCAGCACACCGCTCTTGCGAACCTCGGTCAGTCTCCGAGAAAGCCTGTGTGCCAACGCAATCGGCAGCGGCATGAACTCGGGTGTATCGGTGTTGGCGTAGCCGAACATCAATCCTTGGTCGCCGGCACCCTGACGGTCGATCTCGTCGTCGGACAATCCCTCGACGCGGGCCTCGTGCGAATGGTCGACGCCCTGCGCGATCTCGGGTGACTGCGCGCCGATGGCGACGTTCACACCACAGGAGTTTCCGTCGAATCCCTTGGCGGACGAGTCGTACCCGATTTCGAGCACCTTCTCGCGCACGATCTTCGGGATGTCCGCGTAGGCGGTGGTGTTCACCTCACCTGCGACGTGGACCTGGCCCGTGGTGACGAGCGTCTCCACCGCCACTCGGGCTCGCGGATCCTCGGTGAGAAGAGCGTCGAGGATGGAATCGCTGATGGCGTCACAGATCTTGTCTGGATGACCTTCTGTAACGGACTCGCTGGTGAAAAGCCGACTACCGGACTTGCTCACGGACTTCCTCTCGACGCATGTTCTTGCCCGACCCGACGGCTGATGCCGGCCGAGCACTCCACGAAAATTGATGTTCCCTCGGTGTTATCGCCCCTGTGGGAGCCACGCAAACCTTTACGGCGCTGTCGCCCTGGTACCCAGAACGCTAGCTGCTACGACATCGATCGTGCACCCTCGGCATCAGCGGGTATCCGAAGTGGGCCGCGTATCGCGGGAACGAAGCATCTGGGCGACCGAATCCAACACCCTGCTGGCGAGCAGAGCTTTCGAGCCCTCCCCCAGCGCCGCCTCGGAGCCGTCGGATCCCAACAACCAGCCGTCGTTGTGGTCGACCTCGAAGGCCTTGCCGTCACCCACCGCATTGACGACGAGCAGATCGCAGCCTTTGCGTTCGAGCTTGGCTCGCGCGTAGGTGAGCACGTCACCGTCGGCGTCGCCCGTCTCGGCGGCGAATCCAACGATCACCGTCGACGACCGGACGTCTCCGCTGTGCCGAGCCGACACGAGACCGGCGAGGATGTCGTCGTTGCGGACCAGAGGGATCGACGACGGTTCGTTCGAGCCCTTCTTGATCTTGCTGCTCGCGATGGACTCGGGTCTGAAGTCGGCGACCGCAGCCGCCATCACCACTGCGTCGACGTCGGTCGCATGCGAGCGCACCGCGTCCTGCATATCGGACGCGGTCTTCACGTGGACCACATCGACCGCCGCGGGCGCCTCGAGGTCGCTGGTGTACCCGGCGATCAAGGTCACGTGGGCACCGCGCTGGGCTGCGACGCGAGCCAACGCGTACCCCTGCTTGCCGGAACTCCGATTCCCCAGAAAACGAACGGGATCGAGGGGTTCCCGCGTACCACCGGCCGAGATCAGAATTCGCCGTCCCTCGAGATCGCGCGGCATCGCGTCCGCACGTTCGGTCAGCAGCATGGCGAGAGCGAAGATCTCCTCGGGCTCGGGTAGTCGGCCCGAACCGGTGTCGCGTCCGGTCAACCGGCCGGATGCAGGCTCGATCACCTGGGTACCGCGCGATCGGAGCGTGGTGACGTTCGCGACGGTGGCCGGGTGTTCCCACATCTCCGTGTGCATGGCCGGGGCCAACACGACGGGGCACCGAGCGGTCAGCAACGTCGCAGTGAGCAGATCGTCCGCCCGCCCGCCCGCGATTCGAGCCATCAGGTCGGCGGTGGCCGGCGCGACGACGACGAGATCCGCTTCCTGCCCCAGCCGGACGTGCGGCACCTCGGGCACATCGGCGAACACGCCGGTGTGCACCGGCTGGCCGGACAATGCCTCGAATGTTGCGCGGCCGACGAATTCGAGCGCCGACGCAGTCGGAATCACTCGAACCTGATGGCCGTTCTCGGTGAATTTTCGAATGAGCGCACAACTCTTGTAGGCGGCGATACCGCCGCCTACTCCGACGACCACATGCACGTCAGGTGTCCCCTGTCGGGTTCTTATTCGCCTTCGGTGTGCTCGAGGAGGTCTGCGTGAATCTCGCGAAGCGCGATGGACAGCGGCTTTTCCTGCAGACCGGGCTCGACCAGCGGTCCCACGTATTCGAGGATGCCGTCACCGAGCTGGTTGTAGTAGTCGTTGATCTGGCGTGCACGCTTGGCCGCGTAAATGACGAGGGCGTACTTCGACGAGGTGCGCGCGAGCAATTCGTCGATGGGTGGATTGGTGATGCCGAGCGGCGTGTCGTAGGCCGGCAGAGCGCTGCGTCCGTCGAAGTCGGAAACGGCCGCTGAAGTGCTGCTCACTGATGATCTCCTGAAATTGCATCGTTGGTGCTACGAACTAGCTGGTCGGGGCCTCGTGCGCCGTGAAAATGGTCAGCTGTTACCGACCGACGACCTACCGACCAACAAGGATACCAACTGTTCGCACGAATGGTCGACATCGGTATTGACAACGACCGTGTCGAACTCGTCCTGTGCCGCCAATTCCACCCTTGCCGTTTCCAACCGGCGCTCGGTGGCGGCGCTCTCCTCCGTCGCTCGACCGACCAGACGAGAGACCAGGTCTTCCCACGTCGGCGGTGCCATGAACACCAGCAGAGCTTCCGGCTTGGACACCCGAACGGCACGCGCACCGGCCAGATCGAGCTCGAGCAGCACCGGGCTGCCGGCCTCCAGAGCGGCGTCCACCGCGGCCGCAGGAGTTCCCGACCGCTGCAGGCCGCCGTGGATACTCGCCCACTCCAACAACTCGCCGTCGGCGATCATCCGGTCGAACTCCTCGGCCGACACGAAGTGGTAGTCCTGACCGTCCACCTCGCCAGGCCGCGGCGATCGCGTCGTGACCGACACACTGAAGACCAGCTCCGGTAGCGCCGCGCGCACGAGCCGAACGACACTGGACTTGCCGACGCCGGAAGGGCCGGACAGCACCACCAACCGGCCCCGCTTCTTCTCCGGCACGGACGTCGCCGCAGTGTCACTCACCGTCGTCAGGCCTCGAAATCGAACTTCGTCAACAGCGCTTTGCGCTGCCGATCCCCGAGTCCGCGCAGTCGACGAGTGGGCGCGATCTCCAACTCCGTCATCAGCTCCGCGGCCTTGACCTTGCCCACCTTCGGCAACGCCTCGAGCAATGCGGATACCTTCATCTTGCCGAGAATCTCGTCCGTCTCGGCGTCCTTGAGAACCTGCTTGAGGTCGGTGCCGCCGCGCTTGAGGCGCTCCTTGAGCTCGGCGCGAGCCTTGCGGGCGATAGCTGCCTTTTCGAGGGCAGCAGCGCGCTGCTCGGGGGTCAACTGGGGAAGGGCCACTGTCGGTTCCTCCGTCTTCTCGTTTCGGGGCGAGCGACCGGTCCGATCAGGATCGGTTCGCCGCTCATCGGTAGGTGCCTGCCGAGGACCATCCGTGCAGGGATTCCCGGTCGATTCGCATTGTCGTCGGCAGCGTTAGCGACCGTACCGACGACGGGCGCTCACCGCTAACCCACCCCCACACGCTCGCCGACGCGACCATGGACTATGCGAGACCCGCTTCGATCTCGTCACGCAACTGCGTCGCCGCCGCACGCAACGCCGTCACCGACGGACCCGCCGCCAGCACACTCCGAGAAGAGTTCGGCAACAGCAGCTCTCGGCAATCACGGAAGATCTCTGCCAGATCGTTCACCGTGGCACCCTGGGCACCCAGGCCGGGCGCGAGCACCGGCCCGCGATAGCCCGACAGATCGAGGCCGTGATCACGGGTGGCCCCGACCACCAGGCCCACCGTGTCTGCATCGACACGGTTGCGCGCAGCCGCCGCGTCGACGATCGACTGCGCAACGGACCCACCCGTCGACATCGACGCGTGTTGCAGCGCGGAGCCCTCCGGATTCGACGTCCGGGCAAGGACGAACACGCCGCGGTCGTGAGCGACAGCTCGGTCGATTGCCGCACCCAACGAGTCGAACCCCAGGTACGGCGACACCGTGACGGCATCGGACGACAACGGAGAACCCGGCTCCAGCCACGCCTGCGCGTACGCATCCATCGTCGTTCCGATATCGCCGCGCTTGGCATCGGCGATCACCAACGTGCCTGCGTCCCGCAACACCCCGACAGTGCGCTCGAGAACCGCATAGCCGGCCGAACCGTACGACTCGAAGAACGCCACCTGAGGCTTGACGACAGCCACCTCACCGACGAACGCCTCCACACACAGCTCGGCGAAGACCTCGAGACCGTCCGCCGAGCGCGGCAGGTCCCACGCCTCGAGCAGAGCCGGATGCGGATCGATGCCGACGCACAGCCGACCGCGCGCGGCGACCGCTGCCCGGAGCCGGTCCGACCAACTGTGGTGATGACTCACGGCAGAACCAGGCCTTCCTTCAGACCCGCATGCAGATCCTGCAGGGAACGAACACCGATTCCACCGGCGATGGCGGCCTCGATGCCCTGCACTGCGGCCGACGCACCCTGCACCGTGGTGATGCACGGAATGTTCTGCGCCACAGCGGCACTACGGATTTCGTAACCGTCGACGCGGGGACCGGAGTTACCGTACGGGGTATTGATGACCATCGCGATGTCGCCGGCCAGAATGCGGTCGACGATCGTCTGCTCACCCTCCGGGACATCCTCGCCCGACTGCTTGTACACCTGCTCGCACTTGATTCCGTTGCGCCGCAACACATCTGCGGTTCCCTCGGTGGCCAGGATGTCGAACCCGAGATCGGCGAGTCGTTTCACCGGGAAGATCAACGAGCGCTTGTCCTTGTTCGCCACGGATACGAACACCGCGCCACCGGCGGGCAACGATCCGTATGCGGCGGTCTGGCTCTTGGCGAAAGCGGTACCGAAATCGAAGTCGATTCCCATCACCTCGCCGGTGGACTTCATCTCGGGGCTGAGCAGTGTGTCGACGCCGGTTCCGTCCGCGCGGCGGAACCTGTTGAACGGCAACACCGCTTCCTTGACGGCGATAGGCGCACCCGCCGGGACGGTGCCACCGTCTCCGGTCTTCGGCAGGATTCCCGCAGTCCGAAGTTCGGCGATGCTCTCCCCCAACATCACTCGGGCGCAGGCCTTCGCCAGCTGCACGGCCGTCGCCTTGGACACGAACGGCACCGTCCGGCTGGCTCGAGGGTTGGCCTCGAGGACGTACAGAATGTCGTCCTTGAGGGCGTACTGCACGTTCAGCAGGCCCTGGACACCGATTCCCTTCGCGAGAGCTTCGGTCGATCGACGCACGTTCTCCAGGTCGGTCTTGCCGAGCGTGATCGGCGGGAGTGCACATGCGGAGTCGCCGGAGTGGATGCCGGCCTCCTCGATGTGCTCCATGATGCCGCCGATGTAGACCTCGGTGCCGTCGCACAGCGCGTCGACGTCGATCTCCACGGCATCTTCCAGGAACCGGTCGACCAGCACCGGTCGGTCGTCCGAGATCTCCGTCGCGTTGGAGATGTAGGTCGCCAGGGATGCCTCGTCGTAGACGATCTCCATACCGCGTCCGCCCAGCACGTACGACGGGCGCACCAGCACCGGGTAACCGATTCCTGCGGCGATCTCACGGGCCCCGTCGAACGTCGTCGCGGTGCCGTATTTGGCTGCCGGCAGTCCGGCCGCGTCCAGAACCTTGCCGAACTCACCGCGGTCCTCGGCGAGGTCGATGGCCTCGGGCGAGGTTCCGACGATGGGTACGCCTGCGGCTTTCAGTCGCTTCGCCAGACCGAGCGGGGTCTGTCCGCCCAGCTGCACGATGACTCCACGAACCGTGCCCGACGCCGCCTCTGCTCGGTAGACCTCGAGCACGTCCTCGAACGTCAGCGGCTCGAAGTACAGGCGGTCGGCGGTGTCGTAGTCGGTGGAGACGGTCTCGGGGTTGCAGTTGACCATGACCGTCTCGTAGCCGGCCTCGGACAGCGTCAGCGCCGCATGCACACAGCTGTAGTCGAATTCGATGCCCTGACCGATCCGGTTGGGACCGGATCCGAGGATCAGGACCTTGGGCCGGTCCGGCTGCGGGGCAACCTCGGTCTCGGCTTCGGGGTCGAGCTCGTAGGTGCCGTAGTGGTACGGGGTCTTGGCCTCGAACTCCGCCGCACAGGTGTCGACGGTCTTGTAGACCGGGTGCACACCGAGCTCGTCGCGCAGCGCCCGCACACCGTCCTCACCGTCGAGTTCGGGTCGCAGAGCGGCGATCTGACGATCGGACAGACCGTGGTACTTGGCCTGACGCAGCAGCGCCTCGTCGAATTCGGCCGCCTCGCGAACCTGGACGCCGAGTTCGTGGATCTGCTGGAACTGGTCGAGGAACCACGGGTCGATCTTGGTCGCCTCGAACAGCTGCTCGAGGGTGGCACCGAGAGCGAATGCCTTCTCGATCCCGTACATCCGACCGTCCTGCGGTACGGACAGGTCCTTCAGCAACGCGTCCAGACTTTCTGTCTCGACCTCGGGGCCGGTCCAGTAGCCCGCGCGCTTGGTTTCGAGCGAGCGCATCACCTTGCCGAAAGCTTCGGTGAAGTTGCGGCCGATGGACATCGCCTCGCCGACGGACTTCATCGTCGTGGTCAGTGTGCCGTCGGCACCGGGGAACTTCTCGAACGCGAATCGCGGTGCCTTGACCACCACGTAGTCCAGCGTCGGCTCGAAGCAGGCCGGCGTCTCCTTGGTGATGTCGTTGACGATCTCATCGAGGGTGTACCCGATGGCCAGCTTGGCGGCCATCTTGGCGATCGGGTAGCCCGTGGCCTTGGACGCCAGAGCCGACGAGCGTGACACGCGCGGGTTCATCTCGATGACGACCAGTCGGCCGTCGGCCGGATCCATGGCGAACTGGATGTTGCAGCCACCGGTGTCTACGCCCACCTCGCGCAGGATGTCGATGGAGAGGTCGCGCATCTTCTGGTACTCGCGGTCGGTCAGCGTCATCGCGGGCGCAACGGTGACCGAGTCACCGGTGTGCACGCCGACCGGGTCCACGTTCTCGATGGAACAGACGATGACCACGTTGTCGCGGCCGTCTCGCATGAGCTCGAGCTCGTATTCCTTCCAGCCGAGGATGGACTCCTCGATCAGCACGTTGGCCGTCGGGGACGCCGCCAGGCCGCCTCCCGCGATCCGAGTCAGGTCCTCGTCGTTGTAGGCCAATCCCGAACCGAGCCCACCCATCGTGAACGACGGCCGGACGACGACCGGGAAACCGAGCTCGGCGACGGTCTCGCGTACCTCGTCCATCGTGTAGCAGACGGCCGACTTGGCGGATTCTCCACCGACCTTGGCGACGATGTCCTTGAACTTCTGTCGGTCCTCGCCGCGCTGGATCGCGTCGAAGTCGGCACCGATCAGTTCGACGCCGTACTTGGTGAGAATGCCCTGATCGTGCAGAGCGACAGCAGCATTGAGAGCCGTCTGTCCGCCCAGGGTCGCGAGTACGGCCTGGATGGGGTGGCCCTGCTCGGCCTCGCGAGCGAAGATCTTCTCGATGAACTCCGCGGTGATCGGCTCGACGTACGTCGCGTCGGCGAACTCCGGGTCGGTCATGATCGTGGCCGGGTTCGAGTTGACGAGGCTGACCCGCAGGCCTTCTTCGCGAAGCACTCGACACGCCTGAGTGCCGGAGTAGTCGAACTCGCAGGCCTGGCCGATGACGATCGGGCCGGATCCGATGACCAGGACGTGGTTCAGGTCTGTGCGGCGTGGCATTACTTCTTCTCCTGAAGGACGCTGGTGAAACGGTCGAAGAGGTAGGCGGCGTCGTGTGGGCCGGCCGCGGCCTCGGGGTGGTACTGCACCGAGAATGCGCTGCCGCCGATCAGCTCGACGCCCTCGACGGTGCCGTCGTTGGCGCAGGTGTGGCTGATTCGTGCGCGGCCGAAGTCGGTGTCGAATTCCTCGCCAGCTTCACCTTCGAGTGCGAATCCGTGATTCTGCGCGGTGATCGCGATCCGTCCGGTGGTGTGTTCGATCACGGGGATGTTCATGCCGCGGTGGCCGAACTTCATCTTGTACGTGCCGCGACCCAGTGCCCGCCCGAAGATCTGGTTGCCGAAGCAGATGCCGAACAGCGGCAGCTCTCGTTCGAGTACCTGCCTGGTCAGCGCGACACTCGTGTCTGCCGTGGCCGGGTCGCCCGGGCCGTTGGACAGGAACACGCCGTCCGGGTTCAGATCGAGAACCTGCTCGATGCTGGTGTTCGACGGCACCACGTGCACGCGGATACCGCGCTCGGCGAACATTCGCGGAGTGTTGGTCTTGATGCCGAGATCGACTGCCACGACGGTGAATCGAGCATCGCCGGTCGGTTCGATGGTGTACCCGGCACCGGTGGTCACTTCACCGGCGAGATCGGCACCGAGCATGGACTGCTGACCGACCACCTGCTCGAGCATCTCGTCCGAGGTGCCGAGGGCGTCGCCCGAGAACACTCCCGCCCGCATCGAACCGCGGGTGCGCAGGTGGCGGACGAGGGCGCGCGTGTCGATTCCGGCGATGCCGACGACGTTCTGCGCCTCGAGCTGATCCTGCAGAGTTCCGGTCGAACGCCAACTCGAGGTGCGGCGCGCTGGATCTCGGACGACGTAACCGGCGACCCAGATCTTGTTGGGATCCTGGGCACTGGCCGCCTCGCCGTCCTCCTGATTCCAGCCGGTGTTGCCGATCTGCGGAGCCGTGGCCACCACGATCTGGCGGTGGTAGCTCGGATCGGTCAGCGTCTCCTGGTATCCGGTCATACCGGTGCAGAAGACGGCTTCGCCGAGCGTGCACCCCTGGGCCCCGAACGTGGTGCCGCGGAACGTCCGGCCGTCCTCCAGAACAAGAACTGCGCTGCTCACGCGGTTTCCTCCTTGGTTTCTCCGGTGAAACCCTCTGTCCACACCGGGTAGATCTGCTTGTCGTCGGCCCTGAAGCCGGTGTCTATCTCGGTCCCCGTCGGCAACTCCCACCGGATCACCAGGAGACCATCCTTGGTCATGACCTTGCCCGCGAGTCCGCGCTCGGTACGGATCGCCCGGATCGATTCGTTCGGAATCCAGATGGGTGACTCGCCGTCCCGATCGAGGAGGATTCCCTTCTCGTGTCGTGACAGCTCGCCGGTGGCGCGGTGGCCGATGTCGCCCACGGCGATCCGGTCCTGCCAACTCGGCGCAATGGTGCTGCCGACGTAGAGCCCGGTGGCCGGCTGGATTCGGTTGGCACCCAGGTCGTCCGGCACGGCCGGGAACTCGCCGATGCGTCCTTCCTGACGCTTCTGACGCCCGCGCCAACCCCAGAAGATCAGCGCGATCATCAGCGCCCAGAACAGGATGAAGCCGATGACGATGAGAACTCTGTCCACGGCTCTACTCCCCTGCCCTGTTCGCCACGACTCCGTCGCGGACGGTGATACGTCCACGGAAGACGGTCGTGGTCACCTTGGACGAGAAGCTCATGTCCTCGAACGGTGTGTTGTGTGCGACGCTGGCGAGCTTCTTGCCCGACACCGTCCAGTCGGCCCTCGGATCGACCAGCGTCAGGTTGGCGATTTCGCCCACCTCGATCGGACGGCCCTGATCGGCCAGGCCGACGATCTCGGCCGGACGTTCGCTCATGACCCTCGCCACACCGCGCCAGTCCAGCAGACCCGGGTTCACCATCGTGTCGACGACGATCGACAGCGCGGTCTCCAGTCCGAGCATCCCGGGCCGCGCGATGGAGAACTCACAGCACTTGTCCTGCTCGGCATGCGGTGCGTGATCGGTTGCCACGCAATCGATCACGCCGTCGGCAAGACCCCTGCGCAACGCGTCCACGTCGGACTTCTCGCGCAACGGCGGGTTCACCTTGTTGACGGCGTCGTACGTCTCCAGACGCGAGTCGTCGAGGAGCAGGTGATGGGGCGTTACCTCGGCGGTGATCGAAATTCCCTGCCCCCGAGCCCATTTCAGCAGCTCGACGGTGCCGGCAGTGGAGGCATGGCAGATGTGCACCCGCGCATTCGCGTCCCGAGCGAGCAGGGCATCGCGCGCGACGATCGATTCCTCGGCGGCACGGGGCCAACCGGTGAGACCGAGCCGGGCGGCGTTGGGACCCTCGTGAGCGACCGAACCGACGGTCAATCGCGGCTCTTCCGCATGCTGGGCGATCAACACTCCGAGCGAACTCGAATACTCCAGTGCGCGACGCATGATCAGTGGGTCGTCGACGCAGTGGCCGTCGTCGGAGAACATCTTGACCCGACCGACCCCGGCAGCCATCGTGGCCATCTCGGCCAGCTGCTTGCCTTCGAGCCCCACGGTGACGGCCCCGACGGGGTGCACGTCGACCAGCCCGACTTCCTGTCCGCGGCGCCACACATGGTCGGTCACGACGACCGAATCCGCGACCGGCGAGGTGTTGGCCATGGCGAACACGGCGGTGTACCCACCCAGAGCGGCTGCGGCGGAGCCGGATTCGATGGTCTCGGTGTCTTCCCGACCGGGCTCCCGCAGATGGGTGTGCATGTCGACGAAGCCGGGCAGCAGAACCTGGCCGCGCGCCTCGACCACGTCGGCACCGTCGGCGTCGACGTCGGGCCCGATCTCGACGATCTCCTCGCCCGTGATCAGGACGTTCGTTTCGGGGCCCTCGCCGTACAGCAGGACTCCACGCAGCAGTACAGACGGTGCCGGAGCGGTCATGATGCTCCCCCGTCCGAACCGACCAGCAATCGGAACAGGACTGCCATCCGCACGTGAACTCCATTCGTAACCTGTTGCAAGACTGCAGTTTTGGGCGAGTCGGCCACCGAGGACGCGATCTCCATACCGCGCAGCATCGGCCCCGGATGCAGCACCACGGCGTGCTCGGGCAGCAAGTCGAGTCGGCGCTGCGAAAGCCCGTACGTGATCGAGTACTCCCGCGCCGACGGAAAGAACCCGCCGTTCATCCGCTCGGCCTGCACCCGAAGCATCAACACCGCGTCCAACCCGGGTAGCTCGGCATCGATGTCGTGCGAGACCCGAACCGGCCAGCCCTCGACACCGACCGGCAGCAGAGTCGGCGGCGCTACCAGCACGACGTCGGCTCCGAGGGTGGACAGGAGAATCGCATTCGATCGCGCTACCCGGCTGTGCAGAACATCGCCGACGATCGCGATCCGGCGACCGGCGATACCGCCGAGGCGTTGCCGAACCGTCAGGGCGTCGAGTAACGCCTGTGTGGGGTGTTCGTGGGTACCGTCGCCCGCATTGATGACCGCCGGACCGGCACCGGTGGAACGACCATCGAGACCAGCGCCTTGGTCGGCGGTCCACCGAGCGATCTGGTGCGCGGCACCCGACGCAGGGTGGCGGACGATGAGTGCGTCGGCACCGGCCGCGCGCAGGGTCATCGCAGTGTCGCGGAGGGACTCCCCCTTGGATACCGACGAACTACTGGCACTGACGTTGATCACATCGGCGCTCATCCATTTGCCCGCGACCTCGAACGACACCCGAGTTCGGGTGGAGTTCTCGAAGAAGACGGTCATGATCGTCCGGCCGCGCAACGTCGGCAGCTTCTTGACCTCGCGACCGAGCAGTGCCTGCTCGAAACGCTCGGCCTCGTCGAGCAGTTCGGTGGCGGATTCCGCAGTGAGGTCGGCGACCGACAGCAGGTGTTTCATCGCGTCGATCCTCCCTCGGACAAGCTGACGCCATCCCGCCCGTCGTGCTCGGAGAGCAGCACCGAGACGTCCTCGGAGCGGGCCGTGGGCACGTTCTTGCCCACGTAATCCGCCCGGAGGGGAAGTTCGCGGTGGCCGCGATCGATCAGGACCGCGAGTTGGACGGCGCGAGGGCGTCCGAGATCGCGCAGCGCGTCGAGCGCCGAGCGGACGGTACGGCCGGAGAACAGCACGTCGTCGACCAGAACGACCAAAGCATCGTCGACTCCGCCGGTCGGCACCGAGGTGCGTTCGAGTGGACGGTGCGGTTTGTTGCGCAGATCGTCGCGGTACAGGGTGATGTCGAGCGAGCCGAGCGGGGGCCGCACGCCGGAGAACGCCTCGATACGTTCGGCGAGACGCTCGGCCAGGGTGGTACCGCGAGTGGGAATGCCCAGTAGCACGACACGCGGCGAGTCGGGAGCGTCGAGCGCGGTCTTCTCGATGATCTGGTGAGCCATGCGAGAGATGGTCCGACCTACATCGGCTGCGGACAGCAGCTCACGGACGGCAGAATCGGCGGATGAACTTTCGGGCGCAGGCAAACTACGACCTCCTTCTCCGCCTCTCTGGACGGATCGTTAAAGGATGTCTGGCACTAGAACTGCGTAAAGCCTAGCAACGCTCTGCGAACCGAACCCACCAGGCTCGCAGAGCGTTCGGTCACACTGCCGTGGACGGGTGTGTCACAGATCGGAGTCGACCGTCGCATCGTCCGGGCCTGCGGCCTGGGGACGCGACGACACAGCAGCCGCAGCGGCGCGAACCTGCGGTGCCACGAGCACGATCTGGCCGAGTACACCGTTGACGAAGCCCGGCGAATCGTCGGTGGACAGCTGCTTGGCCAGCTCGACGGCCTCGTCGACAGCAACGACCGGTGGGACGTCGGTGGCGTGGAAGAGCTCCCACACCGCGACCCGCAAGATCGCCCGATCGACTGCGGGCAGGCGGCCGATCGTCCAATCCTTGAGATGATCGGCGATCACGCCGTCGAGTCGGTCCAGGTTCTCCGCCACCCCCTCGACCAGCGTGGAGGTGTACTCACTGACCGGTGCGATCGTGTCGTCGCCGCGCGCGAGTTCGATCCGTTCGCTGGTCAGATTCACCGGGTCGACGTTGCGCGCTTCTGCCTCGAACAGGAAATCCACGGCACGCTTGCGGGCCTTGTGGCGCGCACCCAGCTTCTTCGCACCGGGGACGCCGTTCTGCGAACCGGAGGATGTCGACTTCTTCGATGACACGTTAGGAGTTCACACGCCCGAGGTAGTTGCCGTCACGGGAATCGACCTTGAGCTTGTCGCCGGTGTTGATGAACAACGGCACCGAGATCTCGGCTCCGGTCTCGAGCGTGGCCGGCTTGGTGCCACCGGTCGAGCGGTCTCCCTGCAAGCCGGGGTCGGTGTGCTTGACCTCGAGCTCGACGGTGACGGGCAGCTCGACGTACAGCGGGACGCCCTCGTGCATCGCGACCTGGACGCGGAGGTTCTCGAGCAGGAATCGCGCGCCGTCGCCGACGGTCGCCTCACCGATGGAGAGCTGGTCGTAGGTGTCGGCATCCATGAACACGTAGTCGCTACCGTCGTGGTAGAGGTACGTCATGTCGCGTCGGTCGACCGTTGCGGTCTCGACCTTCACACCGGCGTTGAACGTCTTGTCGACGACCTTGCCCGACAGCACGTTCTTGAGCTTGGTTCGCACGAACGCAGGCCCCTTACCGGGCTTGACGTGCTGAAATTCGATGATCGACCACAGCTGGTTCTCCAGGTTGAGAACCAGTCCGTTCTTGAAATCGCTGGTGGAAGCCACTTGCTTCGCGTCTCCTCAATCGTTTGTGCGCGTGACGCGCCGTCGGTCACGTGCGGGATTCGCTCCCGCCCGCGCGCTAGACGGACGTGAGTTCCTTGCTTGTCAGGGTGAGCAGTTCCGGACCCTCGTCGCGAACGACGAGTGTGTCCTCGATCCGAACGCCGCCGCGGCCGGAGAAGTAGACACCCGGTTCGACGGTGACCGCTGCACCGCTCAGCAGTGTACCGGTGCTCGACTTCGCGATTCCCGGCGCTTCGTGAATTTCGAGGCCGACTCCGTGACCGAGCCCGTGCAGGAAGTACTCGCCGTACCCTGCCTCCTCGATGACCGACCGCGATGCGGCGTCGACCGAAGCGGTCTCGATACCGGGTGCCAGCGCCTCTCGGCCCGCGGCCTGCGACCGCTGCACCAGTTCGTACAGCTCGCGCTGCCACTGCGCCGGCTCACCGATGACGAAGGTGCGCGTCATGTCCGAGTGGTACCCGGCCACCAGCGCGCCGAAGTCCAGCTTGACGAAGTCCCCCTCGGCCAGGACGGCGTCGGTCGGCCGGTGATGCGGCACCGCGGAGTTCGCCCCGGCGGCAACGATGGTCTCGAACGAGACGGCGTCGGCACCGTGATCGAGCATCAGCGATTCGAGCTCGCGAGCCACCTCACGCTCGGTCCGGCCCGCGCGAATCCCGCCGCCGCTCAGAAGCTCGGCGAGCGCGTCGTCGGCGGCGCGGCACGCGTCTCGAAGCACACCCACCTCGTACTCGTCCTTGACCATGCGCAGCGATTCCACGACTCCCGGCGCGCGCACCAGTTCGAGGCCGCCGTGGAGCTGAGCCCACGCACGATGGGCGTCGACCGTGACCACATGACTCTCGAAGCCGACACGGGTGCCGCGACCGGAAATACCGGCACCGAGCAGGTGCAGCGCCGACGCGCGGTCGATCTCTGCGCGCAAATCGGGAACCTGCTCGGCGACCTGGGTGACGTAGCGGCCGTCGGTGCAGATCACTGTTCGCTCGTCACCACCGGTCGACACGAGCAGCGCGGCATTCGAGCCGGTGAAGCCGGTCAGGTAGCGCACATTGAGCAGGTCGGTGATCAGAATCGAGTCGAGGCCGTCCTGGGTCAACAGCTCTCGCAAGGCACCGCGGCGGGCGCCGAAATCAGCAGACATGTTCCCGACATTACTGGTCGGCCGTCAACGGATCGGGAGCCTCGGCTGCGCCGCCCCCACTGCGAACCTGTGGGCCCCGACACACAATCGGCCACGTGCGGATATGCTGTGCCGCATGACTGGGTGGGCAGTGCGTGGCATAGGTATGGCTTTGATCAACGTCGTCGCTCGACTGCTGCTGGGGGCAGCGGTGTCGATGTGGCCTCTGAGCGGTTCGGCGCTGCGATGGGTGGCGTATGCCCTCGTCGTGCTCGTCATCGCCGTCTGGGCCGGCATCGACGGGATCCGCGACCGACGCAGGAACCCCGACCCGGACAAGGGCGAGGACCTGACGATGGTCTGGCTGAAGGCTGCTGTGGTCGGCGGACTGCTTGCCGGATTGATCAGTTGGATCATCGATTTCTTCGTCGACTTCAGCCTGGGCCAGAACGGACTGATCTTCGAGCTGACTTCGGGCGCAGCGTTCACGATCCTGACGGTCTTCGTCGTCGCAAGCATCGCGATGTTCGTCGGCAGGCAGATCGTCAACCGCGAGGCGAAGAAGAAGTTGGCCACCTCCGACGCCGAGCGAGCACACGAGCGCCAGCTGGTGAACGCGGGCTCGGCCGAGCGGGCGGACCAGGCGGGCGCACGGTCGCAGGCCGAACCGCAATGGGCACCCGAGCACGGCGAGGCCGATACCGAGGTGTTCTCGGCTGTCGACGCCGACGGCAAGCCCCGGATGGACAAGCGCGGCAACCGTCACGGGAGCGCCGACGGCTCCTGATCCACGCGGCACACGTCCAACGGGCGGTGGTCGATGCACCGATGCATCGACCACCGCCCGTTGTGTGTTCAAAGCGTGTCGCAGGCGTACAACACCTGGATCTACAACATGATGGCGGAACCACCGGCCGCCGGAGCCTCGCGCCCCACAGCCGAGAAAGCCGCGACGAGCAGAGCCGGGTCCGGGCCCTCGAGTCGACCGGGCTTGGCCAATCCGTCCAGGACGACGAATCGAAGCAGGCCTGCGCGGTTCTTCTTGTCCGTCTGCATTCCCTTGAGCAGATCCGCGAACGCGTGCTCGTCGTAGGTCACCGGCAGGCCCACCGATTCGAGAATCGCCCGATGGCGGTCCGCGGTCGCGTCGTCGAGGCGGCCCGCCAGACGACCGAGCTCGGCGGCGAACACGAGCCCGACCGACACCGCGGCTCCGTGCCGCCAGCGATACTGCTCGCGTCGCTCGATGGCGTGGGCGAGGGTGTGCCCGTAGTTCAGGATCTCCCGTAGATTCGATTCCCGCAGATCGGCGGCCACGACCCTGGCCTTGACTTCCACGGACCGTCTGATGAGCTCCGGCAGTACGTCGCCGGTCGGATCGAGCGCCGCAGCGGGGTCTGCTTCGATGATGTCCAGAATCACCGGGTCGGCGATGAAGCCGGTCTTGATCACCTCGGCCAGGCCCGACACGATCTCGTTCTTCGGCACTGTCTCGAGTGTCGCGAGGTCGACCAGCACCGCGGCCGGTTCGTGGAACGAGCCGACCAGGTTCTTGCCGGCATCGGTGTTGATTCCGGTCTTTCCACCGACGGCGGCGTCGACCATGGCCAGCAGAGTCGTCGGAACGTGGACGATTCGAACGCCGCGCATCCACGTCGCCGCAACGAAACCGGCGAGATCGGTGGCCGCGCCGCCGCCGAGCGAGACGATGGCGTCACTTCTGGTCAGGCCGATGCGTCCCAGCACCTCCCAGCAGAATCCGGCGACCGCGAGGTCCTTGCCGTCCTCGGCGTCCGGAATTTCGATGCGGTGTGCATCGATCCCCTTGTCCGCCAACGCTGCTCGCACTGCTTCGGCCGTCTCGGCCAGGGGTGGCTGATGGAAGATCGCGACCGTCGCGGTTCCGGCGAGCTCGTCGACGAGGTCCGTCAACAGGCCTCGGCCGATGATCACCGGGTAAGGGTTGGCACTCTCGACCTGGACGCGTACGGGCTCTGTCATCGAATCACCTTCATCTACTGGGGGTTTCGTCGTTCACTTCGCGAACGGGCACCGGTGCGAGAGCAGTGAGCTTGGCCACCAACTGATTCACGACTCGGGCCGGACTACGACTGTCCGTCCGCACTCGCACGGTGGCAACCGAGCGATAGAGGGGGCGGCGGTGACGCATCAATTCCTGGTATTTGGCGCGCGGGTCCGGGCCCGCGAGCAGTGGCCGAGACGTGTTGGCTCCCGTTCGCCGAAGCCCCTCCGACACACTGATTTCCAGATAGACCACAGTGTGCGCGGCGAGCAGCTTTCGGGTTGCAGCCGACAACACGGCTCCGCCGCCGAGGGAAAGAATGCCGTCGTGCGAGGCCAGGGCATCGGCGACTATCCGCTCTTCGATCTCGCGAAATGCAGGCTCACCGTCGTGCGAGAAGATATCGGCGATGGTTCGCCCGGTTTTTCGTTCGATGGCCACGTCGGTATCGAACAGATCCAGATTCAACGCCTGGGCCAGTCGCCGTCCGATGGTCGATTTTCCTGCACCCGGCGGTCCGACGAGGACCGCGTACGGGCTCATCGCGGAGGTCGGGCGGCGGTGCCCTTCACGTAGTGGTCGACGTTGCTCGTCGTCTCCGCCAGCGAATCCCCACCGAACTTCTCCAACGCTGCCTGCGCGAGCACGAGGGCAACCATCGTCTCCGCCACGACTCCGGCGGCCGGAACAGCGCACACGTCCGAGCGCTGGTGGATGGCAACCGCCTCGTCGCCGGTCGACATGTCCACCGTCGACAGGGCGCGGGGAACCGTGGAGATGGGCTTCATCGCCGCACGCACCCGCAGAGCCTCACCGTTGGTCATTCCGCCTTCGATCCCGCCCGCACGGTTCGTCGAGCGGAGAACTCCGTCGGGCCCCGGCTTGATCTCGTCGTGTGCGACACTGCCGCGTCGGCGCGCGGTCTCGAAACCGTCGCCCACCTCTACACCCTTGATCGCCTGGATGCCCATCAGCGCAGCCGCCAGTCTGGCGTCGAGCTTGCGTTCACCCGAGACGAACGAGCCGAGGCCGACCGGCAGTCCGTGCACGACGACCTCGACGATGCCGCCGAGGGTGTCGCCGTCTTTCTTGGCGGCTTCGATCTCGGCGATCATGGACTCCTCGGCGGCCTTGTCGAAGGCCCTTACCGGAGACTCGTCGATGGCATCGATGTCCGCGCCCGCGGGCGGCGGGCCGACGTAGGGATCCGAGGCACCGATGGAGATCACGTGCGAGACGACGTCGATGCCGAACGCCTGCTTCAGGAACAGCCGCGCGACCGTTCCGATCGCCACCCGCGCCGCGGTCTCACGCGCACTGGCACGCTCGAGCACCGGACGTGCGTCGTCGAAGCCGTACTTCAGCATCCCGGAGAAATCGGCATGCCCGGGTCGTGGTCGAGTCAGTGGAGAGTTACGGGCCAGATCGGCGAGGACGGCCTCGTCGACGGGGTCGGCCGACATCACCTGTTCCCACTTCGGCCATTCGGTGTTGCCGACCTCGATCGCCACAGGCCCGCCCATGGTCCGGCCGTGACGAACGCCGCCCGTGAGGGTCACCTTGTCCGCTTCGAACTTCATGCGGGCACCGCGGCCGTAACCGAGGCGACGGCGAGCGAGTTGGCGAGCAATGTCGTCCGAGGTCACCTCGACTCCCGCGACCATTCCTTCGAGGATGGCGACGAGAGCGGGTCCGTGGGATTCTCCGGCAGTTATCCAGCGCAGCACTCGAACATCTTTTCACGCCGTGGCCGCCGCAACTGCCAGCAGGGTGGCCGCGCACATCGACGGCCCGTGCGCGATGCGCGAACCGGGGTATCCGCAGGCCGCCGCGATCGACCCCACCACGGCTGTGGCCACCGGCGCCGCCAACGCCGCGACGGTCCACCCGGCTGTACCGCCCAGGCAAGCGATCGAACCCACCGACCAGGCGAGCTTGACGTCACCCGCGCCGAACGCCCTCGGCGCACCGAGATGAACCACGAGGTAGATGCCGAACAGCAGCCCGCCGCCCAGCAGAGCCTGAGCCGAACCCGTCGCCACCAGCACTGCCGGAACCACGACCGCACCGGGAACGGTCAACACGTTCGGCAGCCGGCGACACCGCAGGTCGACGGCGATCAGCGCTGCGAACCACCACGTCAGTACGCACCAGGTGATCAGCCCCCACGACGCGGCATCCGGGCTCTCCCCGAACCGCCACCACGCCCACCCGGATCCGAGGACACACAGCGCCGGTAGAAGACGCGGCTCCCATCGACGCAACACGACGCGCAGCACCACACCGGCGACAGCACCGACCGTGACAGCAACACCCAGACTCCACATGGCTCGAAGCGTCGCACCGTGACGAACCGAGTTGCGCGCACAGTCCAGGTCACGAAAAGACCTGTGGACAACCGCCGCCCTGTGTACAGCCGATGTCTTGTGCACAGCCGATGACCCGACGGGCGCAGATCGAGGTTGCTCGCCGGTCGACCACAGACGCGGCTACAGAACGACGCCGAGCGCCTCTCGCATGGCCGATCGGGGTGCCGGCATACCGGTGAATTGCTCTACCTGCCCGTAGGCCTGGTTGAGCAGCATCGACAGTCCGCTGATGACCGTTCCGCCGGCGTCGTCGACCGCAGCGGCGAGTGCGGTCGGCCAGGGGTCGTAGATCGCATCGAGTACGACGGGTGCCCGGCCGAGAGCGGCCGCGAAGGGGGCAACTCCGGCTGCGGGCACGGTGCTGACCAGCACGGCCGACGCCGCTGCGACGTCGGCGAGCCCGGGATCGCTGAACTGTGCGAAGTCGGCGCGGAGCCCGGCGGCCACCGCGCACTCGAGAGTGGCCGTCGCACGATCGGCCGATCGAGCAACCACCGTGACCGACGCGGCACCCAGTGTTGCCAGTGCCACGATCGCGGGTCTCGACGTACCTCCTGCACCCACCACCGTCACGGCGGCACCGGTCAGATCGTCGATTCGAGCATCTCGCAGTGCGCCGACGACGCCGTCCACGTCCGTGCAGTCCGCCCGCCATCCCGACGTCGTCCGCAGCAGAGTGTTGGCCGACCCGGCCAGGACGGCGCGTTCGGTACGTTCCGACGCGTACGTCAGAGCGGCGACTTTGCCGGGCATCGTCACCGACACGCCGACCCAATCCGGCCCGAAACCGTCGACCAGTCCGGGAAGTTGCTCGGCCGTGCACTCGATGCGGTCGTAGGTCCACTCGTCGAGGCCGAGGGCGCGGTAAGCCGCCCGATGGAGCACCGGTGACTTCGAGTGCTCGATCGGGCTGCCGAGTACGGCGGCACGCATGTCAGCGGCCGCTGTCGAGGAATCCGGCTTCCACCTTGCCGATGTTGGCCAGGTGCTCGTCGTAACTGCGGGTGAACAGCGTCTCCCCAGCCTGGTTGATGGTCACGAAGTACAGCCAGTCTCCGTCGGCCGGCATCTCGACGGCCTGTACCGCACCGATGCTCGGGGACGAGATCGGAGTGGCGGGCAGCCCTTCGCTGGCATAGGTGTTCCAGGGCGTCACCGTGGCGCGATCGGCGTCGGTGGTGGCCACCTCGGTGGTGTCGAGCGAGTAGTTCACCGTCGAGTCGAATTCGAGCTTCTGCGGCACCGCGAGACGGTTGAGGATCACCCGCGCCACTTTGCTGAAGTCCTGCGGCAGGGATTCACGCTCCACCAGCGAGGCCGCGACGAGTGTGTCGTACGGGGTCAGTCCGGAGCTGCTGCCCGCGGTGAGGATTCCGGTGTCCTCGTACCGGGTGGCGCTCTCGGACACCAGTTGCTTCAGGATGTCCGCAGGAGCGGCGCTGGGATCGAAGTCCCACGTTCCGGCGGAGATCAGACCCTCGAGTTGCCGGTCTCGGTCCGGCACGCCCTCGACGCGGTCGGTTGCCCACTGCGGCACTCCCAGGGCTGCCGGATCGTCGACCGCTCCTGCTGCGTTCAGATCGTCGTAGCTGATGCACGTCGGACTGCCGCTGCCGGTCCGATCCACGCAGCTGGCCTCGGAGATCAAGGTGTAGATCCCCTTCTTGACCGAACCGGTGTTCACGTCTCTCGCGTCGTGCAGTTGACGCCCCTCCGAGATGACCATGTTTCCCACCCGCGAGGCAGGATCCACCAGCTCCTCGACCGCGCGGGAAGCCGGAACACCGCTGGTGAGCAGGTAGAAGCCCGGCTGGACCGACGTGATCGCATTGTTCTGCAGCGCAGCTTCGAGGAACGCTCCGGAACTCGCCACCACGCCCTTGTCCGCAGCCTCGGTACCAATTTGCTGGGCGGTGTCGTTGGGATGGACCTGAATCACGACTCCGTCACCGGACGAACCGGCCGCGAAGTCCTCGTTCGGTGTCGTTCGATTCCCGAACTTGTTCACTGCGAAGTACCCCCCTCCTGCCACGGCGACGACCAACAGCAGCCCGAGAACCAGGGCGACGACTCGGCCACGACGCTTCCGGCTGGACGCAGCGCGTTCCCTGCGACCGGCGGCGCGGCTCCGACCCACGGCCTGCGGCATCGCTCCGGCATCCGGGTCGACTACCGGGCCGCCGCCGGCCTCGCGGTCCGCACGACGGGTGCCCTGCGTATGCGGTTCACTGCGTTGCGGCGGCCGGGACCGATTCATACTCCGGTGGAACTCACTGCCCTCGTCCACGCGATACCCGATCGGATCGGTGTGGGCCTCGTCCGGGGCCACCCGCCGTCGACCCCGATCATCGGACCCATGGTTGCTCACTCGTCGACCTCCGTCGATCCTGAATTCGTCGTTGCTCGGTGCGCCGCGGCCCGTCGTTCGTCGAGCCAACCCTGCAGTATCGCTACCGCGGCGGCCTGGTCGATGACCGATCGCTGATCCTTCGCGCGCACACCACTCTCCCGTAAGGCACGCGACGCGCTCACCGTAGTCAGTCTCTCGTCGGCCATGCGAATCGGCACGCCGGCCAACCGCCTGTGCAGAGAACGGCCGAATCTCTCCGCCGCGTCGACTGCACTTCCACGTTCACCGCGCAACGTCCGAGGCAGTCCGATGACGACCTCGACGGCCTCGTACTCGGCGATAATTTCCGCCACCCGGACGACATCCGGCGCATCGGGTCCCTTGACCTTGGACCGCGGCACCGTTTCGACGGGCGTCGCGAGGACGCCGTCGGGGTCGGACGACGCGATGCCGATGCGAACGCTCCCGACGTCGATGCCGATGCGTCTGCCGCGGCCCGGATCGTCGACGCCGGGTCGATCGGGGCCTCGCCCCTGAGTCGGCACGATCGTCAGTGGGTGGTGAGTTCGGTCAATCGCGCCCGAGCGGCGTCGATCCCTGCGGCGATGCCCGCGACATCCGAGCCCGATCCCTGGGCGAGTTCGGGCTTGCCACCACCTCGGCCACCGATACTCGGACCGAACGACGCGACCAGCTCGCCGGCCGCGATTCCGGCTTCCTGGGCGGCCTTGTTCACCGAGACCACGAACGGGACCTTGCCGCCGACCGTGCCGAACAGCACGACGACGGCCGGATCGGTGCCGAGTCGGCCGCGGATGTCGGTGGCGAGCGTCCGCAGGTCGTTGCCGCCGACGCCGTCGGGTGCCTGCGCGACGACTGCTCGCACGTCACCGAACCGTTCGGCCTTACCGACGTACTCTCCCGCCGAGGCCAAAACGGCCGCGGCTTTGACCGACTCCAGTTCCTTCTCGGCGACCCGAAGACGCTCGACCAGGTTCTCGATGCGCGCCGGCACCTCCTCGGACGGGACCTTCAACGACGACGCGACGCCGGCCAACAGCGCGCGTTCCTTCGCCAGATAGCGGTACGAGTCGAGGCCGACGAAGGCTTCGACGCGGCGTACTCCCGAGCCGACCGAGGATTCGCCGAGGATGGTGACCGGACCGATCTGCGACGAGTGTTGGACGTGAGTGCCACCGCACAGTTCCATCGAGAACGGCCCGCCGATCTCGACCACGCGGACCTCGTCGCCGTAGTTCTCGCCGAACAGCGCCATGGCCCCCATCTTCTTGGCGCTGTCGAGGTCGGTGACGAGGGTGTTGACCTCGTAGTCCGAGCCGACCGCATCGTTGGCGACATTCTCGATGTCGTCGCGCTGCGCCTCGGACAACGATCCCTGCCAGGAGAAGTCGAAACGCAGGTACCCCGGCTTGTTCAGCGAGCCTGCCTGCGTCGCATTGGGTCCGAGCACCTGGCGCAGTGCAGCGTGGACCATGTGCGTGCCCGAGTGCCCTTGGGTCGCACCCTTGCGCCAGGCGTGGTCGACGTCGACGTGCACGGTGTCGCCCTCGGTGATCTGGCCGGCGTCGACCACGGACTTGTGGGTCCACACCTTCTTGGCGATCTTCTGCACATCGTTGACCTTGACGGTCAGGCCGGGTGCGGTGATGGTGCCGATGTCGGCGATCTGACCACCGGATTCCGCGTACAGCGGGCTGCGGTCGAGGATGATCTCCACGCTCTCGCCGGCGACCGCGGTCGGAACCCGAACGCCGTTGGAGATCAACGCGAGAACCGTTGCCTCGGAACCGAGTTCGTCGAACCCGGTGAACTCGGTCGGCGAACCGTCGACGAAATCCTTGTAGACGGTGAGGTCGGCGTGTGCATGCTTGCGCGCGCGGGCGTCCTCTTTGGCGCGAGTGCGTTGCTCGGCCATCAACGAGCGGAATCCGTCCTCGTCCACGGACAGTCCGGCCTCGGCGGCCATCTCGAGCGTCAGGTCGATCGGGAACCCGTAGGTGTCGTGCAGCGCGAAGGCTTCGGCGCCGCCGATCTTTTTCGCGCCCGACGCCTTGACGGCCTCCGCGGCACCCTCGAAAAGCCGCGAGCCTGACGTCAGGGTCTTGAGGAAGGCGGTCTCCTCCCCCACTGCGACGGTGAGGATGCGATCGAAGTCCGTGACCAGGTTGGGGTACGACTCGGCCATGGTGTCGCGGACGACGGTGATGAACTGCGCCATCGTCTCGTCGGGTGCGCCGAGGAGACGCGCGGATCGGACGATGCGACGCAGCAGGCGCCGAAGCACGTAGCCGCGGCCGTCGTTGCCGGGATTGACTCCATCGGAGATCAGCAATGCAGCGGTGCGCGCGTGGTCGGCGATGACGCGGAAACGGACGTCGTCGTCGTGGTTACTGCCGTAGGTCCGACCCGACAGCTCCTCGGCCTTGGCGATGACCGGACGCACGAGATCGGTCTCGTACACGTTGTCGACGCCTTGGAGCAGGAATGCGACGCGCTCGACGCCCATGCCGGTGTCGATGTTCTTCTTCGGCAGTGGGCCGAGGATCTCGAAATCGTCCTTGCTGATGCCTTGGCCGCGTTCGTTCTGCATGAACACGAGGTTCCAGATTTCGATGTACCGGTCCTCGTCGGCTTCGGGGCCGCCTTCGGCACCGAACTCGGGGCCTCGGTCGTAGTAGATCTCCGAGCAGGGCCCACAGGGTCCGGGGATTCCCATGGACCAGTAGTTGTCGGCCATTCCACGACGCTGGATGCGTTCGTCGGGCAGACCGGCGATCTCCTTCCACAGCTCGATCGCCTCGTCGTCGTCGAGGTAGGCCGTGGCCCAGATCCGCTCGGGATCGAACCCATAGCCGCCGTCTTCGACGCTGTCGGTCAGCAGGGTCCAGGCATGCTTGATCGCGTCACGCTTGAAGTAATCGCCGAACGAGAAGTTTCCGGCCATCTGGAAGAACGTGTTGTGCCGAGTGGTGATACCGACGTTCTCGATGTCGAGGGTGCGCACGCACTTCTGGACGCTCGTCGCCGTCTTGTACGGCGGCGTCTGCTGCCCGAGGAAGAACGGCACGAAGGGAACCATGCCCGCATTGACGAACAGCAGGTTCGGATCGTCGAGGATCAACGACGCACTGGGTACTTCGGTGTGTCCCGCCTTGACGAAATGGTCGAGGAAACGCCTGCGGATCTCATGGGTCTGCACTGATACAGGTTAGCGTCGTCAGACCCTGTGCCGATTCGAGGGCCTATCGGCCTCGGATGATGCGACGGAGTTTGCCCACCCGGGTCGCTATTTCGCGCTCTGCACCGTGTTCGGTGGGTTCGTAGTAGTTCACGCCGACCAGTTCGTCGGGCGGATACTGCTGCCCCAGCACGCCACCCGGACTGCTGTGCGGGTATTTGTATCCGACCGCGTTGCCCAACCCCTGAGCACCCTTGTAGTGACCGTCGCGTAGATGCGGCGGCACCGATCCGGACTTGCCTGCGGCGACGTCGGCCATGGCCGCTCCGAGTGCGCCGATCACGGCACCGGACTTGGGCGCTGTCGCCAGGTGAATGGTTGCCTGCGCCAGCGCCAGTCGCGCCTCCGGCATCCCGATCATCTGCACGGCACTCGCCGCGGCGGTGGCCGTCTGCAGTGCGGTGGGATCGGCCATCCCGATGTCCTCGCTCGCATGGACGACGAGCCGCCGCGCGATGAAGCGGGCGTCCTCCCCCGCGGTGATCATGCGTGCGAGGTAATGAAGTGCGGCATCGACGTCGGATCCCCTGATCGACTTGATGAACGCACTGATGACGTCGTAGTGCTGGTCGCCGTCACGGTCGTAGCGCACCGCGGCCTTGTCGACACTGGCCTCGACCGTCGCGAGGTCCAGCGTTCCGTCGGTTGCGGCGCCCGCTGCCGCCTCGAGGGCCGTCAACGCTCGGCGGGCGTCACCGGCCGCGAGCCGCACCAGGTGATCCATTGCGTCCTCGGCGATGGTCACCGCACCGTCCAGGCCTCGGGGATCGTTGGCTGCACGGGTCAGCAACAGTTCGATGTCCTCGGAGCCGAGCGGCTGCAATTGCAGCACCAGCGATCTCGACAGCAATGGTGACACCACCGAAAAGGACGGATTCTCCGTCGTGGCGGCCACGAGCAACACGATTCGGTTCTCGACGGCGGCGAGCAGTGCGTCCTGCTGGGTCTTGGAGAAACGGTGGACCTCGTCGATGAACAACACGGTCTGCTCACCGGACAACAGCCGGCGGCGCGCGAGTTCGATGACGTTGCGCACTTCCTTGACCCCGGCCGACAGGGCGGACAACGCCTCGAACTTGCGACCGGTCGCCCCCGAGATCAACGACGCCAGCGTGGTTTTTCCTGTTCCGGGCGGGCCGTACAGCATCACCGAGGACGCTCCGGATCCCTCGACTAGACGACGCAACGGTGCGCCGGGTGCCAGCAGATGAGACTGTCCGACGACCTCGTCGAGCGTCGTCGGTCGCATGCGTACAGCGAGCGGTGCGTCGGGTCGCGTGTACGTGGAAGTCGGACGGGGCTCGTCGATCATCGGATCCGGTGCCGCGGGTGGATCGAACAATCCGTCGCCGTCCGACTCGTCGTCCGAGATGTCACTTCCGAAACCGCCGCTCACCGGTCGAACGCTACCGATTCGACGGTACGAAAGGCGAACGCGTTCGCGCTCAGCGGTCCCGCTTCGCGCGCAGAGCGGACACGACCGACTCGGCGTAGTCGGCGATATCGGGCTCTCCCGAACGCACTGCGCTGTCCTGGAGCACCGACCAACGCGAAATCAGCGCCTGCGACCGCGGTACCGAGAGCTGGTGTGCGCGCGCCGCGGCAATTCGAGTGTGATCGTCGGGTAGGAACCAGTACGTGGTCAGCCACACCCAGATCAACCTCGCGTCGAGCAGCTTGGTCGCCAGCACGTGGTCGTCCGCCAGTGCAGGCCAGATGCCGACGACCTCCGAACGCCACGCGTCGATCATGGCCTGCTCGCGATCGTGCGAGAGCTCGAAACTGCACAGACACCCCGGGAACGACGCCAACGCGTACGTGATGTCGAGAGTGGCGTCTCGAAAACCGCCCCACTCGTAGTCGAGGAATCGAACGCCCTCGTCGTTGACGATGATGTTGTCGGGACACAGATCCGACGGGCTGAAGGCACGGAACGCTCCGTGTGCGAACAGCCGTCCGCTGCGCGAGACCCGTTCGAGAAGGACGTCCGGTGGTGCCCCTACTCCGAGCAATCCGGTCAACATGCCGGGTACTGCGGCGAGGGCGTCGGGTATCTGCGCGGAAATTCCGTCAGCCGAGTCGGGCTGGCCGACCCGCCGAAGCAAGGCTGCGAAATCGTCCTCACGGCCGACGGTTGCCGCATGCATGCGCCCGAGCGCCTGAGCCATGGCCATCAACGAGTTGGTGACCATCGATGCATCGGAACTGCGCAGCAGCGTGGGGATCGCACTGGCGTCTCCGAGGTCGCTCAGAATCAACAGCCGAGCATCGAGATCGTAGGCGTGCAGCTCCGGCCCCGGCCTGCTGTCGGTGGCCAGGGCGTTCGCGAACTGGTACGAGGCGGCCTCACGCAGAAATGCACTCGACCCGGCGACATCGGTGAGCTCGGAATGCAGCTCCGATTCTCCGGGAAGATCGCGCACCTGCTTGACGACAAGGGTTCGCGGAAGCTGAAAAGGATTCTCGGACACCTTCACTCGCAACACGATGGCTTGGCCACTACCCCCGAGGTCGACGGGATCGATCAGCGTCACCGGTGCCCCGGTGCGCTTGGTCAGTAGTCGCTGGGCTGCTGCCACTACCTCGGATACAGGGTCTGCAAGTGTTGCGGTCATCGTTGTCCAAGCTACCTGTTCGCTACGTCGTACTGTGCCGTGTCGCCGGCTACGAAAGAGACACGATTGTCCGTTTTGCGGCTTTCGAGATCCTGTTCGTAGACCCGACCAGCTGGCCGGTTACCCCGAAGCCACCAAAGTATGCAGCGCGAATTACATCGGTGCAACGTCGACCGACACCGCGATCGTGCTCTTCTCGGCCTCGGTGTAGATGACCCCGCGCAACGGCGGAACGTCGGCATAGTCGCGGCCCCAGGCGACCGTCGCGTACCGCTCGTCGACCAGTTGATCATTGGTCGGATCGAAGGCCAGCCAGCGGTCGTCGGGCATCCACACCGCGGCCCACGCGTGGGTCGCATCGACACCGATCATGCGTTCCTTGCCCGGTGGCGGTTCCGTGGCGAGATAGCCCGACACGTACCGTGCCGCCAACCCCTGCGACCGCAGACAGGCGATGGCCAACCGAGCGAAGTCCTGACAGACCCCCGAACGTGCGGCGAGGACGTCGACCACGGTGGTCGATACCGTCGTGGACCCGGACAGATACCGAAAGTCGGTGAAGATTCGGTGCGTCAGATCGACGATGACGTCCGCGAGCGGACGCCCCGGCGTGAAACTGGGCGCGGCGTAAGCTCGCACCTCGTCCGTGATCTCCGGCGTCGGCAGATCGAGGGCGAACTCCACCGCCGATGAACGTGCCGAGTCCGCTGCATCGGTCCTGGTGGGGTCGAACATGGCCATCCGGGCCGATTCCCACGGGGCAGTCGCAGGCCACGACGTGGTCTCGTCCACCGGCCGCGGGTACACCTCGACGAGCGAATCCGCCGTGACGACCAGCTTCTCGTGATCGTTGGTCACGTGGAAGTACACGTCTTCGTTGCCGTAGACATCGACGCCGAACGATTGATCGGTGGGTGGCGGCTCCACCGTGACCGACTTCTCGACGCAGTGCTGCCCGTCCATGTCCCGCGGCGCGAGAAATCCTCGCCCGTAGGACGACGTGACGCGATCGGAGTAGGTGTACGTGGTGATGTGCTTGATTCGGTACCGACGACTCGTCATCGTGCCCCGCTTCCGATCCGCGCACCGACGCTGCCCCACAGCGGCTGGGTACCGCCCGGCAGCGACATGTGCGTCGCGAGAACAACTCGGGACAGTTCTTCGAGCGAATCGTGGATACCGTCCACGAGCTCGATCAGTTCCACCCGCCGCCCGGTGGCGTCGACCGACTCCAGATCACCCGGGTCGACGCGCCGCAACCGAACCCGCATTTGCTCGACGAGCTGTTCGGGCCGCGAGCTACCGGACGCGTCCGGTAGCGCCCCGAGATCGTCACGAAGGCGGTCGAGTTGGTACACCAGTGCGCGAGGATTGCCGGCGTCGAACAGCAGCAGCTGCGCAACTGCAGCCGGCCGTGCACGACCACTGTTGCGTCGGCGATAGATCACCGAGGACTCTGCCGCAGACAGCACCGAATCGATGACCGCCTGTTCGGTGGACGGCGTCAGGGCGTGACTCAGAGTCGCTGACAGCAACGCTGTCAGTTGCAATCCCCGCTCTATTCGCTTGCCCGCGTCCATCAGGTACCAACCGGCGTCCCGAACCATCGACTCCGACGCCAGTCCGGACAGCGCGAGCAGACCACGCAGCACGCTCGATTGCGATGCAGCCAGCTGGGCACCGTTATTGACGGCCGACTCGCCCAACTCCTCGAGCGCGGTGTCGATGCGAGCGAGCACTGCCCAGGTGTCGTTCGAGAGTTGATCGCGCACCGCACGAGCTGCCTGTTGCATCCGGTCGACCGACTGCGCCAGTGAACCGAGGCGCTCCACCGAGAGCATCAGCGAGCGCATTTCGGCCATCGCATCGGCGCGGATCGTCTCGTCGAAGAATCCCGGTCCCGTGCGCGATACCTTCGTGACCGCTTCCAGCAGAATCGGCAGGCTGTCGCTGCCGTCGAGCCACGGCATCGAGCGATAGTCCTGATCCCGCTCCCGGGCGGCGATGAGCAGACGCGTCATGTCCTCCGCGCGTTCGCTGTACCGACCGAACCAGAAGAGATCGCCCAGCACACGCGGGGAACTGACCACCTCGACGTTGGACGCGGCGTACTGCGGCAACTCCTCCACCGTGGCAGGCGGGGTGTGCGGAGCAGAATCGGCCGGAGTGACCCTCTCCACCGACTTGACCCACACGTCCTTGGAGGCGACGGTGATGAGTGGTTCGGTGACCGGCGCCGTGATCATGACCTGACCCAGACCGCCTCGCATCGGGGTGTAGCCGACCCGCTGCGCGACGGTGAACAAGCGCATTCCGACCTGGGCGGGAGCAACCGCCAACTGCTCCCCCGACCCGCTGCCCCAGGACGAACCCACCGGAGCCAGTGAGAACTCCGGCACTTCCTGACCGGTCCATTTCCACGGAGCTGCCTCGACCTCGTCCCACAGCGCCCGGGCCGCGTGCTCGGTGAGATCGTGACCCACGACCGCGCGTCGGGACACGGTGGATCTCAATACCAGCGATCGGAAGCGAGTTCGCATGTGCGAGAGGGCAATCGGATCACCACCCCAATAGGTGGGGACCGAATCGAGAGTCAGATCCTCATCCAGCAGAGCCCGGCTCAGAGCCGGCAGCAACGGTGTCAGTGCGGGATTCTCGAGGACTCCGCTACCGAGAGTGTTGACCACGCTCACCGCACCGCGCCGCAGGACCTCGACCAGACCGACCACGCCCAGATGCGAATCCGGGCGCAGATCGAGTGGGTCAACGAACTCGGCGTCGACGCGCCGCAGCACCACGTCCACCCGACGCAGTGTGCCGAGCGAACGCATCCACAAACAGCCGTCCCGCACCACCAGATCGGCGTTCTCGACGAGCGGAAAGCCCAGAACCGTTGCCAGATAAGCCTGGTCGAATGCCGTCTCGGAATGCGAACCCGGCGTCAACACCACCACGACAGGATCCTCGGCCGATGCAGGTGCGGCGTCACGCAGCGCCAAGCGCATCGCCCTAGCAAAAGTCGACAACGGCCTCGGATTGCTCGCCTGGAACAACTCGGGCATCGCCCGCGACATCACTCGGCGATCGGCCAGCGCATACCCAACCCCGGACGGTGCCTGAGTGCGATCCGCAACGACCGAGAACCGGCCGTCGGACCCGCGCGCGATGTCGGCTGCGTGCATGAACAACTGATGCGGACCCGGGACGGTGATGGCATGCGCCGGTCGAAGATAGCCGGGGTTGCCGAAGATCAGCTCGGGCGGAATCAAACCGCGCCGGACTGTCTCCTGCGCTCCGTAGATGTCGGTCAGGATGGCGTCGAGCAGTTGCGAACGCTGGACCAGCCCCGCTTCGAGCCGATCCCATTCGTCCGCTGCAACGACGTACGGGACGCTGTCCAGTCCCCACCGCACGGAACTGGGCCCGGGCTCGTTGCCGCCCGTCGGAATCGGGTTGTAGGTGATTCCGTGGTCGTCGACGAGCCGGCTGACCCGAGACTGCAACGTCTGCATCGCACCCGGGCCGGCGTCGCGCATACCGTCGACCAGCTCCGCCCAGTGCGGACGCACCGTGTCGTCGGCACCGAGCATTTCGTCGAACAGATCTCTGCGACCCGTCACGGCCTCACGTCGACCGTGGTATTCGAGCCACGGTGACACCAGGTCGGGTGACACGGGGTCGGGCGCACCGGCCGCCGTCTCGTTGCGGCCCGCCTCACTGTGAGCGGTATCCACGGGCACCATCGAGCCGTTGTTCCTTCCGTCGGTCGATCACACTCCGTCGCCGGATGAGGTGTGGTCGTTGCCGAATCCACCCGTTCCGCGTCGGACCGCAATCGCTACCGGTCGACTCGTTCTTTTCTGCCCGCCTCAGGGCGTGTGAACCCCGGTCCGGCGCAGGTCCAGCATGCCGGGCGCAGTCACGTCGATCGCTTGGCGAGCGTGCATCTCGAGCAATCTTGCTATGTCCACCTTGCCGGACGTGAACCCGCCCTCCTCGAAACGACCGTTGCGTCGCGCTTCCGCCTCCACCGAGTTGACCGGTGGACCGTCGTACGACCGTCCGCCGGGGTGCACCACGTGATACGAGCACCCGCCGACTGCGCGTCCGGTTTGCATCTCCACCAGATCGAATCGCAAGGGACTCTGCACCTCGATCGTGGGGTGCAGCGCGCTTGGCGGTTGCCAGGCGCGATAGCGAACTCCGGCGACCTGGACGTCCTGTCGCTCGGTGCGCAACATCGGTACCGGCACCCCGTTGCAGGTCAACAGGTAGCGGCCCACATCGGCACCGGCAACGCGAACCTGGATGCGCTCGACCGAGGAGTCCACGTAGCGCGCCGTGCCCGACGACGTCGACTCCTCCCCGAGCGTGTTCCACGGCTCGATTGCACCGCGCAGTTCGATCTCGGCATCGCCGACGACGGTGGTACCGATGCGCGGGAAACGAAACTCGGTGAACGGGTCCAGCCAGCTGGTATCGAATTCGATGCCGTGCTCGCGGAGGTCCTCGGCGACCCGGCCGATATCACCGATCACGAAGTGCGGCAACATGTATCGACCGTGCAGGTTGGCACCGTGCCGAATCAGTGGTGCTTCGAGCGGGGTATCCCAGAATCGCGAGACCATCGAGCGCACGAGTAAGGACTGCACCATCGCCATCTGATGATGCGGCGGCATCTCGAATCCGCGAAGTTCGAGCAGACCGAGCCTGCCGCGGGTGGAGTCGGGGCTGTACAGCTTGTCGATGCAGAACTCGGCACGGTGCGTGTTCCCGGTGATGTCGGTGAGCAGGTGCCGCAGCGCCCGATCGACGACCCACGGCGATGCCGAACGGTCGGCACCGGTCAGACGCTTGATCTCGCTGAACGCAACCTCGAGCTCGTAGAGCGACTCCTCACGACCTTCGTCGGCTCGGGGGGCCTGCGAGGTGGTACCGATGAATCGACCCGAGAACAGGTACGACAGCGACGGGTGACGTTGCCAGTGTGTCAACAGAGACACCAGCAGGTCCGGTCGGCGCAGCACCGGCGAATCGGACGGTGTGACGCCACCCAGAGTGATGTGGTTACCACCGCCGGTGCCGCGAGTGGTGCCGTCGTTGTCGAAACCCTCGGTACTCAACCGTGATTTACGCGCCTCGAGATACAAGCGCTCCATCAGCTCGTTCTGCTCCGCCCACGACGACGTCGGCTGAACGTTCACCTCGATGACCCCGGGATCCGGAGTGACCGTGAGGGTTTGGATACGGGGATCCGAAGGCGGGCCGTAACCCTCGAGGACGACCGGTGTCTCGATCGCGGATGCGGCGCGCTCCACCCGAGAGACCAGATCGACGAAGTCGTCCAATCGATCCATCGGCGGCATGAACACGTGCAGTACGCCGTCGCGTACCTCGGCGACCAGTGCGGTCACCGCAGTTCCACCCACTCCGGACGTCTCCCGCACCGCCTGCGCGTAGCGCGACTCGGCCGGGTCGACGGCCCGGGGTGGTTGCTGCGTCAGCTGCGGGGTCGGCAGATCGGGTTTCGGTGCGGTGGGATCGGCCGGGTTCTCGACCGGACCCCCGTCCCACGAGATCGCTCGTAGCGGCAGACGGAGCCCGGCGGGAGAATCCCCCTCCAACAACACGATTCGCCCACGTCGCAGCTTCCAGTCTGCGCTCTGCCAGCCAGTGCCGTCCTCGGTCCGCGAGATCGGCAGCACGAATGCCGCCGGTTCGTCGGTACTGGCGTCGAGCCGTTCGAGGAGAAGCCTTCTCGCAGCTGCGGAATCTGTCCCCGGTTCGAGATCGTCGGCGTCGGCCGGAGGATCCCCGTAGGGCTGACGCACCAGATCCAACAGCTTGACGAGCGGATCCTCGTAGGCCGGACGCGCTTGCGAGGCGGGCAGACCCAATCCGTCGACCAGTCGGTCGATCAGCTTCTGCGATACGGAATTGTCGACTGGATCAGGACGCAGATCGTGCGCCGACCACGGATCGGCTATGAGGTCCGAGTCGTGCCACAGTGCCTGGCCGTCGGTGCGCCAGAACAAACCCACCTGCCATCGTGGGAGAGGCTCACCGGGATACCATTTGCCCTGGCTGCGCTGGACCATGCCGTCGGGCGCGTAGATGGTTCGAAGTCGTTCTGCGAGAACGCTGGCCAGCTTGCGCTTGTGCGGACCGTCTGCGGTGGTGTTCCACTCGGGCGCTTCCTGGTTCTCGATGGCGACGAACGTCGGCTCACCACCGACGGTCAATCGAATGTCCTGATCGAGCATGCGCCGGTCGATCTTCTCGGCCGTGGCCTCGATCGCGTCCCACTGCTCGGCCGTGTATGGCAACGTTGTACGCGGATCCTCGTGAACACGCACCACAGTGTTCGAGAAGTCCAGTTCGGCTGTGCATTTGCTCGTCGCGCCGGAAATTGCGGCCGCGGTCGACGGATGCGGCGTGGCCGACAGTGGAATGTGCCCCTCGCCGGCGAACAGGCCCGAGGTGGGGTCCATTCCGACCCAACCGGCACCGGGGAGATACACCTCGGTCCAGGCGTGCAGGTCGGTGAAGTCCTCGACCGGCCCGGACGGACCGTCCAGCGATTTCACGTCCGAGGACAATTGGACGAGGTAACCCGAGACGAAACGCGCGGCCAGGCCCATCTGACGAAGGACCGACACCAGCAACCACGCGGAGTCGCGGCACGATCCCACGGCGGACGTCAACGTCAGGTCCGGGGTCTGCACTCCGGGCTCCATCCGCACGGAGTAGCCGACGTCCGCCATCACGGCCTGATTGGCCATGACGAGAAAGTCGATGGTGCGCAACGATTCTCCCCGCTCGACGACGGCGGCCTGCAGCTTTTCCACCCACGCGGACACGACCGGTCCGGGCCCGGAACCGGCCTTGTCCTCGTCCACCGGGCGAAGATAGGGCTCGAGATCGGGCAGATCGTGTTCCTCGTATGCGAAGCCGAAGTGCTCCGCCCATTCCTCGACGAAAAAATCCAACGGATTGATCGACGCCATGTCCGCAACGAGTCCGACCGTGATGGACAGATGGTCGGTTCGCTCGGGGAACACCACGCGGGCGAGAAAGTTGCCGAAGACGTCCTGCTGCCAGTTGACGAAATGCTCGGCCGGCTCGATCTTCAGCGAATACGCCTCGATGGGAGTGCGCGAATGCGGTGCCGGTCGCAGCCTGATCTCGTGCGGAAAGATCTTGACCGTGCGGTCGAATCGGTAACTGGTGCGATGTTCGAGTGCAACCTTGATGCCCACGGCGAGCCCCTCGTGATAGTCCCGGTATGGGTAGAAACAACAACCCTAGTGGGCCCCGGCCCGGTGCGCTCGGCAAGAATTCGAACCATCGACGATGCCCGACGGTATTCGGGCCCGCACGACCGTCCACGTGTCGAACGCCTTGACACGCCTCATCGGTCTACGGTTCGCTCAGCTTCGAAAATGCGGACGAATCGTCGACGTACCACGCCAGACATGAAGGGTGAACCGTGAGTGAAAACCCGCCCGACGGACCGCAATACGGTCGCGGACCCAACCCGGACCAGCCGGACCCGAACACGCCGCAGACACCGGGAAACGGGTACCCACCACCCGGCAACTACCCGCCTCAGGGCAGCTACCCGCCACCGCCCGGCAACTACCCGCCCCAAGGCAACTACCCGCCTCAGGGCGGCTATCCTCCCCCTCCCGGAAACTACCCACCGCCGCCCGGAAACTACCCACCTCAGGGCGGCTATCCGCCTCCGGGCGGCTACCCACCCCCTCCCGGAAACTACCCACCGCCGCCGGGAAACTACGGGAACTACGGAAATCAGAACTACGGACAGACACCTCTCGGACCCAACCCCGGTCGACTCGACGTCGGTGCTGCACTGAGCTACGGCTTCGACAAGTTCAAGGCCAACACCGGACCGTGGCTCGGTATCACGGCCATCGTGTGGGCGGTCAGCGTCGCCGTGTTCATCGTCACGTTCGCATCGACCCTGACGGCCGCGGTCGCTGCTGCCGACCGAGGTGAAAGTACTGCCGTCGCGGCGACGTCGGGCGCATTCCTGGTGGTGACCACGATCGCGACATTCGTGTCCTACTTCGTGAATGCGGCATACGTACGGGGAGCGTTGGACGAAACGGGTGGGCCACAGAAGCCGACGTTCGGCAGGTTCTTCCAACTCACGAACGTTCCGCAGATTGCGGTACTGGCTTTGATCTGGACGGTGGCCAGCGTCGTGCTGAGCTTCGTTCCTTTCCTGGGCACCGTCCTGCTGGTCGTGATCGGTTTCCTCGCGAACTTCGCACTGACTTTCCTGATCGATCGAAACCAGTCGGCGATCGAGTCGATCAAGTCGTCTATCGACCTGACGGTCAAGAACTTCGGCCCGGTCCTGCTGCTGTTGCTGGCCCTCGCCGCCATCAACTTCATCGGCATTGTGCTGTGCGGCCTCGGTCTGCTCGTCACCCTTCCGGTCTCGGTGATCGCCACCAACTACGCCTACCGCGTACTCACCGGCGGGCCCCTGACTCCCGCGCGCTGATCTCGCACCACGACAGACGCGAATGTCCCCGTAACGCACTGCGTTACGGGGACATTCGTTCTTGCGGACCTCGGGTGGAGGCTAGGCCTCTGTCGGCGCTTCTTCCTTCTTCTCCGGCGTGAAGTCGACGCCCGATTCCTTGCGCTGCTGCGCGGTGATCGGTGCGGGCGCGTCGGTCAACGGGTCGATGCCGCCACCGGACTTGGGGAATGCGATGACCTCACGGATGGAATCGACTCCGGCAAGCAGCGCGGTGATGCGATCCCAACCGAACGCGATTCCGCCGTGCGGCGGCGCGCCGTAGCTGAAGGCATCGAGAAGGAAGCCGAACTTCTCCTGGGCCTCTTCCTTGCCGATCCCCATGATCGCGAACACTCGTTCCTGAATGTCCTTGCGGTGGATACGAATACTGCCGCCGCCGATCTCGTTTCCGTTGCAGACGATGTCGTAGGCGTAGGCCAGAGCAGATCCCGGATCGGTGTCGAATGTGTCCATCGACTCCGGCTTCGGCGACGTGAACGCATGGTGCACGGCCGTCCACGCCCCGGACCCGACGGCGACGTCGCCACTGGCGGTGGCGTCGGACGTGGGCTCGAACAGCGGCGCGTCGACGACCCACACGAACGCCCACGCCTTGGGGTCGATCAGGTCGAGCTTGCGTGCGATCTCGCCGCGGACGGCGCCGAGCAGTCCGCGGGAGGCCTTGACCGGACCGGCGGAGAAGAAGATCGCGTCGCCGTTCTTCGCGCCGACGTGCGCAGCGAGGCCGTCCCGTTCGGCGTCGGTCAAGTTCTTCGCGACCGGGCCGCCGAGGGTGCCGTCCTCACCGACCAGCACGTAGGCCAGGCCCTTGTGTCCACGCTGCTTGGCGAATTCCTGCCAACGGTCGAGCTGCTTACGGGGCTGCGACGCACCGCCGGGCATGACGACCGCACCGACGTACGGAGCCTGAAAGACGCGGAACGTGGTGTCGGAGAAGAAATCCGTGCACTCGACCAGTTCGATGTCGAATCGAAGATCGGGCTTGTCGGAGCCGTACCGGCGCATGGCCTCGGCGTAGGTGATCCGCGGGATGGGTGCCGTGAAGTGGTGCCCGACGAGCTTCCACAGCGACGCCAGAATTTCTTCGGCCAACAGGATGACGTCGTCCTGGGTGACGAAGCTCATCTCGACGTCGAGCTGGGTGAACTCGGGCTGACGATCGGCCCGGAAGTCTTCGTCTCGATAGCAGCGAGCGATCTGGTAGTACCGCTCGATACCTCCGACCATCAGCAGCTGCTTGAACAGCTGCGGGCTCTGCGGCAGTGCGTAGAAGCTACCCGGCTGCAGACGAGCGGGAACGAGGAAGTCCCGTGCGCCCTCGGGGGTGGAACGCGTCAGCGTCGGGGTCTCGACCTCGACGAACTCGTGGTGCGCCAGAACCGATCGGGCGGCGGCGTTGACGTGCGAACGCAGTCGAATCGCATGGCCGGGGCCCTCACGGCGCAAGTCGAGGTAGCGGTATTTGAGGCGTGCTTCCTCACCGGGCTGATCGTCGAGCTGGAACGGCAACGGTGCGGCCTCGGACAGGACCTCGATCTCGGATGCCTCGACCTCGATGGCACCGGTGGGGATCTCGTAGTTCGCGTTGCCTTCGGGACGACCCTCGACCTTGCCGGTCACCTTCACCACGTACTCGGCGCGCAGTCGGTGGGCCTGCTCGAGCGCTGCTCCCTCGCGGAAGACGACCTGAGACACACCGGATGCGTCACGCAGATCGATGAAGATGACGCCACCGTGATCGCGTCGACGGGCCACCCATCCCGTCAACGTCACAGTTCGGTCGACGTGCTCGGGGCGTAATGAGCCGGCGAGATGGGTGCGCAGCACGGGTGTCCTTTCGAGAAAAATCCGCTGATCGTGTTCTTCGCTCACCGATCCTACGGAGCGCATCGCCGCAGAAGGAAACGAGATCCCGTCCCGGCATGCGAAGCTAAGACCGACAGTGGCGGTATCGGTTCGCACGGAGTATGCGGGCTCGGCGGAGGGGAACTCCAGCATGACGTTCAGAGAAGGCTCGCAAACGACACCGGGCCGAGTCTCCGTCGGTGGTAGCGGCGGAGGCGGCGGACGCGGCAAGTTGGCGATCGGCGGTGGCGCGGGTGGGCTGGTCATCATCGTCCTCGCGCTGCTCTTCGGCGGCGACCCGGGAGCAATACTGAACCAAATCAGTGGGGGCGACAGCTCCGCCGGGCAGGGCGAGGACGGGTCGTCCGGAACACTCGACTGCGACGTAGCAGACGCGAACAGCAACGTGAACTGCCGCGTCGACTTCACGGTGGGAAGCCTGGACACCGTCTGGGAATCGCAGCTGCAGCCTCAAACCGGCGTCGCCTACGTCCAGCCGGACGTGCGGTTGTTCTCCGGAGCAACGAACACCGGCTGCGGCAACGCCACCAGCGCCGTCGGGCCGTTCTACTGCCCGGCCGATTCCACGGCGTATTTCGATACGAGCTTCTTTCAGGTCCTGGTCGATCAGTTCGGCTCCAGCGGTGGGCCACTGGCACAGGAGTACGTCGTGGCGCACGAGATCGGCCACCACATCCAGAACCAGTTGGGCGACATCGGGCGCGCACAGCAAGACCCTCAGGGTCCCGAGTCCGGTGGCGTGCGGGTGGAATTGCAAGCCGATTGCTACGCAGGAATCTGGGCGCACTACGCGGCCGAGACCGTCGACCCGAAGAGCGGCGTCCCATTTCTCGAACCGCTGACCTCCGCCCAGATCGACGACGCACTGTCCGCCGCATCCTCGGTGGGCGACGACCGGATTCAGCAGGCGTCCACCGGCCGGGTCAACCCCGAGGGCTGGACGCACGGCTCGTCCGCCCAGCGCCAGGCGTGGTTCTCCACCGGCTACGAGACCGGACAAGTGGCCGCCTGCGACACGTTCTCGGCTCGCGACCTCGACAATCCCTGAACCAGTACTGCTCAGAACAGCGTGAGTGCCGGCCCCGAGGTCACCAACCCGCGGGGTTCGGCAGGCTCGTTCGCGGGCAACGCGCGGGTCTGGTCGGCGGCGAAACCGTAGGTGTCGAGCAGCGGATCGATTCTCGCCTTCAGCCACTGCTTGTACTCCGGAGTGACGTACGCCCCGTGTCCGTAGAGCTGGCGGTATCTGCGTACCAACGCCGGGTGCTCCTTCACCAGCCAGCTCATGTACCAGTCCTTGGTGCTCGATCGAAGATGCATCGGCAGCGCCGTGACGGTCGTCGCCCCGGCCTCGGCCAGCGCAGCGATCAGCCCGTCGAGTTGTTTGGCTCCGTCGGTGAGAAACGGAATGACCGGCGCCACCAGCACACCGCAGTCGAGTCCCGCATCCCGCACGGCGCGGATGAGGTCCAACCTTGCTCGCGGACTTGGTGTTCCGGGTTCGAGCTGCTTCTGCAAATCTGCATCGTGGATCGCCAAACTGATGCTCACGTGTACGTCGACCTTCTGTGCAGCCAGGGTCAGCAGCGGCAGATCCCGTCGCAACAGCGTTCCCTTGGTCAGGATCGAGAACGGCGTACCCGACTCGGTCAACGCGCGAATGATGCCGGGCATCAACCGATATCGCCCCTCGGCGCGTTGATAGGGATCGGTGTTGGTCCCCAGCGCGACCGGCTCCCGCTTCCAGGATCGACGTGCGAGCTCTTTGCGGAGGACTGCCGCAACGTTCGTCTTGACGACGATCTGCGAGTCGAAATCGTTGCCGGAATCGAGGTCCAGGTATTCGTGTGTCGGCCTCGCGAAGCAGTACCGGCACGCATGCGAGCATCCGCACATCGGATTGACGGTCCACGAGAACGGCACCTGCGATTCGCCCGGAACCTCGTTCAGGGCACTCTTGCACAGCACCTCGTGAAATGTGATGCCCTCGAACTCCGGGGTCTGCACGCTGCGGACGAGCCCGGACCGTTCCAGCCCCGGTAGCGCGCCCTCGTCTGCGGCATCGAGAGTCTGACCGGCCCATCGCATGCACACAGTCGAACATTTGTTCTATGCCGTGTCAAGGTCGGCATCGCTCCCCCGCATCCCCCGGTCGGGTCCGGCAGCCGACAAGCGATAGCGTAGGGCCCGAAGTCGATCCTAGGAGTGCACCGCACGTGACCGCCCCGAACACACCGACCCTGGAACCCATTCTGCGCCTGGGCCTCACCCTGGGACCGGCCATCGAGATCGGTTCGGTGCCCGAAGGCGACCGAGTCGTCACCACCGTCCTCGGCGGGGCCGCACCCGGCCCGGACATCGAGGGCACTCTGGCTGCTCGATCGACCGTCGTCAGCGTCACCCGGCCCGACGGGTGCACCGAGTTCAGCAGCGATCTCGTCCTCGAATTGGCAACCGGCGGTTACCTTTCGCTCGACTACCGAGGAGTCCAGTTCGGACCGGCCGAGGTCATCGACGCTCTGAACGATCCCGACCGAGAGGTCGACCCGGCGACCTACTACTTCCGCGGCACGTTGCGAGTGTCGACCGCTGTTCCGAAGTTCACGTACCTCAACCGGGCCCTCGTCGTCACCTCCGGCTCACGATCGGCCGAGGCCGTGGTGCTCGACGCATTCCTGGTGACCTGAGAGCCGTCCGCTCTCATCCGAGCAGCTGCGCGACCTCCCGGTCGGTCAACGTCGCGTGCGGAGTGCGACCCTTGCTGCGAACCAGTTCGATCGCTCGGTAGAGGGGCCGTTCGTCCAGCCCGGCGTCGCGCGCCTCGGCCCGCAGCTGATCCACCAGCACCGACGCGATGGCCGCCGCGGGAACGAGTTCGGTGGTCCACAGCGAATCGGCGAGCGTGCGCAACGCAAGAATCGGCAGTTCGCGGCCGCCACCCCTGGTGTAGAGCGCCAACGGCAGAACGATACGAGTACGACCGTCGTAGAGCCGCAGCGAGATCTGGTCGATTCCGGCCGTGCGGATGGTCATTTCCGCCGTCACCACCTCCGGCATGTTCAGCCGTCGGGTACGCAGTCCCCGAGCGCACAGCCGTGGCCCGTCGATCCACACCCGGCGGCGCAATCCCAGCCAACCCGACAGCGCCGCCGGACCACCGACGATCACTCCGACGAGGACTGCCACCCACACGGGGACGACGAGCGCCAGAACGACGCCCAGCACGACTCCGACCAGTAGCGAACCGACCACGATCTTGCGCAACCGCGGCGCGAGGAACTCCGCCGAGACCAGATCGAGGGCTACCGGACCCGCCGAGGGCCGAGGGTCATCGGCCAAGGTGCACTCCGAGGACGTCGACCACGTCGGCCAACGCGACCGTCTCCTGCTCGCCGTTCGAAAGGTCTTTCATCACGATGGATTCGGCCGACAGCTCTTGATCGCCCAGCACGAGTGCGTATCGGGCTCCCGAACGATCGGCCGCTTTCATCGCTCCCTTCATGCCGCGATTTCCGTACGCCATGTCCACCGCGATGCCACGTTCACGCAACTGCGCCGCGATGTCGACGATCGCGAGTTTGGCCGCGGCACCCATCGGGATGCCGAACACCTGACACCGCGACGTCGTGCCTGCGGTCTTGCCCTCGGCGGCCAACGCGAGGACGGTGCGGTCGACACCGAGCCCGAATCCGATACCCGACAGCGCCTGCCCGCCCAACTGCTCCATCAGGCCGTCGTAGCGGCCGCCGCCGCCGATGCCCGATTGGGCCCCGAGGCCGTCGTGCACGAACTCGAACGTCGTCTTCGTGTAGTAGTCGAGTCCACGAACCATGCGCGGGTTGACCAGGTACGGAACATTCATCACATCGAGGTAGGCCAGCACCTCGTCGAAGTGCTGCTTCGCAGAATCGGAGAGATGGTCGAGCATCAACGGCGCGTCGGCAGTCATCTCGCGAACCTCCGGCCGCTTGTCATCGAGAACCCGCAGCGGGTTGATCTCGGCGCGTCGACGCGTGTCCTCGTCCAACGGAAGCGCAAAGAGGAACTGCTGCAGCAACTCTCGATACTGCGGGCGGCAGGTGTCGTCACCGAGCGAGGTGATCTCGAGCCTGAAGCCGGTAAGACCGAGGGCGCGGAACCCGGCGTCGGCCACGGCGATGACCTCCGCGTCCAGCGCCGGGTCGTCGACGCCGATCGCCTCGACACCGACCTGCTGCAGTTGGCGGTAGCGGCCGGCCTGCGGGCGCTCGTACCGGAAGAACGGTCCGGCGTAGGCCAACTTGACCGGCAGCGCCCCGCGGTCCAAGCCGTGCTCGATCACAGCGCGCATGACCCCGGCGGTGCCCTCGGGACGCAATGTCACCGATCGGTCGCCGCGATCGGAGAAGGTGTACATCTCCTTGCTGACCACGTCGGTCGATTCGCCGACTCCCCGGGCGAACAACCCGGTGTCCTCGAAGATCGGGAGTTCGATATGGCCGTACCCGGCGGCGCGGGCGGCACCGAGGAGGCCCTCCCGGACAGCGACGAATTCGGCCGAATTCGGGGGGAAGTAATCGGGAATGCCCTTGGGCGCGGAAAAGGTGGTCGGCTTGCTCACGGTCACAGCTTTCCTTGCTCGGGGTCGCCGAGTCCAACGAGGAACGGATTGGACCCGCGCTCCTGACCGATGGAACTCTGTCCGCCGTGTCCGGGGAGCACGACGGTCTCGTCGCGCAGCGGCAGCAACCGCGACGCGATGGACCGTAGAAGTTGATCGTGGTCGCCGCCGGGCAGATCTGTCCGGCCGATCGACCCGGCGAACAAGGTGTCGCCGGTCAGCGCCAACGGAACCGTCCCGTCGGGACCGTTGGCCTCGGTGAGGAACACCACCGAGCCCTGCGTGTGCCCTGGAGTGTGCACGACCGTGAAGTCGATTCCCGCGAGGCTCAGACGTTGCTCGTGCGCCAACTCGATGACCTCGTCCGGCTCGTGGAACTCGAGGTCGCCGAGCACGGCAGCGAGCGTCGGACCGGTCCCTTTGATCGGGTCCGCCAACATGTATCGATCCTCGGGCGCGATGTATGCGGGGATTCCGTACTTCGAGCAGACCGGCTCCACGGACCACGTGTGGTCCAGATGACCGTGGGTCAGCAGCACCGCCGTCGGGTTCAGCGAGGATCGCGTCAGGAACTCGACCAACGGATCGGCGGCATCCTGGCCGGGATCGACCACGACGCACTCGGATGCGTCGTCCTGAGCGAGGATGTAGCAGTTCGTCTGAAACATTCCTGCGGGGAATCCGGTGACGAGCAAGACAATCGCTCCTAAGAGGCAGAGGCCGAAGTACCGAGCCAGCTTAGTGGGGAGGTTCTCGTCGGGTCCCCCCAGCATGCTCTCAGGCAATGATGGCAAACTCGCGTTGGCCGATTGTCGGCCGGCTACCACACGACCCACCCGCTCAGCGAGCAGGCGTGGTCGAACCAGGACAAGCGGGAGGACACGAATTGCCCAGCAACGAGCAACGGCGCGAGGCTGCCAAGCGAAAGCTCGAACGCCAACTCGTACGACGTGCAGAGCGAGCACGACGTCGGAAGCAGTTGACGATCGCCGGCTCCATCCTCGGTGTGGTTGCGGTCGTGGCCGTTGTCTCGGTCGTCTTCGTGGTGACCCGCGGTGACGACGACGCGAGCACGGCGCAGGACTCGACCACGTCTGCACCGGCCGATTCGATCATCGCTGCGGGCCGTACGGAACCGCTGCCCGAGACGGTGAACTGTTCCTACCCAGCCGCCGCGCAGCCGGCCGCCAAGCCCAACACCCCTCCCCGCACCGAGAACATCCCCACCAGCGACGAGCCCTTGAGCTACAGCATGGCCACCACCGCCGGCAACATCGGCCTGACCCTGAACAACCCCGAATCCCCGTGCACGGTGAACAGTTTCGTGTCCCTGGCCAATCAGGGCTACTTCGACGGCACCACCTGCCACCGCCTGACGACGGGTGCCGGCCTGCAGGTGCTGCAGTGCGGCGATCCCACCGGCTCCGGTAGTGGCGGGCCGGGCTACCAGTTCGCCGACGAGTTCCCCACCGACACGTACGCCGAGGGCGATCCTGCCGCGCAGACTCCCGTCCTGTACCCCCGCGGAACCCTGGCGATGGCCAACGCCGGCCCGGGAACCAACGGCAGCCAGTTCTTCCTCGTCTACGGCGATTCGCAACTCCCGCCCGCCTACACCGCCTTCGGCACGATCGACGAGACCGGTCTCGCCACCTTGGATGCCATCGCGGCCAAGGGGGCGCAGGGCGGTGCCTCCGACGGTGCACCGGCCGAGCCGGTGGACATCACCTCGATGCAGAGCGACCTGTGACACGCGTACCCGGTCTGGTGATCGCAGCCTCCGCTGCGGCACTTCTTCTCGCCGGCTGCTCCGGATCGACGGAGACCGCTGCCACGCCCACTCCGGCCGGTTCGACGACCGCTGCCTCGACGTCGGCCACGACGACCACCCCGCGGCCGCCTCTGAATCTGTCGCGGTTCGGTGCGCTGCCGCCCGTTCCGCAGCCGACCACCGATACGGTCTCGTGTGCGTACCCGGCGGAGTCTCCGGCTGCCAAGGAGGTTGCTCCGCCTCCGACCGAGAACATCGACGTCTTCGGAACGGTCGACGTGACGCTGTCGACGACCCAGGGCGACATCGGAATGACGCTCGACCGTACCGAGGCCCCGTGCGCCGTCAACAGTGTGGTCAGCCTGGCTCAGCAGGGCTACTTCGACGGCGCACCGTGTCATCGGTTGACCACGTCCCCCGGCCTCGAAGTGTTGCAATGCGGCGACCCGTCGGGATCGGGCCGTGGCGGCCCCGGCTACAGCTTCGCCAACGAATACCCCACAACGGCGTTCGCCGACGATCCCGCGCAGGCCCAGAACCCGGTCGTCTACCCCCGTGGCACCCTGGCCATGGCCAATGCAGGCCCTGACACCAACGGCAGCCAGTTCTTCCTGGTGTACGCCGACTCTGTGCTGCCGCCGCAGTACACGGTGTTCGGCACCATCTCCGATGCCGGCCTGCAGACCCTGGACGCCATTGCGGCCGGTGGAGTCAGCGGCGGTGCAGAGGACGGCGCACCAGCGAATCCGGTGGTCATCACCTCGGCAACCTGAGGTACCGCACGACGACGACAGGGTGAGCAGAAATTTCTGCTCACCCTGTTGTCGTATCGGGTCGGAATTCGGTCAGGCCGCCGACGTGAGCCTGTACACGTCGTACACGCCCTCCACGTTGCGCACGACGTTCAGCACGTGCCCCAGATGCTTGGGGTCACCCATCTCGAACGTGAACTTGCTGATAGCCACCCGATCGCCCGACGTCGCGACGGATGCCGAGAGGATGTTGACCTTCTCGTCGGCCAGAGCCTTCGTGACGTCCGAGAGCAACCGATGCCGGTCCAGGGCCTCGATCTGAATGGCCACGAGGAACACCGAGGAGGCCGACGGTGCCCATTGCACCTCGATGAAGCGCTCGGACTGCTCCTCGAGCGACCGCGCATTGGTGCAGTCGGTGCGGTGGACGCTGACCGACCCGCCGCGGGTGACGAACCCGAGTATCTCGTCCCCGGGCACAGGGGTGCAGCACTTGGCGAGTTTTGCCACGACACCCTCGGCACCGGTGACCAGCACCCCGGCGTCTCCGACCTGACGCGGTCTGGTCGGAATGGTCGACGGCGTAGAGCGCTCCGCGAGCTCTTCCTCGACGTCACCGACACCACCGAGATGAGCGACCAGCCTCTGCACGACGTGGCGAGCAGAAACGTGGTTCTCACCGACCGCGGTGTACAGCGCCGACACGTCCACGTACCGCAGTTCGTGGGAGATGGCCGACATGGACTCGGCATTCATCAAGCGCTGCAACGGAAGTCCGCCGCGACGGACCTCTTTCGCGATGGCGTCCTTACCGGCTTCGAGGGCCTCTTCGCGACGTTCCTTGGCGAACCACTGACGGATCTTGGTCTTCGCACGCGGTGACGCGACGAAGCCCTGCCAATCTCGACTCGGCCCGGCCGTGACGGCCTTGGACGTGAAGACCTCGACCACCTCGCCGTTGTCGAGGGTCCGTTCGAGTGCCACCAGGCGACCGTTGACCCGGGCTCCGATACAGCGGTGACCCACTTCGGTGTGCACCGCATAGGCGAAGTCGACCGGACAGGATCCGGCGGGAAGCGTGACGACATCGCCCTTCGGGGTGAAGACGAAGATTTCCTTGACCGCCAGGTCGTAGCGCAGAGATTCGAGGAACTCGCCCGGGTCGGCCGCTTCACGCTGCCAGTCGAGCAACTGGCGCATCCACGCCATGTCGTCGACCTCGGCGTTGTCCTGAGAGTGCTTGCCCTTGGTCTCCTTGTATCGCCAGTGAGCAGCGATACCGAACTCCGCGGTGCGGTGCATGTCCCTGGTGCGAATCTGCACTTCGAGTGGCTTGCCCTCGGGCCCGATCACCGTGGTGTGCAGCGACTGGTAGACGCCGTACCGTGGCTGCGCGATGTAGTCCTTGAAGCGGCCCGCCATCGGCTGCCACAGCGAGTGCACGACGCCGACCGCGGCATAGCAGTCGCGGATCTCGTCGCACAGAATGCGCACTCCCACGAGGTCGTGGATGTCGTCGAAGTCGCGGCCCTTGACGATCATCTTCTGGTAGATCGACCAGTAGTGCTTGGGACGTCCCTCGACGACGGCGCTGATTCTCGATGCCGCCAGTGTGGCGTTGATCTCGGCCCGTACCTTCTCGAGGTACGTGTCGCGGGACGGTGCCCGATCTGCGACCAACCGAACGATCTCGTCGTACTTCTTGGGATGGAGAATGGCGAAGGCCAGGTCTTCGAGCTCCCATTTGACGGTGGCCATACCCAGCCGATGAGCAAGCGGCGCAATGACTTCCAGTGTTTCCTTGGCCTTGCGGGCCTGCTTCTCCGGGGGCAGGAATCGCATCGTGCGCATGTTGTGCAGTCGATCGGCGACCTTGATGACCAACACCCGCGGGTCCCGCGCCATCGCGATGATCATCTTTCGGATGGTCTCGCCCTCGGCGGCCGTCCCCAGTACGACCTTGTCCAGCTTGGTGACCCCGTCGACAAGATGGGACACCTCGTCACCGAACTCCTCGGTCAACTTGGCCAACGAGTAGCCGGTGTCCTCCACCGTGTCGTGCAGCAGGGCCGCAACCAGCGTGGTGGTGTCCATACCCAGTTCGGCGAGGATGTTCGCCACGGCAAGTGGATGGGTGATGTACGGGTCGCCGGACTTGCGCATCTGTGTGGAATGCAGCTCGTCCGCGACGTCGTAGGCCCGCTGCAGCAGCGTCAGATCGGCCTTGGGATACAGCTCGCGATGCAGACTGACCAGAGGTTCGAGGACGGGCTTGACCGCCGCGCTGCGTCCGGCCGTGATGCGACGAGCGAGCCGCGCCCGAACTCGACGGGAGGCCGAGGTGGGCACGGGTGCCGAATTGCGTGCACCCGACGGCGCCTGGTCGTCGGCCTGCGCCGAATCACTCGACACCGGCTCGCGCACGCCCGGTCTGTCCACCACCGGATCGTTGACCACTGCGGTATCGACGACCGCGCTCGTATCGCCGGACGCGACCGAATCCGCACCGGTTCCCGGCCGATCGGCGACTGCGGGCCGCTCGGGCAAGGGCTGATCGATGTAACGGGTCACTCTCATCACCTCCTGCCACACATTCGCGCCGACGCCAGGACAGATCCGGTCGACGCTGTATCAGTCGACTTTAGTCCTCAGACTCGAACCAGGCAGGCGAGCGGGTAGTCACTGCACTTGCTGCGGCCGTCGAGCGCCTCGATTTCCAACACCACGGTCGCCCCGACCACCACCGCGCCCTGCTCGGCCAACAACCGAGCTGTCGCATCGACGGTACCGCCGGTGGCGAGGACATCGTCGACCACGAGCACCCGTCGACCGGCCAGCTCGATGGAGGTCGGAATCTGCAGTTCCGCGGTTCCGTATTCGAGATCGTAGGTTCGCGAGTGCACGGGCGGCGGCAGTTTGCCCGCCTTGCGTACAGCGAGCACCCCGCAACCGAGCTCGAGTCCCACGCCCGCTCCCAGCAGAAACCCTCGGGCATCGATGCCCGCCACCAGATCGACGTTCTCGAAACCCTCCGCCAATGCCGTGACGACGCTGCGCAACGCGGGCCCCTCCGCGAACACCGGGGTCAGGTCGCCGAACCGCACCCCGTCCACGGGAAAATCGTCCACCCACCGCGTCAACCGATGCACGGCCGACACGGCATCACCGCGCACCCCGCCGTCCTGAGTCACTGTCGCATCGCTCATTTCAGAAGTACCCACCGATCCATGTTCCAGCCGGCACCGGCCGCCGTGGGGTTGGCCACGACGTCCTGCATACCGTCGCTCACGACGGTGGTGCGCGGCTCGCTGTACAGCGGAAGCGACGGCATGTCGTTCCACAGAATGTTCTCGCCCTCGGTCGCCAACGCCAGCACGCGCTCGGGATCGTCGGTCACCGCCAGCTGGTCGACGATCGAGTCGATCCGCCCGTTGCTGTACCCGCCCACGTTGAGGCCGATACCGGTTCGCAACGAGTACCGTGCAACGACGGACGACGCCGAGCCGGTCGGCCCTGGCAGCGACCCCGCGCCGCCGAGAACGGCGTCCACTGTTCCGGCACGAAGCGCGGACGGCGTGAACTCCGGTGAGCTCGCGTCCTCGACGGTGATCCCCGCCGCCGCACAATCGGTCGCCATTCGGCTGACCAGCTGAGCGCGGCGCGCGTCCGGTGCCAGGTAGCCGACGCGTACGGTCAGCGCACTGCTACCCGATGCGGCCAGTTCCTTGCCCGCGCGGTCCAGGTCCGACCGCTGGTACCGGTCGCCGACCGTCGCGGCAACCGAGGGGTACACCAGAGTGTCCGGTTGCATCAGCCGAGAATCGACGACGCTGGAGCCGGGCCCGGCCGGCGGTGCCTCGAAGCCAGGGTGCCCGAGTGTGTCGAACAGGTCCGTTCGCGGGATGCATGCGGCCACGGCCCGGCGAGCACTCGCTTCCGCCAGCGCGCCCTGGGTCGCGAACGTCAGCTGCTCGACGCCTCGCGACGGTTCCGTGACGGTCTCGAACCCCTCTGTCGAACCCAGATCGTTCGCGCCCGCACCCTGGTCGATCACGTCCAGAGATCCATCGTTGATCTTCGCCGGGACGTCGGTGCCCTTGGGCCAGATCACGACTCTCTGCGTCTCGGGCGGAATGCCCCACCAGGCGTCGTTCGCGACCAGAACCAACCCGTCCTCGGCGGTGTACGAGTCGACGCGGTACGGACCGGCCGACGGCAACAGAGACGTGTCGACAGAACCGGGCGTCAACGTCCACCCGGTGTTCCAGAAATCGGCGATCCGAGAGACGACACCGTCATCGCCGGCCACTATGGGATCGACGACGTTCGGTACCCCGGCCGCGCGCGCAGCCACGTGTGCGGGCAACAGATCGGTGGCACCGAACAGAGCTCGCCAGTTCTGGTAGCTGCGGCCCGGGGCGAAGACGACGGTGGCGTCCTTGGACCCGGGGACGCAGTCGATGCTCGCGATGTCGGAGTATCCCGCCGTCGACGCCGCGTCGAACAGGGGACGGTCGGTGGCGAACCGGCCGCTGTTGGCGGCCCACGCCAGCACCAGGTCATCGCACGCCATCGGTGCGCCGTCGGAGTATTTCGCCGCAGGCGCGATCGTGTACTGCAGCGTCAGAACGTCCCCTGGCACGACCGCGACGGTACCGATGTCGTTGTCCGACAGCGCATCACCGTCCGGTCCCAGATAGCTGAACCCGACCTGGACTCGTGTGAACGCCTGACGCGCTCCCGACGCAGCCCCGTCGACGGTCCTGGCGTTGTAGTTGTTCACCACGTTGTCGAACGAGTACCCGATGGAAGGCACCTTGTCCTCCGAGGCCGAACATGCGGTGAGCGACGCTGCGGCCAGACCCGCTGCCAGCAGTGCCGCGCTCCACCTACGTTCCACGTGCACTCTCCATCTCTACGATCTCGCTATCGGCGCTTCTTGTTCCGCTTCCCAGTGGGGCGATTGCCGGGCTGCGATGCCGACGCCTTGCTGACATCCACGCCGACGGCCACCGGTTCGGGTGCGAGACCGGCGGCGCGCGCCGCCGCGTCGGCACGCTTGGAGTGGACCTTGCGAGTGTGGACCGCGACCGGGCCCCACTTCTCCTTCAGGGTCACCAACAGCGGCGTGGCGAAGAAGATGGACGAGTAGGCACCGACGATCATGCCGACGAGCTGCACGAGAGCGAGATCCTTGAGCGTTCCCACGCCCAGCAGCCAGACCGCGACGATCATCAACGCGATAACCGGCAGAACGCCGATCACGGTCGTGTTGATCGATCGCATCAGAGTCTGATTCACGGCAAGGTTGGCCTGCTCCGCGTACGTCTTGCGGTGCAGGTTCAAGATGCCTCGGGTGTTCTCCTCCACCTTGTCGAACACCACGACGGAGTCGTACAGCGAGAATCCCAGAATGGTCAGCAGACCGATCACCGTGGCCGGGGTCACCTCGAAGCCGACGAGTGAATAGACGCCCGCGGTGACGACGAGGTCGAAGCCCAATGCGGCCAGGGCCGCCAGCGCCATGTCCCGTTCGTATCGGATGGCGATGTAGATGCTGACGATCACCAGGAACACCGCGAGGGCTATCAGAGCCTTCTGGGTGATCTGACTCCCCCATGTCTCACTCACGTCGGAGACGCTGATGGCATTGGGCGTTGCGGTGCCCGAGTTGTCCTGCGGCTGGAAGGACTGGAACAGCGCCTGTCGAAGAGTGTCGACTTCGGCTGGATCGAGCGCCTCGGAACGGATCTGCACCGTGGCCGCGGCACCCGAGCCGACCGTCTGGACCGACACCGGGGGCATACCCAGCGAGTCGTTGTAGACGGTTTCGACCTGCTCGGTGGAGATGTTGTCCGCGGCGGGCAATGCGATGCGGGTGCCGCCCTCGAAGTCGATACCGAGCGTGAACCCACGCACGAGGAAGCTGAGCAGGCAGATCAGCACGATGACGCCGGTCAGCACGTAGTAGAACCTGCGGCGTCCGACGATCTCGAATGCACCGGTGCCGGTGTAGAGACGAGATAACCAACTGTGCCTGGGCTGCGTGGACTGGTCGACGCTCGAATCGTCGAGAGGCGATGGGGTCGAGGTGGCCGTATCGGACATGTCATGCCTCCTTCGACGGCGACGCGGCGCCGGTCTTGACGGCGACTGCCTTGTTGGCGGCGCGCTTTCGTTCGAGCGCGATCTGCTGGACCGCGCCGAGACCGTTGACGGACGGCTTGGACCAGAATTTCGACTTCGACGCCAGATTCACCAGCGGCCACGTCACCAGCACCACGACGATGACGTCGAGGATGGTCGTCAGTCCCAGGGTGAACGCGAAGCCGCGCACCTGACCCACTGCCAGTACGTACAGAACGGCAGCGGCGATGAAGCTGACCGCGTTGCCGGACAGGATGGTCTTGCGTGCGCGGGCCCAACCGCGGGGCACTGCTGATCGGAAGCTGCGGCCCTCGCGAATCTCGTCCTTGATGCGTTCGAAGAACACCACGAAAGAGTCCGCGGTCATACCGATACCGATGATCAGGCCGGCGATGCCGGCGAGGTCGAGGGTGAAGCTGATCCACCTGCCGAGCAGGATCAGAATGCCGTAGACGACGAGCCCGGCCAGCGCCAACGACAGAGCCGTGAGCAGGCCGAGGGCTCGGTAGTACAGCAGGCAGTAGACCAGCACGAGTGCCAAGCCGATGGCACCGGCGATCAGGCCTGCTTCGAGTGACGCCAATCCCAATGTGGCCGAGACCGTTTCGGCCTCGGAGGACACGAACGACAGTGGCAGCGAACCGTACTTGAGCGTGTTGGCCAGTTCGGAAGCGCTCTGCGCGTTGAAGTTGCCGGTGATCGACGTGGCACTACCGGCGGGAGTGGCACCCTGAATGACCGGCGCGCTGATCACCTTCGAGTCCAGTACGAATGCGGCCTGCTTCTGCAGGTTCGCAGCCGTGAACTGCGCCCAGGTGTTCGACCCCTCGGAATCGAACGTCAGGCTCACCTGGAACTGAGCCTGCTGGTTGTCGAATCCCGACGTCGCGTCGGCGATCTGCTGACCGTCGATGATCGTCGGACCGAGAAGGTAGACAGCTGTTCCGTCGGTGGAGCAGGCCACGAGCGGGAGTGCAGGATCGTCGTTGCCGGCAAGCGGGTCCGCGGCGTTGCAATCGAGCGACTGCATGGCGAGCTGCTGTATCTGCTGATCCTCGCTCTGACGAAGCGCCTTCGCGTCGGCGATCTCCTGGGCTGCGCGATCGGCGTCGGACAGCGACGCGTTTTCGGCGGGATCACTCGAGGTCGGGGCGTCCGTCGCGGGTGCGTCCGAGGCCGGAGCACCGGTTGTCGGAGCGGGGGTCGGGTCTACCGTCGTCGGATCCTGCGCCGGAAACACCCGACTCTGCGGAGCAGCTGGAGCAGCAGGATCGACGGCTGTCGCCGGATCTGCCGGCGCAGCCGGGTCCGTCGGGGTCTGCGGAGAACCCGGCGTCGCCTGGCCTGCGGATGGTGCAACCGACCCCACCACCGGACGAATGAACAGTCGAGCGGTCTGCCCCAGAGTTCTCGCCTGAGAGCTGTCGTCACCGGGCACCGTGATGACGAGATTGTCGCCGTCGATGACCACCTCGGAACCGGACACGCCGAGACCGTTGACGCGGGTCTCGATGATCTGCTGCGCCTGCTTGAGGCTGTCCTGCGACGGCGCATTCCCGTCGGGCGTGCGTGCAGTCAGCGTCACTCGCGTGCCGCCCTGCAGGTCGATTCCCAACTTCGGCGAGGGGTCTTTGTCTCCGGTGAAGAAGACCAGGGCATACACCGCCGCCATCAGCACCGCGAAGACGGCGAGATAGCGGGCGGGATGCACCGATCCGCTGGAAGGTGCCACGGTGTGTGATTCTCCTCTGGGCGGTGGAAAAGTGTCTGTTCCTGTTGGCTCGTGCCTCGTTGTGTCAGCGGCGGGCGGTGCGATTGTGCACCACGACGCACACCGCAGACGAAACCGCTGCCGGATTGTGTCTCCGACAGCGGTTCGGATCTTCGTTACGTCACTCTTTTTCGAGGCGCTTCGTCGTCTGCTCGACGGTTTCGTCGGCGGGGTTCCCGACGTCCTTGTGCAGCGACGGAGCTGCCGGCTCGGTGGGGCCGACCGCGGCGGTGCCGGCGCCGGGCACCGAATCGAAGGTGTTCTCGTCCGACTCGCCGTCGTCGAACTCGGTGTCGTCGGGCAGAACCTCACGCACGACGGCGCGTGACCACGTCGTGATGACGCCGTCGGCGATCTCGAGGTCGATCGTGTCGTCCTCGACGAGGACCACTCGTGCATACAGGCCTGCGGTGGTGACGACCTCGTCGCCGACCTTCAGCGAGTCCTGCATTTCCGTGGTCTTGGCCAGCACCTTCTTCTGTCGGCGCGCGTTGAGAAACAGCGGTACCAGAAGGGCCACGATCAGCAGCGGAAACAGCAAATCCATCGGAAGGTCAGTCCTCGAAGTTCGGTTCGATAATCGTCATTGTCTCGTGCGAGAACATCGCTGGTGCGGGCCTCGCAGCTACCCAGTGTGCCATCACCTGTGGCCCGCTCGGTCCGTTCGTCTCGTGTTGCGGCCGTTTCACTCGAATAATCCCTGCTGGACCTCGGCCGATCGCACCGAAATTCCCCCGACTGCGAGGTCCGGCGGTGGGGTGAGACCGAGGTGGTGCCAGGCGGCGGCGGTGGCGACGCGACCGCGCGGCGTGCGGGCGATCATCCCGGCCCGTACCAGGAACGGCTCACACACTTCCTCGACCGTCGAGGGCTCCTCGCCGACGGCGACAGCGAGAGTGGACACTCCCACCGGTCCCCCGCCGAAACTTCGGATCAGCGCGCTGAGGACGGCACGGTCGAGGCGATCCAGTCCGAGCTTGTCCACGTCGTAGACCACGAGCGCGGCCTTGGCGGTGTCCTGGGTGACGGTGCCGTCCCCGCGCACGTCCGCGTAGTCGCGAACTCGGCGCAGCAGTCGGTTCGCGATTCGGGGTGTGCCACGCGAGCGTCCTGCGATCTCGGCGCAGCCGTCACGGTCGATGGGGACACCCAGAATCCCGGCGGATCGCATCAGAATTCGTTCGAGTTCACTCGGCTCGTAGAAATCCATGTGCGCCACGAACCCGAAGCGGTCGCGCAGCGGTCCGGTGAGCGCGCCGGACCGGGTGGTCGCACCGACGAGAGTGAACGGGGCGACCTCCAAGGGAATGGATGTCGCTCCCGGCCCCTTGCCGACGATCACGTCGACACGGAAGTCCTCCATGGCCAGATACAACATTTCCTCGGCCGGCCGGGCGATCCGATGAATCTCGTCGATGAACAGCACGTCCCCTTCGACGAGGTTGCTGAGCATCGCGGCCAGATCGCCCGCACGCTCGAGGGCGGGCCCGGAGGTCAACCGCAGTGACGTGCCGAGTTCCGCGGCGATGATCATCGCCATGCTGGTCTTTCCCAGGCCGGGCGGACCCGACATCAGGATGTGATCGGGGGTGCCGCCGCGCATCTTCGCCCCCGAGAGCACCAGCTGCAGTTGCTCACGCACCCGAGGCTGACCGATGAAATCGGTGAGGTTCTTCGGACGCAGACTGGTCTCGATGTCGAGGTCGTCGGACATGGCCTCCGCACCGACCTGGGATTCCCCGAACTCGTCGTCCTCGGTCACGCCGACCTACCTGGACTTACCGAGGTACGCCAACGCGGCCCGCAGTGCGGTGGACGTCGTGGCCTCGGGCTGCTGTGCGAGTACCGCGTCGGTGGCCTCCTCGGCCTGCTTCGCCGGAAATCCGAGACCGATCAGGGCTTCGACGATCTGATCGCGCATCGAGTTGCCGGCCCCGGAACCGGGCACCGCGGAACTGCCGGCGCGGCCGACAACGGCGTCGACCTTGTCTCGCAGCTCGACCACCATCCTCTCGGCCCCGCGCTTGCCGATACCGGGAACTCTGGTGAGGGCCCCGATGTCGCTGTCCGCCAAAGCTGTTCGCAGGGAGTCGGGTTCGTGTACCGCAAGTGTGGCCATCGCAATTCGTGGCCCGACTCCGGAAACCGTGAGCAGCAGCTCGAACAGCTCACGTGATTCCTTGTCGGGAAACCCGTACAGCGTTTGCGAGTCCTCGCGCACGATCATGGTGGTGAGCAGAGTGGACTCGCTCCCCCGATGCAGCGTCGCCAACGTCGCCGGTGTGGCATTGACGCGATATCCGACACCGGCCGCCTCGAGTACTGCGTGATCGAGAGCGATGTCGATCACCGACCCGCGAATGGATGCGATCACCGTGCGCCCGCCTCCTTCTTGGCCAGTTTCTCGATTTTGCGCGCCACGGCGGCGCGAGCTTTGCGTTCCTCGGCCAGACGCGCGTCGTACTTGCGCTTCTGTTCGGCGGCCATCGCCTCGGCTTTGGCCATCCGGGCGATCATCGGGGCGCGCCAGCAGTGACAGATACCCAGAGCCAACGCATCTGCGGCATCAGCGGGAGTCGGCGCGGTCTGCAGCCCGAGAATGCGCATGACCATGGCGGTGACCTGCGCCTTGTCGGCCGAACCGTTGCCGGTGACGGCTGCCTTCACCTCACTGGGAGTGTGGAAGCAGACGTCGATACCGCGCCGGGCCGCAGCCAGTGCGATGACGCCGCCTGCCTGCGCGGTGCCCATGGCCGTCCGTACGTTGTGCTGAGCGAACACTCGCTCGATCGCCACGACCGACGGCTTGTGTGTATCGAGCCAGTATTCCGCTGCTTCGGATATCCGCAGCAGACGCTGCGCGAGATCCATGTCGGCGGGAGTCCGGACCACATCCACGTCGAGAGCGACGACTGTGCGACCGACGCCTCCCTCGATCAAACTGAGCCCACACCTGGTGAGACCGGGGTCGACACCCATCACCCGCACGCCACCACACCTTCCGCTTACGAACTGTTGTTCGATAGCGTAGCGGAGCGCACCGACGGATCAGGGCTACGACACCCGGTCGATCACCGTGAGCAAAAGGACCGGGTCAGTCCTCGTCGTCCAGTTCGGCCATGACCTCGTCCGACAGGTCGACGTTGGACCAGACGTTCTGCACGTCGTCGCTGTCTTCGAGGGCGTCGATCAGCTTGAAGACCTTGCGCGCTCCGTCCGCGTCCACCGGGACGTTGACCGAAGCCTGGAAGCTCGCCTCCGCGGAGTCGTAGTCGATGCCCGCGTCCTGCAGTGCGGTACGCACTGCGATCAAATCGGTCGGCTCACTGACGATCTCGAACGTGTCGCCGTTGTCGTTCACTTCCTCGGCACCGGCCTCGAGAACCGCCATCAACACGTCGTCCTCGCTCTGTCCGTTCTTCTCGAGCGTCACGACGCCTTTGCGTGAGAAGAGGTAGGACACCGAACCCGGATCGGCCATGTTTCCGCCGTTTCGAGTCATTGCTACTCGAACCTCGCCTGCTGCACGATTGCGGTTGTCGGTGAGGCACTCGATGAGGATGGCGACACCGTTGGGGCCGTAACCCTCGTACATGATGGTCTGCCAGTCGGCTCCGCCCGCTTCTTCGCCGGCTCCGCGCTTGCGCGCACGTTCGATGTTGTCGTTGGGAACCGACGTCTTCTTCGCCTTCTGGATGGCGTCGTAGAGCGTCGGGTTGCCCGTGGGGTCACCACCACCCGTGCGGGCCGCCACCTCGATGTTCTTGATGAGCTTGGCAAACGACTTGCCGCGTCGGGCGTCGATCACCGCCTTCTTGTGCTTGGTGGTGGCCCATTTTGAGTGGCCGCTCATGCGATAGAGCCCCTTCCTGCTCGAATTCGGTGTTGTCGACTTTACTCGCCCGTGTCATCGCTCCGCCCCAACCGGCGATTACGGGTTTCTACGCGCTGCGCACCATGTCCACGAAGAGTCGGTGCACTCGATCGTCTCCGGTGACCTCGGGATGGAAGCTGGTGGCCAGCACTCGGTTCTGCCGCACGGCAACCACGCGGCCCGCAGCTGGCCCGTTCGGGACGGTGGCGAGTACTTCGACGTCCGCACCGACACGCTCGACCCAAGGCGCACGAATGAACACTGCGCGCATCGGTCCGCCCTCGATCTCGGCGAATTCGAGATCGGTCTCGAACGAGTCGACCTGTCGGCCGAAAGCGTTGCGGCGCACGGTGATATCGAGACCGTCGAGGTGTTCCGCGTCGGGCCTGGTGTCGAGAATGTCCGACGCCAACAGGATCATCCCCGCGCACGATCCGTACGCGGGCATACCCTCGGCCAGACGAGCGCGCAGCGGCCCGAGCAGATCGAATACACCGAGCAGAGTGCTCATCGTCGTGGATTCGCCGCCGGGAATGATCAACCCGTCGATTCGGGCGAGTTCGTCCGGCCTCCGCACGGTGATTCCGTGCGCACCGCTCGACTCCAGTGCGGCCAAGTGCTCGCGAACATCGCCCTGCAGTGCGAGTACGCCGATCGTCGGCGGCGTCACTTCAATCCGAAGGGATCGACGTGTGGCTTCGAGGTGTCCCGCTCGAAGCGCATCAGTCCCTCTTGGACGACGGCGGCGACCATACGACCGGAGATGTCGAAGATTCGCCCCTGTGCCAGTGCTCGTCCGAAATCAGCGGACGGCGACGTCTGGTCGTAGAGCAGCCATTCGTCCGCTCGGAACGGCCTGAGGAACCACAGCGCGTGATCGAGGGAGGCCGTCTGCGTGACGGCGTCCGGGTGCGGCACCTTGGCCGATCCGATGAGCGTCATGTCGCTCATGTAGGCGAGCGCGCAGACATGGAACACCTGATCGTCGGGCAGCGTGTCGCGGTACCTGAACCAGACCCGTTGCTGCGCAGCGAAACTGGGATGCTTGACGGTCTGATCGTCGGGAATGAGACGGATGTCCCATTCGGACCACTCCTTGTAGTAGGAGGTGTCGTACTCCGCCAGAGTGGTCGGGTCGGGCAATGATTCCGGTCCGACTACCTCGGGCATGAGGTCCTGATGGGAGATCCCGTCGTCGTCGCCGTGGAACGAGGCGGACATCGTGAAGATGGCCTTGCCGTGCTGAATTCCGGTCACTCGACGGGTGCAGAACGACCGGCCGTCCCGAATGCGATCGACCATGAACACGGCCGGCTCGTTCGGGTTACCCGGCCGAAGAAAGTAGCCGTGCAGCGAATGCACGCGGAACTCGGGTGCCACGGTGCGCACGGCCGCGACGAGCGCCTGGCCGGCAACCTGGCCGCCGAACGTCCGCGGCAGCCGGCTCGGGAACGTGCGTCCCCGATAGATGTCGTTCTCGATTCGTTCCAATTCGAGAATGTCCTCGATGCTGGCCATGGCTGTGTCCACCTTTCTGTGACAACGGCTCAGGCTAACAATGAGTGGACCAGGCAAGATGGTCGGTGTGGGTCAACCGATACCGATATTTCCCGATCTTCTGACCAGGTCGATCGTCGATGCGTGCCCCGCCGAGTCGCGAACGATCGTTGTCGTCGACGGTGCCGACGCCGCGAAGCCGGTCGACTTCGCCTCTCGCACAGCCGAACACGCCCGCTCACAGGGCAGGCGTGCCGACGTCGTCGACCTGCACGATTACGTCCGGCCGGCGTCCATTCGATTCGAGTATTCGCGAACGGACGAATTGAGCTACCGCACTGTGTGGTTCGACTACGATGCCGTGATCCGCGAGGTCATCGCGCCGCTGCGTGCCGGTGGCCGAGGTCACTATCTGCCGCGTCTGTGGGATGAGGCAACCGATCGATCCGCCCGCGCTCGTACCGTCGAGGCCGCGCCGAATCACATAGTCCTGATTGCCGGTCCGATGCTGCTGGGCCGAGGACTGGACGTCGATCTTCGAGTGCAGTTGCGGTTGTCCGAGGGTGCGCTGCGTCGGAGAACCGACACGGCCGACCAATGGACCTGCACGGCACTGCTCGAGTACTACGACTCGATCGACGAGTACGCCGAGCGGCCGGACTTCGCGGTCCGGTGGGACCATCCGGACCGCCCGGCACTGGAACGCAGTCAGTAGCTGCGCAACCGGAAGAGGACGGTCACCAACCGCGCTCGGCGAGACGGTGTGCGACGGGCAGGTCGTCGACGTTGATGCCGACCATCGCCTCGCCGAGTCCACGGGAGACCTTGGCGAGGACATCCGGGTCGTCGAAGAAGGTAGTGGCCTTGACGATTGCCTCGGCACGTTCTTTCGGGTTGCCGGACTTGAAGATTCCCGATCCGACGAACACTCCCTCGGCACCGAGTTGCATCATCATCGCTGCGTCGGCCGGGGTGGCGATACCGCCGGCGGTGAACAACGTGACGGGCAGCTTTCCGGCACGGGCGATTTCGACGACGAGATCGTACGGAGCCTGCAATTCCTTCGCCGCGACGTAGAGCTCGTCTTCGGGAAGTGATGTGAGACGACGAATCTCGTCGCGAATCTTGCGCATGTGGGTCGTCGCGTTCGAGACGTCGCCGGTGCCGGCCTCGCCCTTGGAGCGAATCATGGCTGCGCCCTCGGTGATTCGACGCAGTGCTTCACCCAGGTTGGTGGCACCACACACGAACGGAACGGTGAAATTCCACTTGTCGATGTGATTGGCATAGTCGGCCGGGGTGAGGACCTCGGACTCGTCGATGTAGTCGACACCCAGGCTCTGCAGGATCTGCGCCTCGACGAAGTGCCCGATGCGGGCCTTGGCCATCACCGGAATGCTGACCGAGGAGATGATGCTGTCGATCATGTCCGGATCGCTCATCCGCGACACCCCGCCCTGCGCGCGGATGTCGGCGGGAACGCGCTCGAGCGCCATGACGGCAACGGCACCGGCATCCTCGGCGATCTTCGCCTGGTCTGCGGTGACCACGTCCATGATGACGCCGCCCTTGAGCATCTCGGCCATACCGCGCTTGACGCGAGCGGTGCCGATTCCGTTCTCGTTGGACCCGCCGTCAGCGGATCCAGTGGAAGCAGCGGGCGAATTGGGGGCGTGTGGGGTACTCAAGCCAACTCCTGTGTTCTCGGCAGTCCGGATCTTCGCGCAGAGCCGCGGCCCTGCCCGCGAAGGGGCGGGCCGGCGCGGCGACGCGCCCAGAACTGTAGGCCGCTACCGCGTCGTTTCCCATAACCACTTGAAGATTGCTGGACTGGTCGGAAAGGTCCAGATTGTCAGCGGATGGCCCTGACGTCCGGGTCGCCGCGTCGCGCGAGCGCTACGTTGACCTCGTCGAGAAGTTCGGCCAGATCCTGTGGGTACACGTTTTCGCCGACCGCACTCAGCGCCCGGATGTCTGCCTCGGTACACCAGCGATGCCCGGTGACGGTTCGTCGCTCGAAGTCCGTGAACCCGGCACTCTCGGGATCGAACTCCTGCGTCCGATGCGCGAAGAACAGTTCCTCGGACCGAATCAACGTTCCGTTGAACGGGAAGGTCGCAACTCGACGCCACAGCGGTCCGCGCAGGTCGGACGCGTCGACGGTCAGGCCGGTCTCCTCGTGCACTTCGCGTACCGCTGCCTCGCGAAGGGACTCCCCCTTCTCCACCGCACCTCCGATGGTGAACCAGAAGAACGTCTCGGGCACCGTGGGGTCGTGTCCACGCAGGAGCAGGACACGGCCACGCTCGTCGAGCAACACCACCCGGGCCGAGGTACGCGGCGTGGCCCGATTCTCACTGCCGAACGTTGCCGCGGCCGAGCGCTCCGCGATCTCGAAGTACGACGGCAGGGCCGCGGTGCCGCCGAGATGCAGCCACCGGACCGGTCGGCGGACCCGCAGAGCGAGGGTGTCTCGGACGGCGTCGTTGTGGAAGCGTCGTGCGATCAACACGCGTGCTTCGGCGTCGGCGAGTTCGGCGACCAGTTGTGGTGGCAGCGCAGCCGGTTCGACAACGGCGAGTGCCATGGACACCGCGTTCTCCGCTTCCTCCCGCTGAGACCGGTCGGCGCGTTCGGCTCGATCTGCCAGTGCGGCAAGCTCTTTGCTCGACGACACCGAGCCCCGGGTGGCGGCCGACACGGCTCGCGCGACGACGGCTCGGCGCGCGAGTGCAGCATCGAGGGCCTGCCAGGCGAGGTCGGTGCGAACGTGGAGCCGATCGAGTCGGTTGGCGGTTCCGTAGGCCCACAGCCCGACGACGAGGATCAGAACCGCGATCAGTCCGAGGACCAGGATGGTGACGGCAGACAGTGTCATCAGCTCGCGGCTCGCACTTTCTGTCCGCCGAGGGTGACCGTCTCGTACACGCGCAGGATCTGCTCGGCGACAACAGGCCAGTCGTACGTGGACACGGCCGCCGAGGCGGCGTCGACGAGACGCTCGCGGACGGCGTCGTCGGACAGAATGGAGGTGACGGCTGCCGCGAGGGCCGCGGAATCGTCGATCGGAACCAGCAGGCCACATGCGCCGTCGCGTAGGACCCGACGGAACGCGTCCAGTTCGCTTGCCACCACGGGGGTTCCGGCTGCCATCGCCTCCACCAGAACGATGCCGAAGCTTTCGCCGCCGAGGTTGGGGGCGCAGTACACGTCGGCACTACGCATCGCGGAAGCCTTCGTCGCGTCGTCCACCTGGCCGAGGAAGGTCAGATGCGAGGCCAGCGCGCCTGCTTCCTTGCGAAGCTTGTCCTCGTCGCCCCTGCCGACGATGAGAATTTCGATGTCGGGGTGAGATTCGACGAGGGCCGGTAGCGCGCCCAGCAGCACGGCCATTCCCTTGCGCGGTTCGTCGAAGCGGCCCAGGAACAGCACTGTCCGGCCCGGACGCGGATAGCCGTCGAGCACGTCTGCGTCGGCGAACGCCGGCACGTCGACTCCGTTCGGAATTTCGACCGCATCGGACCCGAGCGCCTCGACCTGCCATCGCCGTGCCAACTCGGACACGGCGATCCGGCCGCTGATCTTCTCGTGATAGGGCCGCAGCACGCCCTGGAACGTGCTGAGCACGAGAGACTTGGTGGTGGATGTGTGGAACGTGGCCACGATCGGGCCGTCCGCGGCCTTGAGTGCCAGCATCGACAGACTCGGCGCATTGGGCTCGTGAATGTGCAGCACGTCGAAGTCGTTCTCCGAGATCCACTTTCGGATCCGTGAGTACGTCACCGGGCCGAATCGCAGCCGGGCGACCGACCCGTTGTACGGAATGGCCAAGGCTTCTCCGGCCGACACCACGAATTCGGGGAGCTCGACGCCGTCCGAGGCGGGAGCCAGCACGCTGACCCGGTGACCGCGTTCGATGAAGACCTCGGCCAGCTGCTGGACGTGGGCCTGTACTCCGCCCGGCACGTCGAACGAGTACGGGCACACCATGCCGATTCTCATGTGCCCTCGATTCGGGCCCGGCGCTCTGCCGACCAGTCGCTCATCCACAGCGGCTGCAGCATGTGCCAATCGGCGGGATGAGCGCGGATACCGGCGGCGAAATGATCCGCAACCGTCTGAGTCGCAGCGGCTACTCCCTGCGAGACGTCCACCGCGGGCGAGATGTCGAATCCCCAACCGTCGCCGTCGAAATAGCCGTGTACCGGGAGCAGCGTGGCACCGGTGTCGATGGCGAGCTTGGCCGCACCCGCCGGCATTCGTGTCGGTTCCCCGAAGAAGGTCACTGGTACTCCGTGCTTGGCCAGGTCTCGTTCGCCGAGCAGGCAGACCACCTTGTTCTGGCGCAGTCTGTCGGACAACGCGAGCAGGGGCGGTTGCTCGCCGCCGCTGAGCGGAAAGATCTCGAATCCCAGGCTCTCGCGATACGCCACGAAGCGTTGGTACAGCGACTCCGGCTTCAGCCTCTCGGCCACGGTCGACAGGCCACCGTGCGTCCGTACCAACCACATTCCGGCCATGTCCCAGTTGCCGCTGTGCGGTAGTGCGAGCACCACTCCCTTGCCAGCACCGAGCGCCGCTTCGAGATGTTCCTTGCCGTACACGCACCGATCGATGACGGCCGCCTGAGCGGCCAGGTCCATGGACGGCAGCCGGAATGCCTCACGCCAGTACCGGGCGTAGGAGCGAACACTGTCTCGGATCAGGTCATCCGGGACCTGCTCGGCCGTGGTCCCCAGCACGCGAGCGAGATTGCGGCGCAGCTGATCCGGGCCGCCGTTACGGGACGAGGCGAAGTCCGCGCCGCGGTCGAACAACCGACGGGCGACACCCTCGGGTAACGACCGGACGAGACGCCACCCCGCGGCGTACCCGGCGTCGGACGCGCGTTCCGACAGATTCATGTCGGCTCCACACCGCCGTCGTCGGAGACCGACGGAGCCGGCGGCACGATGATGTCGCGGGCACCCTCGGATCCGCGGACGGCGAGCACTCGTTGGAACACGGTCACGATGCTCAGCGCGGCAAGAATCCACATTGCGGGATAGATGAGACTGTCCAGCCACGGAATGTCGAAATGTCTTCCGACACCGGTGAGCCCGGCCCCGACCAGAACGATGACGAGGCGGTCGGGTCGTTCGATCCAACCACCGTCCGCGGACAGGCCGCTGGCCTCGGCGCGCGCTTTGGCGTACGAGATGACCTGCGAAGTGACCAGGCAGACGATAGTGGCAACGAGCAATAGCTTGTCGTTCTCGGAATACACGGCCCACCAGGCCAAGCCGCCGAAGATCGCTCCGTCCGCAACGCGGTCGCACGTCGCGTCGAGAACGGCACCGTACTTGGTGCCGCCTCCTCGTGCGCGAGCCATCGCACCGTCGAGCATGTCGAACAGAACGAACAGGGTGATGACGATCGAGCCCCACCACAGGTAGCCGGCAGGGAACATCGTCACCGCAGCGGTCACGGTGACGACCGTGCCGATGATGGTCACCGAGTCCGGAGTCAGGCCGGTGCTGTTGAGCGCTCGGCCCAACGGGGCCGTCAACTTCGAGACCGGCGCACGGCCGAAGATGCTCAGCACGCCGCACGCTCCCCTTGCCGGTGGTTCATTCGTTCCAGGCCGAGGCAAGCAGGGCCCGAGTGTCGCGGAGCAGTTGCGGCATCACCTTGGCACCACCGATCACCGTGATGAAGTTGGCGTCACCACCCCACCGCGGCACGATGTGCTGGTGCAGGTGCTCGGCCAGCGAACCGCCTGCAGCCGCCCCGAGGTTGAGGCCGACATTGAAACCGTGCGGGCTCGACACTCGCTTGATCACGCGAATCATCTTCTGCGTGAACGCCATCAGCTCCGAGCTCTCGGCGGGCGTGAGATCCTCGAGCGCCGCGACACGTCGGTACGGCACGATCATCGTGTGGCCGGGGTTGTACGGGTACAGGTTGAGTACGGCATACACCGATTCGCCGCGCGCGACGACCAGTCCGTCCTCGTCCGTCATCTTCGGGATGTCGGAGAACGGCTCGGTCGACTTCGCCGAACCCTCCGCCGAACCCTGTGGGGCCTCGGCTATGTACGACATCCGATGGGGAGTCCACAATCGCTGCAGCCGATCCGGTTCACCGGCACCGGTGGCAACGATCGACTCGTCGTGTTCTTGCATGTCAGCTCACTCCGGCGGTACTGGTCTGCACGAGTTCGGCGGTCGGTGATGCGTTGTTGCGCGCGGCGATCCACTCGGTGATCACGGTCACGGCCTCCGCCACCGGAACCCCGTTGACCTGAGTGCCGTCCCGGAATCGGAAGCTGACGGCACCTGCTTCGACGTCGCGCTCGCCGGCCAGCAGCATGAACGGGACCTTCTGCGCTGTCTGATTGAAGATCTTCTTCTGCATTCGGTCGTCGCTCGCGTCGACCTCGGCCCTGACTCCGCGCTTCTTCAGTTCCTTCACCACCGCGAAGAGGTGGTCCTGATGCACCTCGGCCACCGGAATTCCGACGACCTGCACGGGCGCCAGCCAGGCCGGGAAAGCACCGGCGTAGTGCTCGGTCAGCACACCGAAGAACCGCTCGATGGATCCGAACAGGGCACGGTGAATCATCACCGGGCGCTCCTTGGTACCACCGGAACCGGTGTACTCGAGCTCGAAACGCTCGGGCAGGTTGAAGTCGAGCTGAATGGTCGACATCTGCCAGGTGCGGCCGAGCGCATCCTTCGCCTGCACCGAGATCTTCGGACCGTAGAACGCGGCACCGCCCGGGTCGGGCACCAGATCGAGACCCGACGCCGCGGCCACCTCGGCGAGGGTGTTGGTGGCCTCTTCCCAGACCTCGTCGCTGCCGACGGACTTCTCCGGATTACGAGTCGACAGTTCGAGGTAGAAGTCGTCGAGTCCGTAGTCCTTGAGCAGCCCGAGAACGAATTCGAGGGTGCTGGTGAGCTCGCCGCGCATCTGTTCGCGAGTGCAGAAGATGTGCGCGTCGTCCTGGGTCATGCCGCGCACTCGGGTCAGACCGTGGATGACGCCGGACTTCTCGTAGCGATAAACCGAGCCGAACTCGAACAAGCGCAGCGGCAGTTCACGGTACGAGCGGCCGCGGGAGCGGAAGATCAGATTGTGCATCGGGCAGTTCATCGGCTTGAGGTAGTAATCCTGGCCGGGCTTGCGCACGTCGCCGTTCTCGTCGAGTTCGGCATCCAGGTGCATCGCCGGGAACATGCCGTCCCGGTACCAATCGAGGTGACCGGAAACCTCGTAGAGATGGCCCTTGGTGATGTGCGGGGTGTTGACGAACTCGTAGCCCTCTTCGATGTGGCGCTGACGTGAGTAGTTCTCGAGTTCGTTGCGGATCACGCCGCCCTTGGGGTGGAACACCGGAAGACCGGAACCCAGTTCGTCGGGAAAGCTGAACAGGTCCAACTCGGAACCGAGCTTGCGGTGATCACGACGTTCGGCTTCGGCGAGCAACTCGAGATGCGCATCGAGCGCCTCCGTGGACTCCCACGCGGTGCCGTAGATGCGTTGCAGATCGGCATTGTCCTGGTTGCCCCGCCAGTACGCAGCCGAGCTGCGGGTGAGCTTGAACGCCGGCACGTACTTGGTGGTGGGGATGTGCGGGCCGCGGCACAGATCGCCCCAGATGCGTTCACCGGTACGGGGATTGAGGTTGTCGTACGCGGTGAGCTCTCCCCCGCCGACTTCCATGACCTCGGGATCGTCGATCCCGGACTTGTCGTCGATCAGTTCGAGTTTGTAGGGCTCGTTCGCCAACTCTTCACGGGCCTGATCCACCGATTCGTATACCCGACGCGAGAACCGCTGCCCGGCCTTGACGATCTGCTTCATCTTCTTCTCCAGCGCAGTCAGATCCTCTGGGGTGAACGGCTGCTTCACGTCGAAGTCGTAGTAGAAGCCGTCCTTGATGAACGGTCCGATGCCCAGCTTGGCATCGGGGAAGAGTTCCTGAACGGCCTGAGCAAGAACGTGCGCAGCCGAATGCCTGATGACGCTTCGCCCGTCCTCGGTGTTCGCCGGCACGGGCTCGACCTCGGTATCGGAGTCGGGAGCCCACGACAGATCACGGAGCTTGCCCTCTGGATCTCGCACGACGACGATCGCGTCGGGACCCTTGTTCGGCAGACCGGTGTCGCGTAGCGCCGTACCTGCGGTCGTTCCTGCCTGCACCGAGATGCGGGCGGGCGAGACGGCGGCGACAACGGGCATGCTCACAGCGATGTACTCCTCGATCGGTTCATCTGGCCAGGAAGGCCTCCGACAGCCTATCGGCAACGGGCCACCGCGCGGCCCTCAGCGCGGCGCGTGCGTCACAAGGGACTGTCGAGCCAGGTCCAGTCGAGGCCGAACCAACCTCCGACCAGCGCGAAAGTGCCCAGAAGCCACAGTGTTGCGAGCACGACGACCGTCGTGAACAACACGCCGAGTCCCTTGACGACGATCGACTGCTTCGAGAACCAGGCCATGAACGCGTCGTACCTCTTGCGGACGAAGCGCAGCGCGCCCTTGGCCCACTCGAACTCCGAGGCCAGGATGCCCAGTCCTGCGAACACGATCAGCCAGCCGGGGCCGGGGTACGGAATGGCCAGCACACCCAACGCCAACACCAGAGCTCCGACGACACCGACAGTGATCCGGTAGGCGAGATCGAGCGACTTGTTCTCGGCGATGCGAGACCGAAACCGTCGATGCTTCTTCGCCAGCTGCTCTGCCGGACCACTCGAGTCCGCTGTGCTGGTCTTGCCGTCCGCCTCGCGGGACGTGGATCCGTCGGTGCTCACCGGGTCAGATTACCGGGACAGAACACGAAAAAGCCCGCACCGACAAGCGGTGCGGGCTTTCTTCGTCTGTGGTCCCGGCTGGGATCGAACCAGCGACCTTCCGCGTGTGAAGCGGACGCTCTTCCACTGAGCCACGGGACCGAACGAGGCAAAACATTAACACGAGGTGTCGCAGTGGATCGAATCGCCTGCTCCGGCTCGTCCATGTCGCATTCGACGCCCGTGTCGAGCGCAGAGCTCGCTCCCCCGGACCCGGTCCGACCCCATCTTTCACACGGTTCACAGCCGCCAGAGACCCGAATTCTGGGGCTGACCACGAGATTTGTGAGTTTCACTCCCGTTGGGTTAATGTTTTCCCCGCACCACGGAGACAGCAACTGCCCAGCAGTGATTGCCTCCGGGGTATGCGGATGTGGCGCAGTGGTAGCGCATCACCTTGCCAAGGTGAGGGTCGCGGGTTCGAATCCCGTCATCCGCTCGAGGGTCTCGACCCATGGTGGAGTGGCCGAGTGGTGAGGCAACGGCCTGCAAAGCCGTGCACACGGGTTCGATTCCCGTCTCCACCTCGCTAGTGCATCGGTTGTGAAGGCCGATGCGAGGACATGCGCGATTAGCTCAGCGGGAGAGCGCTTCCCTGACACGGAAGAGGTCACTGGTTCAATCCCAGTATCGCGCACCACAGTTTGTGCAGGTCAGCCCCGGTTAACACCGGGGCTTTTCTGTTTCTGCACAACATATGCACCACTAGCTGGTGCAAGTCAGGGCGAACGGTAGCCGCACAAAAGCGGCCCCGGTACGGGCTTCCCTCCCGTAACCGAGGCCTGCGGCCCGAACGGAAGACACTCCGTTGAACCGTCCCCACACCATATCCACGCCCACCGACACATCGAGTCGGCAACCTCACCCCGCTCTCACCGCTCTGTTCGCCGCCCTCGTTCTCGTGGGCGGCTACCTCGCGTTGTCGGCCGTCTGCCGACTCATCATCGCGCTGGGCTGGTACGTCTCGTGAACTCGGAATCGACCCGCGCCGCACTGGCCGCTGTGGAGCCGCTGGACCGTACCCAACTCTGGGAGGCGTTGAAGTTCCTCGCCTACGCCGATCCCCTCCTCGTTCTCGACGCAGTTGGGACGGTGCGGTGATGGCCTACTTCGAAACCACGTCGGACGTGGACCTCGGGAACGCGACCGTCAACACCGACCCCGAGAGCAACGGGTTCGTCATTGCCTGGGCCGGTTTAGGCCTGTCCGTTGCGCTCAACCGCACCGAAGCGGAACACCTCTTCGAGGCCTTGGACGACGCGCTGGGAGAAGGCGAATGATGCTCGCACTTCTCGTCGCCGTGCTGGCCGTGTTCGGCCACTCCCCCGCCACAATTCTCTCGGAGATCCCCGACGCGCCCGCCGTTGTGCGGATCTCACTCGGAGACGACAACGCCGACGGCGCGATCGACGAGGACGAATCGGGCTGGAGCTGCACCATCGACGGCAACCGTCGATGTGGACCGCCTCGGTAGCCGAGGCCAGTCCACCTTCTCGTAGACCCTCCGTGCTCCACGTCGCTATCTGCACGAGTCCGACGTAACCCGACCGTGCCCTGTTGAAGTGTCGACAATCCCGATGACCAGGCCTCGGGAGCCGTAGCCCCGTCCGATCACCGAGGCCCCGGTCAACTCTCGGCCGCTCACGCCTTCACGCGTGAGCGGCTACGAGTCGTGGGTGCGAACGGTCGGCGGGACAAACTGGGGCGCTCCACTGGGGCATCAAGACACAGGGCGGAGCTCCGTTCGGTGCAACCCCGCCGCCGTAGGCGTCCGCTAAACGAAGGTCGCCCTCGGCTTGATCGTCTGCTTCTCCGGCGCTGGGTCTTCCAGCTTCACCCACGCCCCCGGGCCCCACACGATCTGCCCCTCCACGCCTTCTTGCTCCACAACCAACGCGCCCGAATTGGCCACCTCGTAGATCCCGGTGTACGTCGTCTCGTGCCGACTGGCAACGGGTGAGTGTGTGACCCGAAACTTCCCGATCCCTGTATTTTTGATAGTCATTCGCTCAGTGTGACACCGGGCACCGACAGTATCGGCTCGCCACCAGGTCTCGGCTACGCCTTGACCACGACGACGTTTTCCTTGTCGAGATACCGAAGGATCCGAGTTCCGTCGACCACGCTCACGGATACGGACTGACGTGTGCCTTCGTTCGCGTCATCCACCGAGACCTCCTCGATGACACCCCACATCTCCTGCCCCGCTGTTTTCAAGTGGCCGTTGTAGGCGATCCAGTCCCCAACATGGTCGACCAATTTGGGTGCCTTCACGCTCAGGTGCAAACTCTTGTCCGCGAAGTTCGGTGTTGTCATGGGTGGGACCGTATCGCAGCGCGCGCGTGGGCGGCCGTGGTTGCATTGTGCCCATGTGGAACGAGCGGGCAATACGCGAGCGGTGCGCCGAGGCCGGAATGACCGTGGACCAAGCAGGCAAGCGGTCGGGCATCGTTGACCTGGAACGCGAACTCACCCACGACCAGATCCCGGTGGTTCTAGACGCCCAGGCTTTGGCCAAGACCCTCGGGTGCCACTCCGATGACTTGATCGGAACCATCCCCGAAAGCGGCCACGAGCAGGCTCTATAACGAAATCGTAACGGCTTAGACGCCATCCGAGGCGACGGGGAGCACGTCGAACTCGGCGGCCTCGGCCGCGGTCATGTCGAACGCGTCGGCCCCGTCTACCGGCGCGACAAGAACGGTCCGCCCGTCATCCTGGGCGGCGATGATCCGGCCCCACTTCTCGGTCTCGTAGCGCACGAGGCCGAGGCGGTACTTCCCGAGGTCACGGCCTCGCACGGTGACGATACGAGCCGGGTCGATGATCGTGTTCGTAGCCATGCTGGCACCGTACCCGAACATGTAATGCCATGGGGCGCAACACCTTTGGGTATCCGAAACCCGTTGAAACACAACGGATCCGAAGCCTGAGACCCCGTGGATTGTTGGCCGTCAAACAAAAAAAGGACACTAACCGATGGAGGAGTGTCCACGGGGGGTGCCTGATAAATCCCCAGGTCATGGCCGTACGACCCGCTGTAGGCGTCGTGGAGTCCCTGGCGCTGGCCCCGGGTAGTCCAGTAGACCCCGGCCACACAGGCGAGTACCCCGCCTCCCCAAGGGATGGGAGTCCGCGAAGGAGACGGGGTACTCGTTGGGCTTCGGTTGCGGGTGGGCACTCAACCCCCGTTCACCGAAGCCTGGTTGGTCATAGAGCCCGCCGCGGCTCCATGACCGGTTCCCCGAGCGTCGTGGCCGACACAGGCAAGGAGTTACCAAACCACAACGCTCGGGAAGACTTGTCAGCGAATCCAGGGGGCCGGTTCGACCACGTCCCCGCCGGCATGGGAGTCGGGGCCGGGGTCCGAGTGACCCAGTTCGTCGTGACCGACCGAAACGATCTTCGGCATCGACGCGAGCACCGTTGCGGCTTCGGGCGACTGCTCGAGCAAGGTTCGCCACTTCGGTGCGTTCGATGGTGCGAGCCGGCCTTCCTTGATTGCCTTCTCGATCTTCGACTCTCGGTCCCGCTTGGCGGCGGCGAGACGAAGGGTCTCACCTTGAGCGGCCGCGGCCTTGAGCTCTTCGTACTTGACGATGTCGATGGGGATCGTGGCCCCGCCTGCCGAGGCGGCCAGAGCCGGGTCCGGTGCCGTGGTCACGAGATCCTGGACGGCCAGTAGGACCGTCTCGGCGTCTGCCCCCTCCTCCAGGCCGAGGGCTTCGATGAGGGCGGTGGTCTGTGCTTCGTCGAACTCCATGATGAATCCCTCCCGCCGCTTACGCGACGACTCCGGTGATGCGCTTGATTGCGAACGGGCGGTCGACCGCGAACGCGGGAACGATGTACGTCTGGACCCACTTGGACCGGGTTGTGCGATCGTCGATGACATCGGTGGTCAGGGGCACCTCGAAACCGACCTGCCCTGCTCGGCCCTTCTCCAGCGCGTACGCCGAGTTGAGGTCGATCCTCGTGGAGGTGACAAGCTCCAGGCCGCTGGACTTGAGCACTTCCTCCAGACGATCCCCGTAGACGACGCGCAGGGCGTGGGCACCGGCGGGCGAGACGATCAACGCGTCGTGACGCACACCGAGACGTTGCATGTCGGCCTTGAGCTGTGCGGCGCTCCAGTCGGCGGTGGGACGCGAACCCGGGACGGTCGGGGTGGCACCGTCGAGAACGGTGTCCGCCCAGATGTGGCCCGCCACGATGTTGTCCGACGCCAGGGCCTCCTCCACGGCGGCGAGCGCGGCTTCGTCCACCCGCTGCTGTACCTCGTTCGCCAACTGGTCGATCTTCAAGTCGACGGCGGAGACGTTGTTGCGGATCCGCTCCTCGTCGAGGATCTGGATTCGGCCGCCCCAGTCCTGCGGCTTGGCCAACTTCGGCTCGATGGGGTCGCCGTCGAGGACCTTGTATTCGCCACCGGGCGCGCGCTTCTCGGCCGGGACGTTGGTGTAGAGATCCGAGGCCTTGGCGACCGAGTAGATGAGGCCACCGCCCTCCACGCGTGCGCCTGCCGTCGAGAAGAAGAATGGGGTTACCAAGCCCTTGTCGGCCTGGGTGGCGACCCGATCACGAAGGGCCGTCGGGTGGTTGAGCATCGCGTCGACGGTGAGGGTTCGGCCATTGAGTTCGGGAGAAAGACTGTTTGCCATGGTTCAATCCTGTTCAGTAGAGGGCGATCTCGGCCACGGCGTTGTTCGCGGCCCCGGTGATGGCGTAGCCGAGGGCGACACCGGATGTCTTGGTCACTGCGACTCCGGCCGCGCCGGCTTCGACTTCGGCCCCTGCTGCGATGGCTCCGCCGGCAGTGACGCGAACGACCCCGCCTCGGAGGACGTTCACGAGCTGGCCGATTGCGGCGTCGTCGGCCGCTACGCCGAACGCTCGACCACCGGCGGCGGCCGGTGCGATGGCGACGTTCCCGCCGACGCGGTTACCCGCGATGGCAACGAACCTCCGGTTCACCACTGCGGTGGTCGGTCGGCCGGTGACGTTCTCACCCGGTGCGTAGACGCGATTCTGTGTGGGCATTAGCTGGTCCCTCCGTTGAGCTGGTCGAGAGCGAATGCCGCCCGACGAGAGCGCCGACGAGACGCGGCGACACTCAGGGCGGCGGCTTGCTGGGGTGTGCGAGAGCGTGGGGTCACCCGTGGCCGTGGGGCCGAGGCCTGGACGAGGTGAACCAGTCGAGTCGGTGCCGACGCCGCTACGCCGCCCGAGTAGAGGCGTTCGACATCGGAGAGGCTTCGGATCGTGGGGATGCCCGGGCCGGTCACACCTAGGAGCGCGACGGCCGTCAACTGCATCGTGCCGTCCTTGAACTCAACGGCCTCAACCGATCTCGATGGATACGCCGATGCCATCACGCCCGCCAGCCACGCCGGGACCCCGACGTAGTCACCGACGAGCGTCTGCCCGTTGTCGGCCAATCGCAGGTTGTCGACGTAGCCGACCGACGGCGATCCGCTGAATCTTGGGTCGTCGTGTCCCAGCCTCAACGGCGGTTTGCGGTGCCCGCCGGTCTTGAAGGTCTGGACGGCCGAGGCCAACAACTGGGGCGTGACCTTCCACGTCCCGGTGGAGATCTCCCAGGTGCCGACCTTCGCCAACTCCACGCCTCGGATCGTGCGCAGGTCGGGCCTAGGCACGGTGCGCTCCGGTGATGGCCTTACCGAGTTCTCGAAGCTGCGAACTCGTCCAGGTCTCGTCGTCGGAACAGCCATCGACCGCCGGCCTTGGTTGCAGAGAGTCGGCCACGTCTTCGTAGATCCCGTACTCCGTTGCCGGTAATGCCGAGAACTCGTGCGGCGTCGGCACTGTCGAGAAGCTCATCTCCGCAGTGAATCACAGGATTGGCCGTAATCCACTGGGGCACTGGCGTTCTGGCGTCCACGCCAGTGACGCCGCCAGAGCCTCGAAGACCGGCGCGTACCCGCTCCAGCTCGGGGGTCAACCGTCGACCCTGCTGTCCCGTCCCGAGCACGTCCAAGGCCCTGGCCAACAACTCGGCCGTGGCCGGATCGATGACGAGGTGCCCATCGAGACGGGCGATCACCGCTCGTCCTCGGGATCGAGGTACGACGCGAACCGTGCCGCGTCGGCGCGCGCGGTCTCGATCCGTGCGCGGAGTTGCGCGCTCGTCATGAACACCATGACTGGGAGCAACGCGTCGTAGAAGGCCCGAGCCATCTCCCGCGTGGCCTCGAGATCCTTCCCGAAGACCAGGCGTAGCACTGCCAGCACGTCCCAATCGGATTCGATGCGCTCCGTTGGCGCGAGCCGCACGAGCTCGGATCCCAGAGGGGCATCGGTCCAATCGGAATCGTCGACGGTGACAACGGGATGGTTCAAATAGAACCAGGTGTAGATGGCCGCCTGGGCCGCTCCACGGAGTGGCCATCCGGCGGCCCGCCCGCCTGGTGCCCGTATGCCCTTCTCGATCAGGATCTCGTTCATTCGGGTCTCGACCCACACCGAGGCCTCGGAGGTCACGTCTTCGTACAGTCGGGGCTCGTTCATGATTCGGTTTCTCTTTCTCGTTGACGACGGTTGGCAACGGCAGTGATCGACGGGATGACCATCCCGCCGGCAACAACTCCGTTGAGCTCGTAGTGACGCGAGGACGCGACCCACTCGTGGCAGGGCGCGAACTCAGGACACGCTCGGCAGACGGCTACGGCTCTGTCCGTGCGCTCGTCTCTCGTTCGCGGCGTCTCGGCGGCGTACGTGTCCGAGCTCCACAACTCGGGGTCGGTTCCTACACACGCCGCGCGGGGCAAGTCGGGCACCGAGGCCACGAGAGCCCTCAACGTCCCGTTGGGTCCACGGTTCAACGACTTACTTCCCTTCCGAAACCGATGCCCTTCGAGGCCTCGGATTGAGTTGCTTTTTCTCTCTCGTTCACGGCTCCCCCAGACCCGTCCGCCGCGTCCGCTGCTCTATAGAGCAGCAGCGGACTAGCGGACTGGGAGACGGCCACGTCCGCTAAGGGGGTGTAGCGGACTACAGCGGACACAGCGGACGCGGGTATTGGCCCTGGTGAAGAGCCATATCCGTCCGCTATGCCACTTAGCGGCCCCGGTTGCCGGGAGGCCTCGAAACGTCCGCTAAAAGGTCCGCCGTCGGGGCACCCCTCCATAGCGGACCGAATCGGACAATTCCGGCTCATTTCGAGGCCTCGGAAACCGGGTCGGTTGCGACCGTTTTCGACGTGTCCGGACCGGGATGCATGTACTTCCCCACGCCCTTGGTGACCAGGTGTGCGCGGCCTTGGTCAACGAGCCGATCCTGGGCCGCCTTGATCCGCTTCTCGTCCTTGAGATCCGGTGGGCGTACGTCAGTGCCCTTGTTCTTCTTCGAGGGTGACTCGTAGTACCGAGACCGGGCCAACCCCGGGTTGGTGACGATGGCGGTCAGCACTGCCTCGTCGTCCGCCACGGCCTGCTCCTCGAAGGCCATGATGGCGTCCCCGGCCACGATCACGAGGGATCCGCCGACCGTCTCCAACCCCAGAGCTCGATCCTTCGGCGGCGCGTCGTTCTTCGACTTGGTGGTCTCGAGGACGATCTGGGTCTCGGTCCCGTCCCGGGTCACCGCCCACGCTTGATCGGCGGCGGCGAACAGGGCACCGCTACCTCGGCCGGTCTTGTCGCCGGCCTTCGTCGTGTGATGCACCACGAGCACGTGGGCACCGGTGCGGGCCACGAGCTTGGCCACGTTGCCGTTGACGACCGACATGTCCTTGGCCGCGGACTCGTCGTGTCCCTCGGCGTAGCGGTTGAGTGTGTCGAAGACGATGAGCTTGGGCGGATCGGCGGCCACGCTCTCGGTGAACGCGGTGAACGCGACCCCGTCCTCGAGGCCGATGTCGAACGCCTCGGTGAACACGGTGAGGCCTTCGGCCCGTAGGCCGTGGTGGGTCTCCCAGGCGTGGACCCGCTTCTTGATACCGAGCACGCCCTCACCCGCGCAATAGACGGCGCGCCCCGAGGTCACCTCATGTCCGAGCCAGGCGGTACCGGTGACTATCGAGCAAGCCCAGTCCAGTGCCAGGAACGACTTGAACGAACCCGATTGACCGACCAGGAGCCCGAATGCGGCGGCGTCCAGAATGCCCTCGATCAACGGCTCGGGATTCGGAATCTCGTCCAGCGCGTCCCGGCCGACGAACTTCGCGTCGAACGATGCCAGGAACGCCTCGTTCTGTTCTCGGTCGAGTTCGCGTCGGCCGAGCCGTCGACCACGCTCGGTGGTGAGGAACTTGTCGGCCGCCTCGTGGACGCGCTTAGCCTCGTATACGTTGCGCAGCATGGCCGTTCGGTCCTCGGCCAGTGTCTTGAACTGTTCGATGGCGTAGCGCCAATCGCTCCCGAGCGGCCAGTTCTGGGCGGTGAGGATGAAGAGCGGAAGATCGGCCTGGGTTCGCGCCTCGGCCATGAACCGAGAGACGATCACCCACGCCTCTCGGGGCCAGGCCATCGCGTCCATATAGAGCGGCGGGTCACTGGGGCCGTAGTAGTCGGCCATCCAGTTGAACGTGTTCCGGCGAACGTCGTCGTCCTCACCCAAGGCCAGAACGGCCTTCTCGGCTACGTCCGCGATCAGCAATCGCTCGAGGTCTCGATTCACGACGACACCTCCGCTGCCTTCATCGCGTAGGCGTACTGGAGGGTTCGGTCGAACGACCACTTGGCCTCAGCCGCCGATACTCCGCATCGGCGGTCGTGGTCGATCACGACCCGGCCGACATCAACCAGGCCGGCGCGAAGGTTAGTCACCGCCTCGGGATCGGGCACGTCCGCGAACGCGGCCGGGTACTGCCCCATGACCGCCTCGACCGCGTAGAGGGGCAGCGCGGCGTAATCCTGAGTCATCCAACCCGGCAGGGTGATCGGAGGCTCTGAACGAACGGGCGTCGCCTCGGGGTTGTCCCGAACGTCATCGAGAACAACCTCGTTGTCCCCGAACCAATTCGCGGCCATCGTGATCGACGGAGCAGATCGGGCCTCGGCCAACTTCTCGGATAGTTGTTCGGCCACGCCGCCGGTGTAATCTGGTGCCACAACGAAACCCCATTCGTTCCCTGGACCTCGACGGCCATCCACCGTCGGGGTTCTCTTTTTGTAAGGACTACTTCTGTGGTGGGGTGTTCGAGAGTTATTGAGCAACAACATCGTTCGGGATCACTTGTGCCGACCGATCGGCGTCAACAGGTTGTCGAGATCGCTCTCGTCGACCTTCACCAACCGAGGCCCCATCCGCCACGCGGGAAGTCGGCCGTCCGCGATGTACGTTCGGATCGTTCGGGGGTCGACGCCGAGGTAGTCGGCGGCGAACTCGATACTGCGAAGTCGCTTGCTAGCCATGAGGATTCTCCGTCTCACGTCGTGAGGAATCTTGGTGATTCCGCGTGAAACAGACAGTGGCGAAGGGAAACTCAGCGCACCAGTGATTCGTCGGTGCGCGACATCGAGCCCCAGCTAGCTGCCCTAGTGCTTAGGACGTTTCGGCTAATTGGTGGACTTTTCCTTGGACCAACAGTTGGGCCAGAGCATCGACACCTATTTCCCGACGCTGCTACGAACCGTGCTCTGTTTCAACAAGCTTCGACAGGGCGGAGGCAATCTGAGCGTCCCGGCCTCGGCTCGCATGCTGGTACCGCATTGCGGCTTGCGGGGACGAATGCCCCAGGCGCGCCATGAGCTCGGCCAATGTCGCACCGGTCGACGCTGCCAGCACAGCGCCGGTATGGCGGAGGTCGTGCCAGCGGAGGTCGTCGCGACCCGCCGCCTCACGAGCCTTGTAATACGGCCTGTAGAGCGCGGCCGGGGCCAAGTGCCGGTCCGCGTCACCCGCGGACGGGAACAGGAGCGCATCTCGACCTGGAGCCGTATGGGCTCGAAGGTGATCCTCGATAGCCGGGAGCAGATGTGGCGGAACCGAGATGTCGCGTACCCCCGCTGTGGTCTTGGGCGTAGTCACCTTGAACCCGCCACCCACGCGAACCACTCCCCGACGTACGCGGATGACCCCGTGGATCACCTCCACGTCTTTCCGACGCAGCTCGGAGAGTTCTCCGTAGCGCATGGCGCACCAGGAGGCCAACAGAACCATGACCCGAAGTCGCTCGGGCATCTCCTCCACGATCACGCTCAGCTCGTCCAACGTCGCTGGCCGGATCTTGACGGCGCGCTTCGCTGTACCGGCGCCGGAAATACGGCACGGGTTGGACTCGATCACGTCGTCTCGCACTGCCGTCTCCAGGATCGTCCGCAGCAACGAGTAGGCGTGGGCGCGCATGGTCGGAGTGCCGACGGCGGTGGTGGCGTACCAGCGGCGAACCGCGGCCGGGTCGATCGACGACAGGGCGACCGGTGCGAACGTCGGGAGGATGTGGTTATCGAGGAGCTTGCGGTAGTGCTCCCGCGTCCGATCCTTGATCGAGTGTTGCGCCATCCACCCCTCGGCGTACTCCCCGAAAGGCGCATCGGGAATGTCATTCTGCCCAGACTTCGGGCTCCACAGATCTCGGTCGATTTCTCGGCGTCGATCCGTCAGCCAAGCCTCGGCGTCAATCTTCGCCGCAAAGGTCTCGGGAGCCTCGTAGAGCATCCCGTCGGGGCCCGTATAACTCGCCTTCCAACGGCCCGATCGGAACTGCCGAAGACGCCCGAATCCGCGCCGCGCCGGCTTCTTGGCCGTCACTGGGTCTCCCGCTTGCACCACATATGCACCACATGAGCCTACATCTGAGTCCGCTTGCGTCATCTTGTTTCCAGCGGTACTGTTTCGGCTATCGCCTGGTCAGAGACATTCCGATCCAGGTCAGACGCAATACCCGGAACTCTGACTAGAACTGGTTCAATCCCAGTATCGCGCACCACAGTCAGAATAAAAGGACCCCCTTTCGAGGGGGTCCTTTTTTGTGTCTTACCCAGTCTCGGTGGTGATTCACGCCATAGAAGTGCACAGTGGAGACGACGCACACACTTCGATGGAAGGACACTCACGTGTCGGACGATGCTCGCAGTGCACCCACGGACGAAACACCCACCGACACGGCCGGCCCCGGTAACGCGACCGACACCGAAGAGCCTCAGGTCGACGACGCCACACTCGAAGAAGCGAAGAAATCGGTCGAGGGACTCGACGACCGATACCGACCCGGCGCTCGGCCCACTGTGGCGCTCCCCGGAACCAACGGCACCGTCGCGGGTACGGCCTTTGCCGACATGGTCGACGACAACGGTGAGATGGTGGATGCCGACGATCGGGATGCATCCGACAGCTCCGAAACAGACAGCACGGACACCGATCACGCCGGCAGCGACGAAAAGGTAACGTCCTCGACCGATGGCTGAACACGACGTTCCCGACGCCCCCGCCGACATCGAACTCGGCGGGGGCGTCGCGTTTCTTCACACGCCGCCGATCCCGTCGCGCGGAGGGCTCGCTCTCACTCACGGTGCGGGCGGCAACTGCGGGTCGGTGCTCCTACAGAACATTGCGTCGGTGTGGGCGGCGGCCGGCTTCACGGTGTTGCGGTTCGACCTTCCGTTCCGAGTCCGCAAGGCCAAGGGTCCTCCGCATCCCTCCCGTTCCGAGGAGGACCGGATGGGGATCGCCGCGGCCGTCGATCGACTGCGTGCCGAAACCGACGGGTTCGTCGTGTTCGGCGGGCATTCGTACGGCGGCAGGCAGGGATCGATGATCGCGTCGGAGCAGCCGGGTCTCGTGGACGGTCTGGTGCTGACGTCCTATCCCCTGCACCCACCGGGCAAGCCCGACAAGCTTCGGACCCACCATCTGCCCGACCTACGTACCCCCACTGTTGTGCTGCACGGCACCAGGGATCCGTTCGCTACCACCGAGGAACTCGGGGCGGCGTTCGCTCTGGTTCCCGCTCCCACACTGCTGATCGACATCGACGGCGCGGGCCACGATCTCGCACCGGCGAAGTACGACGCAGCGCAGCGGACTCTCGATGCTGCTGTCTCACTGTTCGAATCGCCGCCCGCCGATCGGCCGGGCGTCGTCCCGCTCTTCGACCCGTCACGCTGAAGTGGTGTACTGACGTTATGCCGACCTGGGGATGGTTCATCGTTGCGCTGGTCCTCGTCGATACCGCGGTGCTCGCGGCCTGGTTCCTCGCGCGTCGAAAGCCGGACAGATCGCGTGCCACGTCCCAGAGCCTGAAGCTGGTAGGACTGGACGACGGTGCGCGGGCAGACATTCACCAATTGTTGGCCGCGGACAAGAAGATTCAGGCCATCAAGGTCTTCCGTGATCGAACCGGTGCCGGATTGCTCGATGCCAAGAACGCAATCGAGACGATGCAACGCGGAGCACCGTTTCCTCCCCCGTCGACCATTCTCGATGCAGCGAGTTCGGGTCCCGTGCGATGGGACGACCTCCTCCCCCGATTGACGGCACTCAAATCGGAAGGCAAAGCGATTGCGGCGATCAAGCTGCTGCGCGATCGAACAGGACTGTCGTTGCGGGACGCGAAGAATGCCGTCGATCAGCTGTGAGCGTTCGTGAGGCGGGCCCGGCGGATGCGCACCGAGTCGCCGAGCTGGCCGCACTGACCTTCCCCTTGGCCTGCCCACCGGGAACGCAACCCGATGATATCGAGACTTTCGTCTCGAACGTGTTGTCGGCCAAGCACTTCGAGGCGTACATCGTCGACCCGAACAGGACCGTACTGCTCGACGAGTCGGCCGAGGCACAGGTACTCGGATACGCGATGCTGGTGTTCGGCACTCCCACCGACTCCGGCATCCGCTCGGCGCTGTCCCACGAGCCGACGGTAGAGATCAGCAAGCTGTACGTCCGACCCTCCGAACACGGCGGCGGAGTCGCAGCGCGCCTGATGACGTCGGCGCTGGACAGTGCTCGTCGGCACGGCTGCCGAGGGGCGTGGCTGGGCGTCAACCAACAGAACGTCCGCGCCCAGAAGTTCTATGCCAAGCACGGATTCGAGATAGCCGGCACCAAGACGTTCGTCGTCGGCGACCGGACGCACGACGACTACGTCATGCAGGTGCAGCTCTGAGCCTGCCTCGACCGAGGCAGGTCAGCCGACGGCAGCGAAACGAGACAGTGCGAGCAGACGGGACGTCGCACGGAGGTACTTCTTCCGGTAACCACCCGCGAGCATCTCCTCGGTGAAGATCTCGTCGAGCTTGCCACCCGAGGCCGTCACCGGAATACCCGCGTCGTACAGGCGGTCGGCGAGGACGACCAGTCGCAACGCAATTGCCTGATCGGAAGCCGGGTGCACGTTCTTCAGGAACACCGCGGGAATACCGTCCAACAATTTGCCGTAGCGCGACGGGTGCAGCGTGCTCAGGTGCGCCAGCAGGTCGTCGAAGTCGTCCAGGGTCGCGCCCTCGATACCGTCGGCACGCTCGACGAGCTCGGCCTCCGACGTCGGCTCCGGGGCCGGCGGCAGATCGCGGTGCCGGTAATCGGGACCGTCGACGCGGACGGACTCGAAGATCGAACCGAGCTTCTTGATCTCCCGCAGGAAGTCCTCGGCCGCGAAGCGGCCTTCGCCGAGCTGGCCGGGCAGGGTGTTCGACGTCGCCACGATGGACACGCCGCGCTGCGAGAGCTCCGACAGCAGTCGCGAGACCAACATCGTGTCGCCCGGATCGTCGAGCTCGAACTCGTCGATGCACAGAACACTGTGGTTCGAGAGCTCTTCGAGAGCCTTGTTGAAGCCCAATGCACCGACGACGTGCGTCAACTCCACGAACGTGCCGAACGCCTTCGGTTCGGGGACGCTGTGATAGATCGAGGCCAGCAAGTGGGTCTTACCGACGCCGAAGCCGCCGTCGAGGTAGAGCCCCGCACCGGTGGCCGGGGTCTTCTTACCGAACAGCCCGCGCTTGCCCTTGCCGCGAATCTTCTGCACCTTGTTCGCGAATTCCTCGGCTTTCGCGACCGCAGCGGCCTGCGTCGGCTCCTTGGGATCGGGAATGTACGAGGAGAAGCTGACGTCGTCGAACATCGCCGGCGGAACCATCTGCGCGATCAGCTGATCGGAGGGGACCACGGGATTTCGGTCGACAAGGCGTGCGGGCATTGATCGAGCGTAACGACGTGGTCTCATGTGACTCATGCAGCTTCTCGATATTGGGACCTACTTCACATCGGAGCAGGCCGCCGCAGCGCTCCCCGCCGTCGGAACCGAAGTGGACGACGACGGTCTGCGATCGCTGTATGCCTACCCGACCGATGTGGGCCGACCGTGGATCCGTACCAACTTCGTCTCCAGTATCGACGGGTCCGTCACCTCCGACGGTGCCTCGGCCGGGCTGGGCACCCCGGCAGACACCCGGTTGTTCGGCATCCTGCGAGAGCTGTGCGATGCGGTGCTCGTCGGCGCCGGCACCGTGCGCGGAGAGAACTACGGCGGGGTCGCCCTGTCTCCCGATGTCATCTCTCGCCGGCAGGCGAACGGTCAGGAATCGGTGCCGACCATCGTGGTCGTCACCGCCTCCGGCTCCATCGATGCGCGGTCTCGCCTACTGACGGACACAGCGGTGATGCCGGTGGTGCTCACGTCCGCCGCGGCGGACCGCTCTGCGGTAGGCGAACTCCGGACGGCCGGGGCGACGGTGCTCGAGGTGTCCGGCGAATCGGTGTCGACCACCGACATTGTCGAGTCTCTGTCCCAGCTCGGGTTCGGTCGCGTGCTGTGCGAGGGCGGACCAGGACTGTTCGGTCAGCTGGTGACCGACGGGGCGGCGGACGACGTGTGCCTGACGATCTCACCGAAGGTGATCAGTGGGCCTGCCGGCCGCATCGCCCATGCCGCACACGCCGCCGATACGTCCATGCAGCGCGCACTCGTGCTCGGCGACACCGACGGCACGCTGTTGACCCGCTGGGTGCGGCCGTGACGAGAGACGCGGGCGCGGCAGCGAAGCAAAAGTAGATAGCCTCGCACCGTGACGCAGAAACGTTCGTTGCTCGCCGCAGTACTCCTCGTCGCCACGGTCTGCGCGGCCTGTGGAGGCGGCCCGTCGATCCGTCCCGAAGTGGCGGTGGAGCAGCGCTCGCCCGGTCAGCCCGCCGAGTCGTCGCCAGAAACCCCGCCCGAACCGGCTGCACTCGCTGTTCCGACCACCGACCTCGATTGGTCCGAGTGCACCTCGGCCACCCTCGGAATGTTCGGGCTCACCGCCACCACGCCGGGCCTGACACTCGAATGCGGTGAGTACGAGGCCGATGTCGACGCCAGCGGTCAGATGTTCGGCACCTTCGCCGTCGGGGCGCTTCGGGCCACGCTCGACCGGACACCCGTCGATGCCGGGCCCCTGGTGTTCACGTCCGGTTCGGATCGTTCGTCGATCGCAACCTTGGCCACGATGGCCGCCGGCCCACTCGCCACGCTGCTCGAGGCACATCCGATCGTTGCCGTGGATCGCCGCGGCATCGGACGCTCGACGGCCGTGGACTGCATCGACGACACCCCCCAGGCGCCTACCAAGGCTGCCGTCGATGCCCTGGGACAGTTCTCCAGATCCGACTCGGACTCCGTCGACCGCGCGGTCGACGCCGGACGAGACGCCACCATCGAATGCACCGACACCCTGCAGCCGCAGGAACTCGCCTTCGGCACCGGGTACGCCGCGGACGATCTCGATCGGCTTCGGCAGTTGTGGGGCGTGGACCGGATCGGCCTGATCGGAGCGGGGAACGGTTCTCTCACCGCCATGGCCTACGCCGCGAAGTTTCCCGACAACGTCGCGCGGCTGATCCTCGATTCGCCGACGGGCGTCAACGCCGACCAGGCAACGCTCGCCGAGCAGCGAACTCAGGGCAAGGAAGCGGCGTTCGCTGCCTTCGCACAGCGTTGCGTCGCGCTGAACTGCTCGCTCGGAAGTGACCCGACGGCCGCAGTGGCACAGTTGATCAAGCGCGCCGCCGGCGGCGAATTCGCACCGCTGTCCACACACGAAATTCTCGACGCGATCACCTTTGCGCTGGCCTCGACCGCGGGAGACGCGTCGACGCGGGCGAGAGATCTGTCCTCGACGCTCTCCGCTGCCGCCGCCTCCGACACGACTGCGCTCGCAGCGCTCGCCGAACGAGGCCGGGCGGCGTACAGCACCGACGGCCAGTTCGTCGCCCGCTGCACGGACGGGCAGCAGTGGCCCTCTCCGCAGGGCGTCCGCGACCTGGCACCGGGGTCGGCCGACCGCTACCCGATCTATGGAACCGACGCTGCCCTGACGGCATTGCTGTGCTCGTCCTGGCCGACAGCTCCCTCCGTCCCACTGCCCACCTCGCTGGACGTTCCGGTCCTGGTGCTGTCCAACGCCGGCGACCCGATCGTCGGCAACGGCGGCCTGTCCTCGGTCACCGGCCTGATCGGTGCGACGGGTGCCGCCGTCGCGTCGGCCGCCTGGCAGGGCAGCGGGCATCCGAGCATCGGCGGGTCGCAGTGCCTGCAGAGTGCTGCTGTCACCTACGCCCGAGACACGACGCTTCCGACCGACGGCACCGTCTGTCCGGCCTGACTCGACTCCTCGGAGGGTCGCGAAAGACACGGGCCCCGCGGGGTGTCCTGAACGGGCGCACCGACCGTCTCGGGTACCGTTCGCGGGTGTCACTTAGCTTTCTGGAGCCGCGTACCGGGCGGACCACCGCCGAAGTAATCAAGTACGCGCTCTGGCCGATCGCCATCATGACCGTCGTGCATCGGGTGGTGATCAGGGCGGTCAACGGCGATGTCACCAACGACTTCAACCCGGTGTACAACGCAGCTCTCGCGTTCCTCAACCGGCAGCCGGTGTACACCGCGAACTTCGATTCGGTCGATCCTCATTACCTGTACCAGCCGAGCGCGACGATGCTGCTCTCCCCCATCGCCATCATCGACCCGGAGCGCTCTCGCTGGCTGTTCATCCTTGCCAGCACCGTGGCCATCCTCGTCGCGCTGTACATCCTGCTGCGCATCTTCGGCTTCCGACTGGACTCGGTGGCTGCACCCGCCCTGCTCCTGGCTGCCTTCGTCAGCGAGACGGTGACGAACACACTGGTGTTCACCAACTTCAACGGTTTCGTACTCCTCGGCGAAGTGGCGTTTCTCGGATTCCTGTTGCAGCGCAAGGATTTGTCCGCCGGTGTCGCGATGGGCTTGACCCTGGCGATCAAGCCGATGCTCGCACCACTGCTGCTGCTCCCCCTGATGACGAGACAGTGGAAGGTGTTCATCACCTCGATCGCCATCCCGGTGGTGATGATGGCCATTGCCTGGCCGTTGTCCGTCGATCCCAAAAATTTCATCGATCGGACGCTGCCGTACCTGCTGCAGACGCGTGACTACTTCAACAGCGCTGTCGTCGGCAACGGCCGTTACTACGGAGTGCCCGAGTTCCTGACCCTCGGCATCCGCGCCGTCCTGGGCATCATGGTGTTGGTCTCGCTGTGGTTGCTCTACCGGTACTGCCGAGAAGATCGACTGTTCTTCTTCGCCACCACCTCCGGCCTGATCCTCACCGCGCACTGGCTGCTGGGCTCACTGGGCCAGATGTACTACTCGATGATGCTGTTCCCGTTGCTCATGACGGTCGTGCTCAGGAACTCGCTACTCCGGAACTGGCCGGCCTGGCTCGCGATCTACGGGTTCATGAACGCCGATCGTTGGTTGTCCGGACGGTGGATCGAAACCGGACGGGCCCTCGACTATCTCCGCACCACCTTCGGTTGGGCGCTGCTGATCGTCGTGATCTTCGGAGTGCTCGTCGGACGCTGGTTCGCCGCGAGAACAGAGGGACGGCTCGACGAGGGAATCGAGCCCAGCTACCTGTTACCGACCGCGTCACCAGCGAAAACGGCATAACCCGGCAAATCGTATTAGCGTGTCAGCATGAGTTCAGCAACAGACAACAATGCCGCTCCGGCCGTCCAGTTCACCGACGCGCAGTGGCGGGAGAAGCTGACACCCGAGGAGTACGCGGTTCTGCGTCAGGCCGGTACCGAGCGCCCGGGCGTCGGCGAATACACCGACACCACCACCGAAGGCATCTACGAGTGCCGCGCCTGCGGAGCCGAACTGTTCCGCAGCACCGAGAAGTTCGAATCGCATTGCGGATGGCCGTCTTTCTTCGACCCGGCCGACAGCGACGCCGTCATCCTGAAAGAGGACACCACCCTCGGTATGCGCCGCGTCGAGGTCGTCTGCCGCAACTGCCACAGCCACCTCGGCCACGTCTTCGAGGGCGAGGGCTACCCCACCCCGACCGACCAGCGGTACTGCATCAACTCGATTTCTCTGGTGCTCAAGCCTGCATCCTGATCGGTCCGGACATCCCGGGGATCGCCGCGCACTCGGCGAACCTGCGCTGAGGATGCGTCGAAACCGAGCCGCGAACTCCGGAGATTACCTCTGCTTGACCCGATCGTTAGGGTAGCTTTGGGGTTGTGGCCACGTCGATCAAGACCTTCTGGTGGCGCCAGGTGAAGATCACCGGCGTCACACCCAATTTCGGTGACGAATTGACGCCGGGACTGGTCGCATCATTGTTCGGGCAGAAGTGTTCCTGGCGTCGCGCGAAGCGCTGCGACATGATCGGGGCAGGTTCCACCCTGGAAATGGTCCAGCTCATGCAGGCCCGGAAGGGTCTCAAGGTCTGGGGCTCGGGTTTCATGCTCAGTGACGCCGCCCACGAACGAGACTTCAGCTACCCCGATTTCGACTTCTACGCGGTTCGCGGACATCTGTCGCTGGGACGCATCAAGTCCGAGCGCGAGGTCGCGGTCGGGGACCCCGGGCTGCTGGCGAACAAAGTCTATGCACGCTCCCCACGTGTACCCGGCCGGATCGGCCTCGTCTACCACTGGGTGCACAAGAAGGATCCCGTAGTGCGCTCGCTTGCGCGAGACAAGAGCGTCACGTTGATCGACCCGTCCAGAAAGCCGGCCAAGGTGATCGCCGACATCACTGCATGTGACTTCGTGATGTCCACGAGTCTGCACGGGTTGATCGTCGCAGACTCGTACGGCATCCCCAACGCATGGATAAAGCTGCCGCAAGACATAGGCGGCAACGGATACAAATTCGCCGATTATTACTCTGCTTTCGACCGACAAGCTGTCCAGCATTCGTCGGACCTAGCGCGAGATCACGATCGAATGGCGCAGCTACAACACGAATATCGGCCGGTCCCGAATCTGAAAGAGATTCAAGACAATCTGATCGGAGCCTTTCCGTTCGCTCCGCCCCACACAGCTTGAATTCGACAGGCCGAAACTCGAGCCGGTCATCGTTCGCTCCCACACGATCGCTTTCGAGCGCCCTATTACGACGGTGCATACTGTGAGCATGCGCACTTTCACCTCACCAGAGCAGATCAAGGCGGCCGTCGGCGAAGAACTGGGAACCAGCGACTGGCTCCAGATCACCCAGGAACGGGTGAACACCTTCGCCGACGCCACCGGCGACCACCAGTGGATCCACGTCGACGTCGAACGAGCGAAGAAAGAAAGCCCGTTCGGTGCTCCGATCGCCCACGGATTCCTGAGCCTGTCGCTCGTGTCGATGCTCAACTGGCAGATCTACACCATCGAGAACACCAAACTCGGAATCAACTACGGCTCCAACAAAGTTCGCTTCATCAACCCGGTCAAGGTCGGATCCCATGTCCGGTTGCGGACCACCCTCACCTCTGTCGAGGACGCGTCGGGCGGAGCGCTGCAGATCGTGACGACCGCAACGCTCGAGATCGAAGGCGAGGACAAGCCGGCCTTGGTTGCCGAAATCATCTCGCGGGTGGTGTTCTGACCGATCGTGTCACCGGTGGATCGAACGCAGTGATCGGCGGCAGCGGCGCGTCGTAGCGTTCGATCTCCACCAGCACGTGTTGCCCGGTGCACCCTCGCGAGAGCGACGACGACCCGACGTCGGCGGTGAGAACGTTCACGCTGCCGTGCACGCACATCGACCCTGGGTCTGCTCGGTCCAGCGGGTCGTACCAGGCACCGGTCGACAACTGCACCACCGATTCCAGCATCCCGTCGTCGACGACCACCCCGGCCAGGCACGAACCGCGGTCGTTGAACACTCGCACCACATCGCCGTCCGACACTCCCCTGGCCCCCGCCGCAGACGGATGCATTCGTATCGGCTCGCGGCCATGAATCTTCGAATTCCGGCTCACCGCACCGTGATCGAGCTGACTGTGCAGCCTGGTGCGTGGCTGGTTGGCGATCAGGTGCAACGGAAACTGCTGGGCGCGTGGCCCGCCGAGCCATTCCTGCGGCTCGAACCACATCGGGTGCCCGCGGCAGTCGTCGTAATCGAACCCCGCGACCGTCGCCGAGAAGATCTCGATCTTGCCGCTCGGTGTCCGCAGCGCGTTGCCGATCGGGTCCTGGCGAAAATCCTCCAGAAACGTCAACTCGTCCTCGGTCTTCATCCGGAACGAACCCTCACGCGTGAAGTCGTCGAATTCCGGGGTCTGCACGCCGTCGGCCCGCAGATACTCGCGCCACTGCCCGTACATGTGCTCGAGCCATTGCTGTGACGTGCGCCCCTCGGTGAACTGCTGCCCCACACCGAGTTTCGTAGCGAGTTCCGCGAAAGTGTCGTAATCGTCGCGCGAATCGGCGAATCGCTCGGCGGCCGGTGCCATGGCCACGAGCAGTGGATCGTTGCGTGTGCAGCTCAGATCCGACCGTTCCAGCGATGTGGTCGACGGGACTACGACGTCTGCGTGCTTGGCCATCGGCGTCCAATAGGGATCGTGGACGACGACGGTATCGGGCCTGCCGAGTGCCCGGCGCAATCGTCCCAGATCCTGGTGGTGATGAAACGGGTTGCCGCCCGCCCAATAGACCACTTTGATGTCGGGATAGACCAAACGTCGGCCGTCGTAGTCGAATTCGTGCCCGGGGTTGAGCAGCATGTCCGAGACAGCTGCAACCGGAATCAGATCGGCCACCGGATTGATTCCCTGCGGCAGTGTCGGCAACGGATAGGGCACAGGAGCGAGGCCGGGCTCGTTCATCGAGCCGTATCCGTGTCCGAATCCCCCACCGGGAACGCCGATTTCGCCTAGCATCGCCGCCAACGTGATGCCCATCCACGGAGCCTGTTCACCGTGCTGCGTACGTTGCAACGACCACGTGACGGTGACCATCGTGCGTTTCGACGCCATGTCCCGTGCCAGCTCTGCGATTACGGACGGCTCGATACCGCAGATCTCCGACGCCCACTGCGGGGTCTTGGGAGTGCCGTCCGAGACACCGAGAAGGTAGCGCTCGAACTCGGGGTAACCCTCGCAGTATTTCTCCAGAAACGCTGTGTCGTGCAGTTTTTCGTCGGCCAGGACGTATGCCAGAGCCAGCATCATCGCCACGTCGGTTCCGGGGCGTGGGGCGATCCACCGCGCCTCGCCCGACATGTCGTTGCGCAATGGACCGACGGTGACGATCTGCCCGCCGCGGGCGCGCATCGCGTCGAGCGAACCGACGGTCGGATGATCCGACGTACCACCGTGGTTGATGCCGGTGTTCTTCACCGGGACTCCGCCGAACGCCACCAGCAGTTCGGTGTGTTCGGCGATCACGGACCAGGATGTGGAGCGCGAGAACATCTTCCAGTGCGCGCCGAGCACGTGCGGCATGATGACGCCGGTCGCACCGAGCGAATAGCTGTGCACGGATCGCGTGTAGCCGCCGATGCAGTTCAGAAAGCGGTGTACCTGACTCTGCGCATGATGAAAGCGGCCGGCACTGGCCCAACCGTACGACCCGCCGTAGATGGCGTTGTTGCCGAATGTGTCGACCACGCGGCGCAATTCGCGCGACAACAGGTCGGTGAGCTCGTCCCACGAGACGTCGACGAACTCGTCGCTACCGCGCCTGTCGGTGGGGCCGGGACCGTTCTCGAGCCAGCCCCTGCGTACCGCAGGCGAGGTGACTCGGGATCGATGGGTCACCGAACCGACGAGGTTGCCCAGCACCGGGGAAGGATTGCTGTCCGTCACCTGAGGATGAATCGCGGTGACGTCACGTCCGTCCGAGTCGGCGCGGAACATCCCCCAGTGGCCCATGTGCTGGACGCCGGTCACTCCGGTCATCGAATCCCGAACGCGCTCAACGCTGCCAGCAGTGCGTCGGGACGCTCGGCCGTCGGCACCGGATCGACGAGTGCGAAACTGCACCCGATCTCCTGTGCCGCGCCGTCGGCCTCGGCACTGTCGCCCACCATCAGCGTCCGCGCGGGCTCGACGCCGAGAGCGGCCACCGCATGTCGGAAGATCTCCGGTTGCGGTTTGACGTGCCCGACCTCGAACGAGAGCACGAATTCGTCGACGTACCGGTCCAGACCCCGAGCAGTGAACGCAGGACGGATGTCGAAGGCAATGTTGCTCAGCACCCCGACGCGAATCGACCGTCCCGCCAATGTCGACAGTGCCGCTTCCGTGTCGGGATAGGGCGTCCAGGAGTCGGCGTCGATGACTCGTCCGTACACCGATTCGGCCTGTGCCTCGGCGGTGATGCCGGACTGCGCCAGAACGTGCAGATACGCCTGCCGATGCAGGGCCGGATCCAGATCGCGATGACGCCATGCGTGCCGAGTGGCGTCGTCGAACTCGACGGTCTCGCCGACCGGAGCGGTCATGCGTCGCATGAGCTCGGCGGCTCCGGCTCCGTCGACCGGAACGCCGTCGGCATCGTGCACACCGTCGAACCACGACGGCTCCTCTTCCAGTCGGAAGAGTGTGCCGGAGAAGTCGAAGAGAACGGCGTCGACGATGGGTGTGTCCGTCCCCGTCACGGTAGTGATTCGACGAGCGCGTCCACCTCGACCCGAGGGCCGGTGAAGAACGGCGTCTCCTCGCGCACGTGTCGGCGTGCCTCGGTGGCCCGGAGATCGCGCATCAGGTCCACGATGCGGTCGAGCTCCGGGGCTTCGAAAGCCAGGATCCACTCGTAGTCACCGAGCGCGAACGAGGGGACGGTGTTGGCGCGCACGTCCTTGTAGTCGCGTGCTGCCTTCCCGTGATCGGCGAGCATCGTCCGACGTTCCTCGTCGGGCAGCAGGTACCAGTCGATCGAGCGGACGAACGGGTACACGCAGATGTACGCGCCCGGATCCTCGCCCGCGATGAACGCAGGCACGTGGCTCTTGTTGAACTCGGCGGGGCGGTGCAGAGCAGTGTTGCTCCATACCGGCGTGCTCGCCTTGCCCAGCGCGGTGGTGCGCCGGAAGTCGGAGTACGTCGCCTGCAGGTCCTCGATGCGCTCGGCGTGCGTCCACACCATGAAGTCGGCATCGGCCCGCATGCCGGCGATGTCGTAGACCCCGCGCACGACGACACCCTTGTCCTCACGGCCCTCGAAGAATGCCCGGGCTTCCTTCGCAGCGGCCGCGCGGTCGTCGCCCAGAACCCCGGGTGTGACCTTGTAGACCGAGAACATCAAGTACCGAAGAGTCGAATTGAGCGCTGAGTAATCGAGGCGTGCCATGGCCCCTATCGTGCCACCTCGACCAGACGGGCGGCAGCGGTGGTGGCGGACGCAATACAGGCCGGTACCCCGACGCCGCGCTGCCACGCTCCGGTCACGGCGAGCCCGGCGAGTTCGGACACTCCGGATTCGATGGCGGCGACGCGGTCGAGGTGTCCGGGAGCGTACTGCGGCAATCCGCCCGGCCACCGCTGGACGGTCACTGCCAGCGGCCTGGTGTCGATACCCGCGACCGTGGCCAGGTCAGCGAGCGCGACGTCGATCGTGTCGTCGTCGGATCGCTGCGCGGTGGTGTCGTCGCCGAAACGCCCGAGCGAGGCTCGCAGCAGTACCGCGTCACGCTGGGCCAGGTGCGGCCACTTTCGACTGGACAGCGTGAACGCCTTCACGTCCAGCCCCGCGTCCGTCGCCACCAGAATTCCCGAATTCTGCGGCAGCTCGGTCGACGTCGGAAACGCCATGGCCACGACCGTCGACGACGCGAGTTCGATCTCACGGGCCGCGCGCGACGCGTCCGGTGCGAGGTCTGCGATGAGATCGGCCAGTATCGGTGCCGGTACCGCCAGCACGACCCCGTCGACCACACCTACCCGATCGACGAACCAGCCGCCCGACTCATGGCGGATCTCGCCGACGCTCGTCTCGCGTAGAACGCGAGCGTCGGTGGCTGTAACTAAGGCATCGAGCAGCACCGCGTAGCCGTCCCGGAGTCCACCGAACACCGGCCCCGGGGACGGAGTCGGGAGTGCCTTCAGCACTGCCTCGGTCAGGTTCGCCGCGCCGTTGTCCAACGCAGCGGCCAGCGTCGGCAGCGCAGCACGGACACCGATGGAGCTCGCCGAACCGGAGTAGACCCCGCCGAGCAGTGGATCGACCGAACGGCTCACCACCTGGTTCCCGAAACGTGTGCCCACGAGATCGGCCACGCTGGCATCGGAGCCCCGGACCCATCGAAACGGCCGCTCGGTCTCCGTGTCGATGATGTGCAGCTCGGACGGATCGACCAGCTCCCGGACGGACTCCGCCGACGACGGGATACCCATCAGGGTGCCCACCGGAAGTGGATGAGTGCGTCCACCGGAGAAGACGAGCGGTCGCACCGTCGACGGGTGCACGAGCTGATCGGTGAGCCCCAGTTCCGCAAGCAGGGCGGGCACCTCCGGACGGCGTCCGATGAATGCCTCGGCACCGACATCGAGCGACTGATCGCCGACCGAGGTGGTGCGCAGGGTGCCGCCCACCCGGGACGATGCCTCGACCAGAGTGATCTCTACGTCGGGTCCGCACGCCTGCCGCAGGCGATACGCCGCGACGAGGCCGGAAATTCCGCCGCCGACGACGGCGTAACGCCGGACGGTCACAACGAATGCACCAACGAGACGACGCGAGTCAGAATGTCGGGGTCGGTATCGGGAAGCACGCCGTGGCCGAGATTGAACACGTGGCCGCGGGCACCGGCCGCGATCGCACGATCCGCCTCGGCGGCAATGCGTCGGACCTCGGCCTCCACTGCGTCCCAGCCCGCGAACAGCACTGCGGGATCGAGATTGCCTTGCAGAGCCTTGCCGTGGCCCACCCGGTGCACCGCGTCGTCGAGCGGAATCCGCCAGTCGACCCCGACCACGTCGGCCCCGGCCTCGCCCATGGCACCGAGCAGTTCTCCGGTGCCGACCCCGAAGTGAATCTTCGGGACGCCGGCCGAGGACACGGCGTCGAACACTCGTGTCGAGTGCGGCAATACGTACTCGCGGTAATCGGCGAGCGACAGTGCACCCGCCCAGGAGTCGAACACCTGAACGGCGTCGACGCCCGCAGCCAGCTGGGCCTGCAGAAAGGTGATCGTGGTGGAGGCCAAGGCGTCGAGCAAAGCGTGCCACGTGGCCGGATCGGACCGCATCAGAGCTTTGGTCTTCTCGTGATTGCGGCTCGGACCACCCTCGACCAAGTACGACGCAAGGGTGAAGGGTGCGCCGGCAAATCCGATCAGCGGGGTGGTTCCCAGCTCACGAGTGAGAATGCGGACGGCGTCGGCCACCGGCTGCACCTGGTCGGAGGTCAGGACGGGCAGAGCCGCGACGTCCGCAGCCGAACGCACCGGATGCGCAACCACCGGTCCGGTACCGGCGACGATGTCGAGATCGATGCCCGCGGCTTTGAGCGGAACCACGATGTCGGAGAAGAGGATCGCTGCGTCGACGTCGTGACGACGTACGGGCTGCAAGGTGATCTCGGCGACCAGATCGGGCCGGAAGCACGAGTCCAACATCCCGATGCCTGCACGGATCTTGCGGTATTCCGGAAGGGACCTGCCGGCCTGACGCATGAACCACACCGGCCGCCTCGACGTCGGTCGACCGTCGATCGCGGCCAGAAACGGCGCCTCCGGAAGTTCTCGTCGGGCGGGGGCTGCGGTGTGCGATTCGGCGTTCATCACCGTCCATGCTGCCACGTGCGACAACCGCCGCTACCCTCGAGGGCGAGACACTCATCGCAGTTCAGGACACTCGGATCGTTCGACGGACGCTCGGCGCAGTTCGATCACGGCTCGGCGCGCCTCCATCGCAGGGCAACGTGACGCGTCTAACGTCCGGTGACGTGACCGAGCACCGATCTGACGCCGAACCTGCGCCTTTCCGCGCCGCCATCGACGCGATGCATCGGGCGCAGGTACACCCGGCAATCGAAATCGGTCCGATTCGGCCGCCGCAGAGACTCGCTCCGTACAGCTATGCGATCGGCGCCGAGGTCAAGCACGCCGACTCCGAGCAGATCGACGAACAGAGCGACGGCGACGCGTTCGGCCGTCTGATCCTGTTGTACGACCCCGACGGTGCCGAGGCCTGGAACGGCACTCACCGCCTGGTCGCGTACATCCAGGCCGATGTGGACGAGTCCCTCGCCGACGATCCACTGCTCCCCGAGGTCGGCTGGAGTTGGCTGGTCGACGCCCTCGAATCGCGATCGGAACCGTTGAACGCGCTCGGCGGCACGGTCACCTCGACCAGCTCGGTACGGTACGGCGACATCGCCGGCCCCCCGAAGGCTCACCAACTCGAACTTCGCGCGTCCTGGACGGCGACGTCGGAGGATCTCTCGACTCACGTCGAGGCGTTCTGCGAGGTGCTCGCCTACGCCGCGGGCCTGCCGCCCGCGGGCATCACCACCCTCGGTCAGCGCAGTTCCAGTCGGACATAGCAGTTCCAGTCGTACATAGTTGCCGGTCCGTTCGGCCCCAGGGCCTAGAGTCACATCTCATGTCAGCCGAGAGTTCCCCGGACACCGCGTCGGATGCAGAAGCGAACGAGCCTGTCGCCGTTCCGTTGTTGGCCCCCGCTGACGGGGTTCCCGACGTCGTCGACACCGCCGATGCCGTTCGCGCAGCCGCAGAGGCACTTGCCGCAGGCCACGGGCCCCTCGCTGTCGACGCCGAGCGCGCGTCCGGCTTCCGCTACTCCCAACGTGCGTACCTCGTGCAGTTCCGCCGCCGCGGCGCAGGCACCGTGTTGCTCGACCCCATTCCCGTCACCGGCGACCTCGCACCCCTGGCCGAGGTCATCAACCCGCTCGAATGGGTATTGCACTCCGCGGACCAGGACCTGCCCGGTCTCGCTGAACTGGGGCTCGTCCCCGCCACGCTGTACGACACCGAACTCGCCGGCCGCCTGGCCGGATTCGACCGCGTCGGCCTCGGTGCGATAGTCGAGCGAACCCTCGGCCTGGCCCTGCAGAAGGGGCACGGCGCGGCCGACTGGTCCACCCGACCCCTCCCCGACACCTGGCTCAACTACGCCGCCCTCGACGTCGAAGTTCTGCTCGAGCTGCGAGACGCGATGGCCACCGAACTCGAGGCACAGGGCAAAACCGAGTGGGCAGCACAGGAGTTCGCACACATCCTCGCCCTCGGCCCGCCCAAACCGAAAACCGACAGATGGCGTCGGACATCGGGAATCCATGCGATCAAGTCACCACGAACGTTGGCTGCCGTCCGCGAATTGTGGACCACCCGAGACGAATTGGCGGCCAAGCGCGACGTCGCGCCCAGCCGGGTCCTGCCCGACTCGGCGATCGTCGCCGCGGCGACGGCCGATCCGAAGTCCTCACGCGAACTCGAACAGCTACCGGTCTTCGGCGGCCCCCGTCAGCGTCGGTCCTCTCGGTTGTGGGCCTCGGCCCTGACCCGAGCACGGGCGCTGCCCACCGCGGAGTTGCCGTCGATGGCGGCATCGTTCGACGGGCCGCCCCCGGTCAACCGATGGGCCCGCCGCGATCCGGACGCAGCGTCCCGACTGGCCGATGTGCGAGCGGCGATGACCGAGCTGAGTGAATCGGTGTCGGTACCGGTCGAGAACCTGCTGATGCCGGATCTACTTCGGCGACTCGTATGGGATTGGCAGACTCCCGACGACGACGGCGTCGACCCAGGAGAGATGATCGACGCTCGGTTGACCGAGGGTGGGGCTCGGCCGTGGCAACGCTCGCTGGTGGTGCCGGTTCTGACGAAGGCACTGCACCCTTCCCAAGTTACCGACGGGTAATACCCGCTACAGTGGGTGGCGCGTCCGGGCACCCGGACGAGTCGTCCGCATCTGTCGGGAGGATCGAAAAGCGTGTCTGTACCCCCGTCCACCAGCTCACAGAGGAATGTTGTCTTCGTCGACGGCATCCGTACCCCGTTCGGCAAAGCAGGCCCCAAGGGCATGTACGCCGACACTCGCGCAGACGACCTCGTCGTCAAAGCGATACGCGAGCTTCTCCGCAAGAACCCCAATCTTCCTCCCGAGCGCATCGACGAGGTCGCGATCGCTGCGACCACACAGACCGGCGATCAGGGCCTGACAATCGGCCGGACCTCCGCTCTCCTGGCCGGGCTCCCCCGCAGCGTCCCGGGGTTTGCGATCGACCGCATGTGCGCAGGTGCGATGACTTCGGTGACCACCACCGGATCGGGAATCGGATTCGGCCAGTACGACGTCGTCATCGCCGGTGGCGTCGAGCACATGGGCCGCCACCCGATGGGTGAGGGTGTCGACCCCAACCCGCGCTTCCTCGCCGACAAGCTCGTCGATCCCAGCGCCCTGGTGATGGGCAACACCGCCGAGAACCTGCACGACCGGTTCCCGAGCATCACCAAGGACCGCACCGACGCCTACGCCGTCGCCAGCCAGAACAAGTACGACGCAGCGAAGAAGGCCGGCTACATCGCCGACACCCTCGTTCCCGTTGCCACCAAGTCCGCCGCAGGGTGGGGCCTGGCCACCGAGGACGAGCCGCCTCGTCCCGGCACCACCGTCGAAGACCTCGCGAAGCTCAAGACGCCGTTCCGCCCTGCCGGCCGCGTCACCGCAGGCAACGCCGCGGGACTCAACGACGGTGCCACCGCCGCGATCCTCGCCGGCGAGGACACCGCGCACGAACTCGGCCTGAACATCGGCATGCGCATGGTCGGCTTCAGCTTCGCAGGCGTCGACCCGGCCGTCATGGGCATCGGACCGGTCCCCGCGACCGAAAAGCTGCTCGGCCGAACGGGATTGAGCATCGAAGACATCGGCCTGTTCGAGATCAACGAGGCCTTCGCCATCCAGGTACTCGCCTTTCTCGAGCACTACGGCATCGCCGACGACGATCCCCGCGTCAACCAGTGGGGCGGTGCCATCGCGTGTGGCCACCCCCTCGCGTCCTCGGGCGTCCGCCTGATGACCCAGCTGAGCCGCCAGTTCGCTCAGCAGCCCGACGTCCGCTACGGCCTGACGACCATGTGCATCGGTCTCGGCATGGGCGGAACCGTCATCTGGGAGAACCCCAACCACGCTGACTACTCGGGAGCAGCCAAATGAGTGACATCACCACCGCGTTCGAAGACGAGGTCGTCACGAACGCGTTCACCAAGATCGTCTCCGTACCGGGGCTCGACGGCTCCATCGCCCTCGTGACACTCGACAACGGCTTCGATCACACCAAGCCGTCGACCTTCGGTCCCGGCGGACTGGCCAAGTTCGACGCCGCACTGGACGAGGCCTTCGCAGCGAACCCGGTGGCCATCGCCGTCACCGGCAAGCCGTTCATCTTCGCAGTCGGTGCCGACCTCAACGGCGTGCCGAACATCAAGACCAAGGACGAGGCGCTGCAGATCGGGCAGCTAGGGCACAAGGTCTTCCGTCGCCTGCGCGAATCCACGATTCCGACGTTCGCCTTCATCAACGGTGCCGCACTCGGCGGTGGCCTCGAAGTGGGACTGCACTCGCACTACCGGACCGTCGCGGAGAACGCGGCCGCACTCGGTTTGCCCGAGGCCTTCCTCGGCCTGGTGCCGGGATGGGGCGGAACCCAGTTGCTGCCCAACATCATCGGAGCCTCGAACGCCGTCACCGTCGTCATCGAGAACGCACTGAACCAGAACCGCGTCCTCAAGCCGCAGCAGGCACTCGACCTCGGCATCGCCGACGCCCTCTTCGGCGGAGCCGACTTCCTCGAGCAGTCCCTCGCGTGGGCCGCTCAGGTCATCAAGGGCGAGGTCATCCCCCACCGTCCCGAGATCGATCGCGGGCAGGCCTGGGACGACGCCATCACCCGTGCCAGGGGCATCGTGGCCGGCAAGACCGGCAATTTCGCGCCGGGACCGGTCGCTGCCGTCGACCTGCTCGAGCTGGCCAAGAACACCGACATCACCGATTCCGCGTCTCTCGACAAGGCCTTCGCGGCCGAGGACGACGCGCTGTCGACGCTGTTGGTCAAGGACGAGTTGCGTGCCGGTTTGTACGCCTTCGACTTGGTTCAGAAGCGCGCGAAGCGTCCCGCCGGTGCGCCCGACAAGTCGCTCGCGCGCAAGATCTCCGGTGTCGGCATCGTCGGTGCCGGTCTGATGGCCAGCCAGCTCGCGTTGCTGTTCGTGCGCCAGCTGAAGGTGCCGGTGATTCTCACCGACATCGATCAGGAGCGCATCGACAAGGGCGTCGGCTACGTTCACAGCGAGATCGACAAGCTGCTCGGCAAGAAGCGCCTGTCCCCCGACGCCGCAAATCGCTTGAAGGCGTTGGTGTCCGGATCGATCGACAAGTCCGCATTCGCGAACACCGACTTCGTTATCGAGGCAGTCTTCGAGAACCTCGACGTGAAGAAGAAGGTGTTCGCCGAGGTCGAGGAATTCGTCTCTGCCGAAACGATTCTCGCGACCAACACGTCTTCGCTGTCGATCACGAAGATGGCGGCCGATCTGAAACACCCCGAGCGGGTCGTCGGTTTCCACTTCTTCAACCCCGTGGCCGTACTTCCGCTGCTCGAGGTCGTCAAGGGCGAGAAGACCGACGATGCCACTCTCGCAACAGCATTCGCCACCGCGAAGACTCTGAAGAAGTCTGCCGTGCTGTCGGCGGATCTCCCCGGTTTCGTCTTCAACCGGCTAGTCACTCGTGCGTCCAACGAGATCATCAGCGCGATCGACGAGGGCACCCCGTTCGATGTGGCCGACGGCGCAGTGGGCGAACTCGGCATGCCGATGAGCCCGCTGACGTTGCTGGCACTCGTCGGACCGGCCGTCGCTCTGCACACCGCGGAAACGCTGGCCGAGGCGTACCCGGAGCGATTCAAGGACTCCGCCGGATTCCGTGCGCTCGTCGAGGCGAAGAAGCCGGGCGTGTGGACCTACGGACCCGAGGGCCAGGTTGTCGACCCCGAGGTGGCCGCACTGTGGCCGCAGGGTGATTCACCGTCGACGGCCGAACAGGTTCTCGAGCGAACCCGTAACGCCTTCGCGGACGAGATCAAGATCATGCTCGACGAAGGGGTCGTTGCCGCGGCCCAGGACATCGATCTCTGCCTGCTGCTGGGCGGAGGCTTCGGATTCTGGAACGGCGGTATCACTCCGTACCTGGATCGCAGCGGCGCGTCCGAGGCCGCCACCGGTCAACGCTTCCTCGCGCCCGGTGTAGCCAGCGTCTAGCTCTACCCGCCGAGTTCGAGGTTATGGACGGATTTCTCCGGATTTTCGTCCATAACCTCGAACTCGGCTTTTTCGTGTCGGGATAAGGTCTGACCCGATGAACAGCGAACGCAGTCGGTTGATCGGCATCGCCTATCGAATGCTGGGTTCCTACAGCGACGCCGAGGACGCAGCATCGGAAGCGCTGCTCCGCTGGTACCGACTCACCGACGCCGAACGTGACGAAATCGACGTCCCCCGTGCGTGGCTCACCCGCGTCGTCGGCCGCATCTGTCTGGACCTGCTCGGATCCGCCCGCGTACGCCGGGAACACTATGTGGGGCAATGGCTTCCCGAACCCGTCCGAGCCCTTGCGACCAGCGACGACGGCACATCGGACCCGGCCGACCGCGTCGCCCTCCACGAGTCCGTCGGCCTGGCGTTGCTCGTCGTGCTGGACTCACTGAGCCCGGCAGAACGTGTCGCGTTCGTGCTGCACGATGCATTCGCGGTTCCATTCGACGACATCGCGAACGTTCTCGGTCGGACCCCCGCCGCCTGCCGCCAACTGGCCTCGGCCGCCCGGCGACGGGTGCACGACGATCGCCGCGGCCCGAGCGCCCCCGACACCCACGACCGCGTCGTCCGCGCTTTCGTGGCTGCCGCCGCCGGCGGAGATCTCGATGCGCTCGTCGCACTGCTCGCCCCCGACATCACCCTCGTCAGTGACGGCGGCGGACGGGTGTCGGCGGCCCGCAACCCGGTTCGCGGGGCCGATCGGGTCGCCCGCTTCGTTCTGGGTATCACCGTCAAGTCCACCGACCTCGACCGGTCGATCGAATCGGTCAACGGCCTGACCGGAGTCGTCCTTCGCCGACACGGTGTGGTCACCGGTGTGATCGGTTTCCGCACCGATTCCGCCGTGGTCACCGACGTGTGGATCGTGCTCAACCCGGAAAAACTTCGACACTGGTCGTGACGGCCATACATTCTCGTGGGCTACGTCGTCAGTGCAGGTGAGGCCCGAACTTCTCGAGCCGATCGACTCCGAACAGGACAGGTGGACACACGATGAAAATCGCCGTAGCCGGTGGAACAGGAACCGTCGGAACGCATGTCGTCGACGTGGCGCGTGAGCGAGGGCACGAGATCGTCGTGCTGTCGCGGTCGGCCGGTGTCGACCTCGCCGACGGGACCGGCCTGTCCGACGCTCTGGCCGGCGTCGACGCTGTCGTCGATGTCGCGTCGACACAAACGGTCTCGGCGAAGGAATCGACGGCGTTCTTCTCCGCCGTCACCCGCAACTTGCTGGCGGCCGAGATCGAGGCCGGAGTCGGCCACCATGTGGCGCTGTCCATCGTGGGGATAGACAAGGCTCCGCACTCGTACTACGCCGGAAAAGTCGAGCAGGAGAACATGATTCGGTCCGGGTCGGTGCCGTGGACGATCCTGCGAGCCACTCAGTTCCACGAATTCGCCGCTCAGATCCGTGCACGCGCGTCGTTCGGTCCGGTGAGCATCGTCCCGAAGATGGTCTCGCAACCGATCGCCGCCCGCGAGGTCGCCGATCGATTGATCGATCTGGCCGAGCACTCCCCCGCGGGCCGCGTTGCCGACCTCGGCGGGCCGAGACAAGAACGGATGGCCGAGATGGTGCGGCGCTATGCACGTGCCATCGGTGCCCGCGGCCTGGTGCTCGAGGTCCCGATTCCCGGCGCATACGGTCGCGCGATCCGAGACGGAACGCTGGTCACCACGACCGGTTCGGATCACGGTTTCCAGACCTTCGATCAGTGGTCGGCCACCCTGGCGCGATAGCCACCTGCCGCCGAACTCGAAGCTATGGACGACTTACGGCAGTTTTCCGTCCGCAACTTCGAGTTCGACAGCGCAATATCGGACAATTCACCTATTTCGGCACTTGGATTGCTGCACGCCACGAATATCGAGGCGATTTCGCTCCCATTCCGTGTGTGCGAGGACGAAGATGGCGATGACCACCATGGACGCTGTTCACCCGAAAGCTGGTTCATGCCATGACGCAATCGACCGATCGGCACACCGCAAAGGTCATCGGAGTCACCATTGCCGCCGCTGTCGGCGGGTTTCTGTTCGGATTCGATTCGTCCGTCGTCAACGGTGCAGTCGACTCGATCCAGGAGAATTTCGCTCTGTCGTCGTTCGTCACGGGGTTCGCGGTCGCAATCGCGCTACTCGGGTGCGCGGTCGGAGCCTGGTTCGCCGGTCGCCTGGCCGACAGTTGGGGCCGCAAGAAGGTGATGCTGCTCGGCTCTGCGCTGTTCACCATTTCCTCGGTGGGGTCCGGGTTCGCCTTCAGCGTCCCCGATCTGATGTTGTGGAGGGTCCTCGGCGGGCTGGGTATCGGAATTGCGTCGGTGATCGCGCCCGCGTACATCTCGGAGATAGCACCGGCTCGCTATCGCGGTGGATTGGCATCGCTGCAGCAATTGGCCATCACGGTCGGCATTTTTGCCGCGCTGCTCTCGGATGCGGTTCTTCAGAACGCGGCAGGCGGACCGTCGAACGATCTGTGGTTCGGCCTCGAAGCGTGGCGGTGGATGTTCCTGGTCGGCGTCGCGCCCGCACTGGTCTACGGATTTCTCGCGACACTCATTCCAGAATCACCTCGGTACCTGGTGGGTAAACACCTCGACGAGGAAGCTGCACGCATTCTGGGCGACATCACCGGCGAAGTGAACCCCGACGAACGCATCCGGGAAATTCGCCTGACTCTCCGGCGAGAATCCAAATCCTCGTTCGCCGATATCCGAGGACCCAAATTCGGTCTGCAGCCGATCGTGTGGGTCGGTATCACGATGGCGATTCTGCAGCAGTTCGTCGGGATCAACGCGATCTTCTACTACTCGACGACGCTGTGGAAGTCGGTGGGCTTCAGCGAGAATCAATCGTTCGTCACGTCGGTGATCACGTCCGTCATCAATGTGTCGATGACATTCGTCGCAATCTTGTTCGTCGATCGATTCGGTCGCCGAAATCTGTTGATGATCGGCTCGATCGGCATGTTCGTCGGTTTGGTCCTGGCCGCAGTCTCGTTCACGCAAGCCGTCGGAAGCGGCGACCAACTGGAATTGCCGTCGCCGTGGGGCCCGGTCGCGCTCGTCGGCGCAAATCTGTTCGTGGTCTTCTTCGCAGCAACATGGGGACCGATCATGTGGGTGATGCTCGGAGAGATGTTCCCCAATCGAATGCGTGCAGTGGCGTTGGGCATCAGTACCGCCGCGAACTGGATAGCGAATTTCGCCATTACATTGGCATTCCCGCCGTTGTCCGACACCATCGGGCTCGGCTTCATCTACTCGTTCTTCGCACTGTTCGCTCTCCTTTCCTTCTTCTTCGTCAAATACAAGATCACCGAGACCAAAGGGATGGAACTCGAAGAGATGGGCGTCTGAATCGAGGTTGTCCGAACGACGGCGGGTCGGCGGTTCTCTCGACCGATAAGGCAGGGTGGGGGGTGCACTCTGTCGGTCGATCTGCCGTCGAAAGTAGGACATGAAGCTTCGTATCGCATGCGCCGTGGGCACCGTCGTGGTGTTCGGACTGAGCCTGCGCCTGCTGTTCGGCAGTACCTCGGCACTCACCTCCGACATCGCCGAGTTCTACTCCGCGAACTCGACATCCATGGCGTTGCTGACCACGGGCCCGGTGATCTGCCTCGGTGTATTCGCCGCCACCGCACGCTATTTCGTGCGCCGGGTCCCTGTCACGCACGTTCTTGTGGTGTGCCTGTTCCTGGTGGCCGTCGGCACAGCTGTACGCGCGGTGCCGTCGTGGCCGATCCTCGTGGTCGGCACTCTCGTCGCGGCGGCGGGTATCGCGGTCGCGAATGTGTTGGGTCCGGTTTTCGTCCGTCTGGTGGTGCGGGAGTGGAGCCTGTCGGAACGACCCAGGGGCAGAGAGTGGAGCCTGTCGGAACGACCCAGGGGCAGGGAGTGGAGTTCGACAGGTGAACCCGATGCGGCGGCGGGGCGACGACTGGGGTTGTTGACCGGGGTGTTGACCGCTGTGATCAGTGCCAGTGCGGGAGTGGCGTCGGGAGTGTCCGTTCCGTTGGCCGAGGCCTTCGACGGTGGTTGGCGGATTGTGCTGGGGCTGTGGTCGATTCCGGTCGTGTTGGCTGCCGGATGTATGGCGATCTTCGGGCGAACGCTGTCGCGCGGGCGGTCGGTGGCCGGGTCGGCGACACTCCCCGACGACGCTCCTGGGAGTCGCACGGGGGTTCTGACATCGCCCGTGGCGTGGTCGTTGACGGCATTCATGGGTTTGCAGTCGTTGATGGCGTATTCGATGATCGCGTGGTTACCTACGATCTTTCGTGATCGCGGGGTGGACGCGCGTGATGCCGGTCTGCTGTTGACGGCATTGTCGGTCAGCAGCGTGCTGACTGCACTCACGATTCCGAGCCTCGCGACCAGGTTGGGGAACCAGAGCGCGTTGGCGGTCGCCGTGACGCTACCGACGTGCGTGGGCCTGCTGGGGATAGTGTCGTCGGCCGATTCCTGGGCCCTGGTGTGGGCGGTACTGCTCGGTTTGGGTCAGGGCGGGCAGTTGTCGCTCGCGATGACGCTGATGAATCTGCGGGCCTCGAACGCCCGTGATGCTGCGTCGCTCAGTTCCATGGCGCAGACGGTCGGATACGTGCTGGCTGCTGCCGGTCCGCTGGTGTGCGGGGCCGTTCATTCGGCGACGCAGCGGTGGGAACCGTCGATTGTGGTTCTTCTGGTGGTGACGATCCCCATGGCTGCAGCAGGTGCGGTGGCCGGCCGCCGCGTCGTGTTCGGAAGCGAAACGGAGCCGGCCGACGCCGTCAGAGGCTCTTGACCCAATCCGAGACTTGCTGCACCACGGTTTCGCAGGTGAGTCCGAACTCGTGGTGCAGTTGCTCCCGAGATGCGTGGTCGAGGAACCGTTGCGGCACACCGAGATCGCGGCAGGGCACGTCGACACCGGCACCTCGCAGCGCGGCCGAGAGCGTCGAACCTATCCCGCCGTGCAGGCCGCTGTCCTCGACGGTGACCACCAACCGGTAATCCTCGGCCATCTTGAGCAGCGACTGCGGGACCGGGAGCACCCAGCGTGGATCCACGACGGCAACCGAAATACCCTCTGCTTCGAGCTTTTTCGCGGCGTCGAGGGCGAGCGACCCGAACACCCCGACGGCAACGATCAGCACGTCGCCGGCGGACTCGGACGGCTCGGTCAGCACGTCGAGTATTCCGTCCAACCTGCGCACCGCAGGCACCGTCTCGGTGACCGCGCCCTTCGGGAAGCGAAGAGCCGTAGGGCCGTCCGAGGTGGCGATCGCCTCGGCCAGCTCCTCTCGAAGAGTGGCGGCGTCTCGTGGCGCTGCCACCTTCATGCCCGGAACGATGCCGAGTAGAGACATGTCCCACATGCCGTTGTGGGACGCGCCGTCGGCACCGGTGACTCCCGCGCGGTCCAACACGATCGTGACGGGAAGACCCAACAGGGCGACGTCCATCAGCAGTTGATCGAACGCGCGGTTGAGGAACGTGGAGTAGATGGCGACCACGGGATGCATGCCGCCGAGCGCAAGCCCGGCGGCCGACGTCATCGCATGCTGCTCGGCGATACCGACGTCGAACATTCGGTCCGGAAACCGCACCCCGAACGCCGCGAGCCCGGTGGGCGCGGCCATTGCGGCGGTGATGGCCACGACGTCCTCGTTCTGCTCGCCCTGCTCGATGAGCGCCGCCGAGAACACCGACGTCCAATCCGGAGCCGATTTGGATCGGGCCAGGCCGGTCGCAGGATCGATGACGCCGGTGGCGTGCATCTGGTCGGCCACGTCGTTCTCGGCATGGATGTAGCCCATGCCCTTGCGCGTCACCGCGTGCACGATGACCGGGCCGCCGTACGCCTTGGCTCTGCGCAGTGCCGATTCCATGGCGTGCTGGTCGTGACCGTCCACCGGGCCCAGGTACTTGATGCCGAGATCGGTGAACATGACCTGCGGGCTGATGGCGTCCTTCACTCCGGCCTTCATGCCGTGCAGCATCGTGTAGGCGGCGCGGCCGACGACGGGGATCCGTCGTACGATCCGGCGGCCGTTGTCGAGAATCTTCTCGTATCCCGGCTGCAGTCGCAGAGCTGCCAGGTGATCGGCCAGCCCGCCGATGGTCGGGGCGTACGAACGGCCGTTGTCGTTGACGACGATCACCAGCGACCGGTCTCGGCCGGCGGCGATGTTGTTCAGCGCCTCCCAGCACATACCGCCTGTCAGCGCGCCGTCACCGACCACAGCCACGACATGCCGGTCGGTCTCTCCCTTGAGGGCGAACGCTTTGGCCAACCCGTCGGCATACGACAAGGATGCCGATGCGTGCGAGGACTCGACCCAGTCGTGTTCGCTCTCGACCCGAGACGGATAGCCGGACAGCCCGCCCTGCTTGCGGAGTGTGTCGAACATTCCTGCGCGTCCGGTGAGCATCTTGTGCACGTAGGCCTGGTGGCCCGTGTCGAAGATGACCGGATCACGCGGTGAGTCGAAGGTGCGGTGGATCGCCAGAGTCAGCTCCACCACTCCCAGATTGGGACCGAGGTGGCCCCCTGTTGCCGATACCTTCTCGACCAGGAAGGCGCGGATCTCGCGAGCCAGTTCGGCCAGCTCCGCACTATCGAGGTCGCGCAAGTCCTCGGGCGTCTGAATTCGCGCTAGGACACCCAACGAGATCGCTCCCTCCGGCCGGAAAACATATTCGAAAAACCAGTCTACGGAGTGGCTGCACCCAGCCGCCCCGTCCAGCATTGTCTCGCCGACACTACCGTCGAGTAGGCAGGTGCCCGGGGTCAGTCGCCCCTAACCTCGAATACGCTCGAAACGGACACCCGACATACAGTGTCGCCCATGAGCAACGTCGTCGATGCCATCCTGACCCGGGTTCACGAACTGTGCCGGGACGACGCGTCGGGACAGGTCGCCGACTACATCCCCGAACTCGCAGCCGTGACGCCGGACGGCTTCGGTATCGCCCTGACGACCACCGACGGCTACCTGTACGAAGTCGGCGACACGAGGATGCCGTTCACCATCCAATCCATCTCCAAGCCCTTCACCTATGCACTCGCGCTGGCCGACCGCGGCCTCGACGTCGTCGCGGGCAAGATCGACGTCGAACCCTCGGGTGAGCCGTTCAACGAGATCAGCCTGGACGCCGTCACGGAGCGGCCCCGAAACCCGATGATCAACGCGGGTGCGATCACGTCCGCGTCGCTCATCGCCGGCCGCACCGCGGAGGAACGATTCGAGCGCATCCGAGCGTCGTATTCCCGGTACGCAGGAAGGTCTCTGAGCTTCAACGACGCGGTGTATCGATCCGAAGCGCGCACCGGACACCGCAATCGCGCCATCGGCTACATGCTGCGGTCCTTCGGCATCATCGACCACGACCCGGAGGCCGCCGTCGACCTCTACTTCCGCCAGTGCTCGATCGACGTCACGGCGGCGGATCTGGCCATGATGGCCGCGACGATGGCCAACAACGGAGTCAATCCCCACACCAAGGAGCGCGCCCTGGCACCCGCACTGGTCGAACGCGTGCTGTCGGTGATGACGACCTGTGGCATGTACGACGGCGCAGGCGACTGGGTGGCGCGGGTGGGTATGCCGGCCAAGAGTGGGGTCGGCGGCGGCATCCTGGCGGTGCTTCCCGGGCAGATGGGCATCGCCGTCTACTCCCCCCGCCTCGATTCGCACGGCAACAGCGTGCGCGGCGTTGCTGCCTGCCGAGAACTCTCCACCAGACTCGAATTGCACTTTCTGCACGTCACTCGGGCCGCGAAGTCGTCGATTCGACGTCGGTACGTCCTCACCGAGGCACCGTCGCGAAAACGACGATCCGAGATCGAACAGGCCACACTCGCTGCAGTCGGCGACCGCGCGCGGGTCTACGAGTTGCACGGGGACCTGCTGTTCTCGGGTGCCGAGACAGCGGTCCGCGAGATCGGCAACCTCGACCGGAATCTCGATGCACTCGTCATCGACGTTCGTGGCGTCGACGAGGTCAGCGACATCGCCCGTTCGATGTTCGAGGACCTACGCCACGATCTCGCCGACCACGGCTGTGTGGTGTGCCTGGTGGATCCCCGAGCCATCATGGGCCACACGACGTCGAGCCTGGACCCGAACGATCCGGCGGGCCGGGTGTACTCGAGTCTGAGCTCGGCCATCCAGTGGGCCGAGAACCTGCTGCTCGATCGGCACTGCTCCGGCGCGCGGCAACCGGCAGAGATCACTCCGGCCGAGCACCCGTTGCTCGCCGGTCTGTCCGCCGAGCAATTCGACTCGGTAATTCCCTATCTGGAGAAACGTCACTACGCACGGGGCGACGTCATCGTTCACCGTGGTGCGCCTGCAGCGGGTCTGTTCTTGATCCTGCGCGGAGAAGTGACATCGACGGCCGTGTCCGCAGACGGGGGCACACACCGCATCACGACGCTCTCCCCCGGGATGAGCTTCGGCGAGATGCCGCTGCTTATGTCGGTGCCGTTCCTGCTGGACATGGTGGCCGACACCCCGGTCGATCTGGTGGTCGTGTCGGTATCGCACTTCGAGGCACTGACTCGGGACGCCCCGGAAGTGAAGCTGGCGCTACTGGAAAATCTGGCCAGCGGCGCGTACGGCCAGATGGCCGCTGTCGTCAAGACACTCGGGCGGTTCGACATCGGCATCTGACCCGACTGTCGAACCGCCCGAGTGGACGTGCATGGCCCCTGATCAGGCGTCGAGCGTGATCAGGCGTCGAGCGTGATCATCGTGAGGACCTCGGTGGGCTGCGCCGAGCCGCCGGCAGGCTCGAGCGAGAACGCGAAGTTGGTCGACGCTCCCATGCCGTCCACCACGGTGCCGTCGCTCGACGTGAGCTGATCCTCGGTGACAACGCCGGCGGAGCGCGGCGCACCGTCGACGAACCACATCTGGTAGACCCGGCCCGAGGGCGGCTCGGGGACACCGTCCAGAGTCACCACGACCGCATCTCGGCTCAGCGAGTACGACACCTTTGCAGTGCCGCCACCCGGGAACTCCGCGGACGCCTCACGAGCGTCGGGCGCTGCGACGATCTGCTCGGCCTGGGAAGGCTGCGGGTCCGAGCCCATGGTCTGCGTGACGACGACGACACCACCGACTGCGACGACGATCGCGGCAGCCGCGGACACCATCGAGTATCGCCACGTCTTGGAACGCTCACGTCGGTGCCGGTGCAGCGGAGTGACGTTCGGCGGAAGTTCTCGGACCGTCGGCTCCTGATCGCTCGCGGCGACACGCGCGAGCACGGCCTCCCGCACGCGTTCGGGTGCGGGAGTCGCGTCTGCCGCCGCAGCCAACGCCAGCGTTTCGTGAATCTCACCCACGAGGATGTCGAATTGTGCCCGGGTCGTCTCGTCGACGCGGATTCGCTCAGTTTCGATGGCGCGCCGCTCGGACTCGCTCATCGCGTGGAGGGCGTAGACCTCCGCTTCGTCCAGCAGTCGTTGCCGTGACGCTTCACTCATTGCGGGATCACCCCCAGGCATGTCTTCAACTTGATCAATCCATCTCGTATGCGCGATTTGATCGTCGGCACGGCTACCCCGAGCCGTTCGGCAACCTCGCGATAGGTGTACCCGCTGTAATAAGCCATTCGTACCGACTCGCTCTGCGTATCGGTCAGAGTGTCGAGACAGGCCACGACCGCCTCCGATTCGAGCCGCTGGGTCACCGTCTCGAGTACCTCGTCGTGCTCGGGTGTGTGACTCACGGCACCGTACGCCGCCTCGCGGTCGGTACCCGACTGTTCGCTACGTACCCGATCGACCGCCCGGCGATGTGCCAGCGTCATGATCCACGCCAGCGGACTCCCCTGGCTCGGATCGTAATTCGGTGCCGCACGCCAGATCTGGAGGAACACCTCCTGCGCGGTCTCCTCGCTGTACCCCGGATCGCGAAGCACGCGCACCACCATCCCGTACACACGGGAGGACGTGGCGTCGTACAGTTCGGCGAAGGCCGACCGGTCGCCCTGGGCAACGGCGGCCATCAGGCGACGGAGACGGTCCGTCTCCTCGGCACGCAGATTCTTCAGCTGGGGGCTCGGTACTGCGCACACCGCATCCTCGACCGAGGTGCTGTCCTCGGACTCGGGCGGCGTTCGGTCACGGCCGGTGCCCGCAGATCCGGAAGCGTCGGAGAACGGCACGCTCATCGGACTGTCGTCCCAGCAGACGGGTTCATGATCGAGTTCATCGATCATGACACTAGTGGTCATGTAGCCCTCATATCGAAACCTCCGCGTTTTCCCGCCGCAGTACATATTCGGAACAAACACCCCGAGGGATGGTCCGCGACCGAAATTCGTTTGCGCAGAATTGGACCGGGCTTCATCCTTGGTGCGAGAATCGGACAAACGCGGGCAATCGGGCGGACAGCTCGATGGAGGGACGGACACGCATGACGGCCATCGAAACCCACGGGCTCGTCAAACATTTCGGCACCACCGCCGCAGTCGACGGCGTGGATCTGTCGATCCCGTCCGGCGGGGTGTACGGCGTACTCGGACCCAACGGGGCCGGGAAAACCACGACCATCCGGATGCTGGCGACACTTCTTCCGATAGACGGCGGCAGCGCACGAGTCCTGGGACACGACGTGGCAACCGAGCCGGAGGCCGTTCGCCGAAAAGTCTCTATCACGGGTCAATTCGCCTCGCTCGACGAGGATCTGACGGGCACCGAGAATCTCGTTCTGCTGGCGCGGCTGCTCGGCTACTCACGTCCGGCCGCCCGAGCGCGCGCTGATCAACTGTTGGAAGCATTCGACATCGCCGACGCCGGACCGCGACAGGTCAAGACCTACTCCGGTGGCATGCGCAGGCGCATCGACATCGCGGCGAGCATCATCGTCACCCCCGAGCTGATCTTTCTCGACGAACCCACCACCGGCCTGGACCCGCGCAGTCGCAATCACGTCTGGGAGATCGTCCGTGCACTGGTGGCAGGCGGCACGACGGTACTGCTGACGACGCAGTATCTCGACGAGGCCGACCACCTGGCCGGGCGCGTGGCGGTGATCGACCACGGCAAAGTCATCGCCGAGGGCACGACGGGCGAGCTGAAGGCATCGGTGGGATCGAACTCACTGCACCTGCGCGTGCTCGATGCCGGGCACCGGAATGCCGCGGCGAGAATCGTTCGAGATCTGGTCGGCAGCACCGTGACCGAGGACGCCGACCCGTTCACCGTGTCCGCACGACTGGACAATCCGGCGCAGGCGGCACCGATCCTTCCTGCTCTCGAATCCGCCGGAATCGCCATCGCATCCTTCACCCTCGGTCAGCCGAGTCTGGACGAGGTGTTCCTGGCGCTGACCGGGCACGACGCGGGAGCGGGAGTGGAGCCGGTGGGTGCGAAAAAAGCTGAAATCGACAACGGGGAGATCGCGTCATGACCACCGAGGCCCAACGATCCGCCCCACAGGCGTCGACGATCATCGATGTTCTCTCAGCCGCAGGTCCGAGGCCGGAGCGTCCGTCGTCGCTGTCGACCTCGCTGAGTTTCGGCTGGCGGGCGTTGCTGAAGATCAAGCACGTACCGGAGCAGTTGTTCGACGTGACGGCGTTTCCGATCATGTTCACGCTGTTGTTCACGTACCTGTTCGGTGGCGCTCTGGCCGGTTCGACCGACGCGTACATCCAGTTTCTGCTGCCGGGCATCCTGGTGCAGACCGTGGTGATGATCACGATGTACACCGGCGTGACGATGAACAAGGACATCGAGAAGGGTGTGTTCGACCGGTTCCGATCGTTGCCGATCTGGCGCCCGTCGCCGCTGGTCGGTGCGTTGCTGGGTGACGTCGTGCGCTACACGTTGGCGTCGGTGATCGTACTGATTTTGGGGCTGATTCTCGGTTTCCGGCCGCAAGGCGGGCTGCTCGGTGTGATCGCGTCAATCGTGCTGTTGCTCGTGTTCTCGTTCTGCCTGTCCTGGATCTGGACGATGATCGCCATGATTGTGCGCACCGAGGCAGCCGTGATGGGGATGTCGATGTTCATCCTGTTTCCGCTGACGTTCGCGAGCAACATCTTCGTCGACCCCAACACGATGCCGGGGTGGCTTCGTGCGTTCGTCGACGTCAACCCGGTCAGCTTTCTGGTGACGTCACTGCGAGGCCTGATGCAGGGCGATGTCGACACCGGCCAACTCGGAGTGACTCTGGTGCTGTCGGCGGCGATGCTGGCGATCTTCGGACCGATCACGATGCGGCTGTACAACCGCAAGTCCTGATCCGCGACTCCCGGTGCAAGCGTCAGGATGCGGCGCGGGCCCGGTGTCGGCGGACTGCGTCCCGGTTCGAGCACACGGTTCCGCAGTACCGCTGCCGTCCGGTACGTGAGGTGTCGGCGAAGGCAGTCGTGCAGTCGGCTGCGGCGCACCGATGGAGTCTGTCCATTCCGCGACCGGTCAAGTGCAGCGCGGTACCGACACCGACCAGTGCCCTGATGACGCCACCCAACGCGATGTTGGGATCGCGATAGTGCATGTGCCAGCCGTCGTCGGCATGGTTGGTCAACCGTGGGTACGCGGATGCCTGTGCAAGGAGGGCGTTCAGGGCCTCGGCCCGCTCCTCGGCTGTCTCTGCATCCACCACGCGAGCCCACTCGCGGAGAAACTCGAGTGTGTCCGCGAGATCGGCGTCGGTGGCAGTCCAGTCGGGAACGAGGCCGGCGTCGATGCAGCGGGCCCCCAATTCGCTCGGCGACGTGGGTGGCCGGTTGAGGAGGTCGATGCCCAGTTTCACGGCATATTCTCCGTAAGGGTTGAAGTGCACAAGACCATTACATCACAGTGGATGCATGGACATCGAACACAGCACACACTCCTGGACCACCCGCTCGCTCCACGACACCAGCGAAGGACTCGTCGGCTACCAGGGCTGCCACTGCGGAGCTCAACGCATCGTCTCGGTACCCGCGCAGACATTCGCCCCGGTTGCCGAAGTGGATCACCCCAGCACGTTCGCCACCGCAGGCACCACCGTGTCGAGTGCATAGCCGATGGACAGCGCCGAGTTGGTGGCGTAGGACTTCGCGACTTCCGGGTCGTCGAACACGACGTAGCGACCGTCCGCGACAGCCGGAATCCGTTGGAACAGCGGATTGTCGGTCACCTCGGACGGCGCCTTCTGGATGGGGAAGACGATCAGTACGTCGGCGTCGAGCAGGTCGAGCTCCTCCCCGGAAATCGGAACCGAAAAGCCGCGCGGCGGAAGAGAATCGATGGTCGGGCTGGTGACGAAGCCGAGCTTCTTCATGAACTCGAGTCGACTGTTCGACGAGATGTATGCGCCGTATCCGGTGCCGCTGTAGGCCCCGACCACCGCTGTCTTGCCGGCGAATTCCGGATGGGCAGCGGCCGCTGCATCGAAACGGTCGGCGATTCCTGCGAGCAGCGCGTCCCCTTCGGACTGCTTGCCGAGTGCCGTGGCCACCATCGTGACCTGCTGCTCGAGCGTTGTCAGGTAGTTGTCCGCCCCCGCCGGTATACCCACCGTCGGAGCAATGGCGGACAGCGTGGCGTACCGATCGGCGTCACCGGAGCTCTTGGTGTCGAGGATCAGATCCGGCTCCAGCGCCGCGACCTGCTCGAACGACGGCTCCTGCGTCCCGATGATCTGCGGTGGTGCGTCGTAGAGCCCGGCCGCCCACGGACCGACGCCGTCGCCGCCGAAGGCGAGCCAGTCGCTCGCACCGACCGGTGAGACACCGAGCGCGAGTGCGGTTTCCGCGTCGCCCCAGCCGAGCGCGACGACGCGCTGCGGGGCACTGTCGACGGTCACGTCGCCGAACTCGGTATCGATCGTGACAGGGAACGCAGCCGCCGATCCGTCGGACGGCGCCTCCGATCCGGGTCCGTCATCCCCGCCCGACCCACACGAGACGACGGCGGTCAGGAACAGCAGGGCGACCGACACAGCACCGACGGTGCGACGAATTCTCACCCGAGAAACGGTACGTCAGACTCGCCAAGATTGGTGAGGCAACCCTATTTACGGACGAAGCGGCCGATACATTCGACGTGGCTGGTCAGAGGAAATGCGTCGAACGCGCGCACGTCCGTCAGCTCGTAACCGGCTGCCCGGTAGAGGCTCGCGTCCCGCGCGAACGATGCCGGATCGCAGCCGATATGGACGATCGTGCGGGGAGACCGCGTCGCGAGACCTTCGATGACGTCGCGTCCGGCACCGGCTCGCGGCGGATCGAGTACCGCCACCGCCACCGATTCCGGCAATGAATCCATCGATCGCTCGACCCGGCCCGGCGCGAACGAGACCTGAGCAAGGTCGTGCAGCGCCGAACGCCCGTCCTCGGCGGCCCGGCGCGAGAACTCGACGCTGGTGACTCGTCCGCTCGATCCCACCCGCTCGGCGAGAGCCGCCGCGAACACGCCGACACCGCCGTAGAGATCCCATGCGCCGTCACCCGGATCGGCGTCCGCCCAGTCGCGCACGACGTCGGTGTACACCTGGGCCGCTCCCTTGTGCGCCTGCCAGAAGCCGGTGGCATCGAGTGTCCACGGCCGCGCCGAGACGAATTCGGTGACGCGACCCGAGCCGATGACAGCCTTTTCCGGCCTGGTCCGGGACGACGCCGCTCGACGCGCCGACGCACCGCGGCGGCCCGGAGACCGGCGTCCGGTTCGCGTCAACTGGGCAGGTGCCACCTCCACCACATGGCGTTCACCCATACCGTCGAGGACCACCTGCAATTCGGCACCTGCGCGCCACTCACGGCCCGACAATCCGTCGAACGCAACCGGATCCATTTGCGGGCACGACAACTCCGTGACGATCGAACTGCTTCGATAGCGGTGGTAGCCGGGCCGTCCACCCGAATCCACTGCCAGCCGAACACGGGTCCGCCATCCGGTGCCGTCGCCGGTGCCCGGCAACTCCTCGACCGGAACGTCCCGCTCGATGCCCGCAACGCGGCGCAACTGTTCGGCGACGACGGAGGACTTGAGTCGACGACCGGCTTCGGGGGTCGCGTGAGAATAGTCGCAGCATCCCGAACCACCGGGCCCGGAGATGGGGCAGCGAGCGTCGATGCGGTCCGGAGACGCGGTGAGGATCTCGATCGCGTCGGCGCGGCAGAACGACCCACCGCGATCCTCGGTCACCTTGGCCATGACGCGTTCCCCCGGTAGCCCGTGGCGGACGAACACCACTCGACCTTCGTGACGGGCCACGCAGAACCCACCGTGTCCGGGAGCGCCCAGTTCGACGTCGAGCACCAGCCCGAACCAGTTCTCGGTCATTTGCCCGCCGGCGGTTCGTAGCCGCGACGCGATGCACCCGGCGCATTTCCGAGCACCTCGCGCCTGGCCTTCTCCGACGAGCGCAGCTGCCACGGAACGCTGGTGACCATCACGCCGGGTTGAAACAGCAGTCGGGACTTCAATCTCAGCGCACTCTGGTTGTGCAGGACCTGCTCCCACCAGTGACCGACGACGTACTCGGGGATGAAGACGGTCACCACATCACGTGGTGAGTCGCGTCGAACTCGTTTGACGTAGTCCAGAACCGGCTTGGTGACTTCGCGGTAGGGCGATTCGACGACCTTGAGGGGTACCGAGACGTCACTGGCCTCCCATTCACGCACCAATGCTCGGGTGTCCACCTCGTCGACGTTGACGGTGACGGCTTCGAGAGTGTCGGGCCTGGTCGCGCGTGCATAGGCGAGAGCCCGCAGGGTCGGCATGTGCAGCTTGGACACCAGCACGATCGAGTGCGTGCGGCTGGGTAGTACGCCGTCCCACACCTCGTTCTCGAGCTCGCGCGCCACGGTGTCGTAGTGCTTTCTGATCATCCGCATCAGGATGAAGATGGCCACCATCGCCACGATCGCGATCCAGGCTCCGGCAGCGAACTTGGTGATCAACACGATCACGAGAACGGTCGCCGTCATGGCCAGACCGACGCTGTTGACCACCCGCGAGCGCTGCATCCTGCCGCGCTGCTCGCCATCGGTCTCGGTTCGGAGCAGGCGGGTCCAGTGCCGGATCATGCCGGTCTGGCTCAGGGTGAACGAGACGAACACACCCACGATGTAGAGCTGGATGAGCTTGGTGACCTCTGCTCCGAACACCACGACGAACACGATGGCTGCACCGGACAGGAACAGGATGCCGTTACTGAAGGCAAGGCGATCGCCGCGCGTGTGCAACTGTCGGGGTAGATACCGGTCCTGAGCGAGCACCGAGCCCAGCACGGGGAAGCCGTTGAATGCCGTGTTCGCGGCGAGTACCAGGATCAACGCCGTCACGGCGGTGATGAAGAAGAACCCAACGGGGAACCCGCTGAACACCGCCTCCGCCAACTGCGCGATCAACGTCTTCTGGTGGTAGCCATCCGGTGCCCCGATCAGCTGCGCCTCCGGGTCCATCGCGTACTTGATGCCGATCTTCTGCGCCAGCACGATGATGCCCATCAACAACGTGATGCCGATGCCGCCGAGCAGCAACAGCGTGGTTGCCGCGTTACGGGACTTGGGCTTCTCGAAGGCGGGCACCCCGTTACTGATGGCCTCGACTCCGGTCAGCGCCGCACAACCCGACGAGAACGCCCGCGCGACGAGGAACGCGAACGCGATCCCGTACAGATGCGAGTCCTCCGCTTTCAGATCGAACGTCGCCGACTCGGCGTGAATGTCGTCTCCGAGCACGTAGACCCGGAACAACCCGTAGCCCAACATCAGGAACATGCCGCCCATGAAGGCGTATGTGGGAATGGCGAACGCGGCACCCGACTCGCGGATACCGCGCAGGTTGATCGACGTGATGAACACGATGGCCACCACCGCGAACAGCACCTTGTGCTGCGCGACGAAGGGTACGGCCGAACCGATGTTCGACGCGGCCGCCGAAATGGAGACCGCCACGGTCAGCACGTAGTCCACCAACAACGCACTACCCACGGTCAGACCCGCCGCAGGACCGAGGTTGGTGGTCGCGACCTCGTAATCACCACCACCGGACGGGTAGGCGTGCACGTTCTGCCGGTAGCTGGCGACCACCACCGCCATCACGACACAGACCGCGAGACCGATCCACGGAGTGAACGTGAGCGCCGATATCCCGGCCACGGACAACACCAGGAAGATCTCTTCGGGTGCGTACGCAACCGAGGACATGGCGTCCGAGGCGAACACCGGTAGCGCGATTCGCTTGGGTAGCAAGGTATGACCGAGCTTGTCGCTGCGGAACGGCTTACCGAGAACCAGCCGCTTTGCGGCAGTCGAGACCTTGGACACGATCAGAAGCGTAGGCCGTCGGGTCGCCGGCGGCGCAACCACGCGCCCTTTGACTTCCATCCGATGCCCACCCACGGTCGAGCCGGTGACGAATCCCCGATACGTTGGTGCTCGCATGCACACGGTGGCAATGTCGTCGGCAGTGTTGGTCGGCAATCGAGATCGGGACGGAGCTGGGCGTTGTACGTAGTTGTGATGGGGTGTGGCCGTGTCGGCGCATCGCTGGCCGGAGCGCTCGAGCGCATCGGGCACGAGGTGGCGATCATCGACCGCGACGAAACCGCGTTTCTGCGCCTCGACCCCGACTTCGGCGGGCATCGAGTAGTCGGTATGGGATTCGACCGAGATGTGTTGATGCGCGCCGGAATCGAAAAGGCGGAGGCATTCGCAGCCGTATCCTCCGGTGACAATTCCAACATTATTTCCGCGCGCGTCGCGCGCGAGACGTTCGGCGTCGAGAAGGTCGTCGCCAGGATCTACGACGCCAAACGCGCCGCCGTGTACGAGCGCCTCGGTATCCCGACCGTGGCCACCGTGCCGTGGGCGACCGACCGGTTTCTGCACAATCTTCTGCGGGACGACCCCACCACCAAGTGGCGAGATCCGTCCGGGAGCGTCGCGGTGGTGCTGCTCGACTTCCACGATGCGTGGATCGGCAAGAAACTGTCGGTACTCGAGGATGCGACCCGGTCGCGGGCCGCGTTCGTCATCCGTTTCGGCACCGGACTGCTGCCCGACAAGCGCACCGTGATCCAGGCAGGCGACGAGGTGTACGTCGCTGCCGTCTCCGGGACCGTCGCCGAGGCCATCGCATTGGCCGGCAATCCGCCACCGTCGGACGACTGATGCTCGCCCGTACGTTGTTCTCCTCCCCCATCGACCCGAACGGGAAGCCATGAAAGTCGCCATCGCCGGTGCCGGCGCAGTCGGCAGATCCATTGCACGCGAGTTGATCCGAAGCGAGCACGAGGTGATGCTCCTCGAACGCAAACTCGACCACGTCGATCAGGCCGCGGTACCCGAGGCCGAATGGGTGCTCGCGGACGCCTGCGAGTTGAGTCTGCTCGAGGCCGCCCATCTCGAGAACTACGACGTGGTGATCGCCGCTACCGGCGACGACAAGGCGAACCTGGTGCTCAGCTTGCTGGCCAAAACCGAGTTCGGCGTGAACCGCGTGGTGGCCCGGGTCAACGACCCCAGAAACGAATGGCTCTTCGACGCGGCCTGGGGTGTCGATGTCGCAGTCTCGACCCCGCGCATGCTGGCGTCACTGGTGGAGGAGGCCGTGTCGGTAGGCGATCTGGTCCACCTGATGACATTCCGCAAGGGACAGGCAAATCTCGTGGAGATCACTCTGCCCGAGAACACGCCCCTGGCGGGCAAGCCGGTACGCAAGCTCCAGCTACCGCGGGACGCAGCACTGGTGACGATTCTTCGCGGTGGCCGTGTCATCGTTCCGCAGCACGACGATCCACTCGAAGGCGGTGACGAGTTGCTCTTCGTCGCGGCGAAAGAGGTGGAGGACGAACTACGTGCTGCGGTCGGTCTGACCTGACGGCAGCTCGTCGGCCTGTTCGTCGTTCGATGCGAGGTCCAGCGCTCGATCTGCCTGACGCACCGCCCACAGAGTCACCAGTAGGGCTACGCCGGTCAGGGGCCACCCCATCCCGATCCGTGCCACTGCGAGCCAGCCGGTCTGGTCCGAGTCGTAGAGCTGGGACTGAACGATGTAGCGCGCAGCGAACACCGACGCCCAGGCGATGGTGGCCACGTCGTAGTAGCGAACCGCAGACCGCTCCCGACGCCACGACGTTCCCTTGCCGTTGAGGTAACCCCAGATGACGCCGACGAGCGGCCACCGGGCGAGTACCGACAGCACGAACGCCCCGCCGTAGACGAGTGATGTATAGATGCCGAACAGGAAGTAGCCCTTGGCGTCCCCGGTGCGGTACGCGATGAATGCGCAGATGCCGACGCCGAAGAATCCGGAGATGGCCGGTTGTATCGGGCTGCGGCGTACCAGCCGCCACACCAGAACGGCCGCGGCGACACCCAACGCCGCCCACAGAGCGACCGACAGGCCGAAGTAGCTGTTGAACGGGACGAAGACGACCACGGGCAGTGTGGAATACACCAATCCGCTCACGCCACCGAGCTGCTCGAGCACGGTGGGGGCGGCGGTCTTCACGGCGTCCGGCGTCGACGCGTCGGGTACCGGTTCCGGCGTGTTCGACGTTCTCGGGTGAGGCACTGCATCGTCGCTGTTCGTCACGAGAACGAGAGTGCCATACCGGGGACGATCAGTTGTCGTCGCGCAGTTCGTAGTACGGGTTGTAGACGATCTTGCGCCCATCGCGTTCGCCGACCCGGCCACGCACCAGGACCGTCTTGCCCGGCTCGATTCCGGCAATCTTGCGCCGGCCGATCCACAGGAGAGTCACCGTGTCGGTGCCGTCGAAGAACTCCGCTTCGATGTTTGCGTTCGCGGCCTTGGAACACGCTTCGACGCTGCGTAGACGACCCAACATCGTGACCTCTTCGCCACGCGAGCAATCGCAGGCGCGTCGAGCTCCGGACGCTTCGGAGGATTCGGCCATCTCCTCGGCGTCGAGCTGATCGATGTCCTCGGTCAACTTTCGCGTCAAACGGCGAAAGTATCCTGCGGCAGCGGGTGCCATTGTGCGCTCCTGCGGGTGGGGGTCGTCTCGCAGCTCCACTCCTGGGAGCAGTTGCGGCGACCTGGGAGTTTCCCTCGTCATAGCTGGTACTTCGCCACTGTAGACCCGATCCGGCGCGCTGACCAACCACCGCCACGCCGTCGAACGGGGGCGTGCACAATCGTCTCGTGCACACCCGATTCGAGACCTCCACCGCGATCGTTCTACCGGGGACGGGATCGGACGCACAGTTCGCGCAGGAGGCATTCGGGCAGGCGTTCGAGGTTGTGGGATTGACCACTGTCGCCGTGGAACCCGACCCGACCGGCGTGGTGAGGAGCTACCTCGGTGCCCTCGACGACGCTGTACGCGCGCACGGTCCCGTCGTGGTCGCCGGAATCTCGCTGGGTGCAGCCGTCGCGGCGCACTGGGCCGAACGCAACCGCTCGAGTGTCGTCGCGTTGGCGCTGGCGCTGCCGGCGTGGACGGGCGATCCCACCGGCTCACCGGCTGCACTGAGTGCACGGTTCACGGCTGGGTCGCTTCGCGAACACGGGCTCGACAGCGTCACGGCGACCATGGCCGAGTCGAGCCCAGAATGGCTCGCGCGCACCCTGGCGCGATCCTGGGCGTCGCAGTGGCCGGCACTCCCCCGCGCGCTGGACGAGGCGGCCTCGTACCGAGGCCCGGAATTGGACCGTCTCGCGCGGATCGACGCGCCGACCGTCGTGGTCGGCGCGGTCGACGACCCGGTGCATCCGATCGCGGTGGCGGAGCAGTGGGCTCGCGCCCTACCGAGAGGCGTACTGCGGACCGTGACGTTGACAGACATCGGACTCGACCCCGCGGTCCTGGGCCGAGAAGCCGTCGACGCTCTGACCGCGGCGCTCGACGTCTGACGCCGATCAGCCCCCCAGTTGCTGAATCGCCGATCCGGACGCCCCGCGGCGCGGAGCGCGCTCGGCACCGGGTTGTTCGGCGTCCGGTTGCGGAGTCGACTGCTGCTGCGCCGCATCGGTGTTCGCATCAGGGGCAGCAGGCTGCGCCGGCGCGGCCTGCTGCGCTGCTTGCTGCTGCGCGGCAGCCGCCAGTTGCTCGGCCAACACCTGCGGCAGAACCACCGGCAACGGAGTACGCACCGGGTGTGGATCGGTGCCGCGGTCGACGACGGTCTGTCGAAGAATCGAGTGCGCGAGCTGGACCAGGGGCTGGCCCTCCGCCACCGCGCCCGACGGCCCGGCGAGGACGCATCGAACCATCCAGCGATACCCGTCGACACCGATGAAGCGCAGATCGGCGTTGGCGGTGACACCGACCAACTCGCGGCCCCACGGCCCGGTCTCCACGGTCGTCTCGGCCTTGTCGTTGCGGAGCGATGTCGCCAGATCGGCCGCCACCTCGCGCCACTGCCCCGGAGACTTCGGGGCAGCGTAGGCGGCGATGGTGATGCGCCCGAACTGGGTGACGATGTGTACTGCCTGCGGGCTGCCCGCCTGAGACATCTCGACCTGCAGTTGCCCGCCCTCGGGGAGAGGGATCAACACCGAGCCGAGATCCAGCCGGTTCGCCGCGACGCTCTCGCGATCCTCGTCCAGATCACCGAGATCGTGGGGCCCCTCGACGGTCGTGCCCGCGGTCGCATCGTCGTTGTCGTCGTCGCGGCCGTCGACGAATGGCTCCGCGCTGGACGCGGAGGCACTGCCGGCGTCGTTCTTCTTACGCCGTCCGAACATGTTCAGCTCTCTTCTTCTCGGTTGCATTCAGTTCGCTGTACACCGACGACCGTCGCGACAGACGCACTACGTAGGACGTCACTGCACCAGACTCGCATGTCCGCCGGTCGAACCGTGACCACCGTCCCCTCGAACGGTGTCGTCGAGTCGATCCACTTCGACGAACTCGACCAATTCGACGCGCTGCACCACCAACTGAGCGATTCGATCGCCGCGATCGAGCACGATGGGCGTCCGGAGATCGTGGTTGATCAAGCAGACCTTGATCTCCCCGCGGTATCCAGCGTCGATGGTGCCAGGGGTGTTGACGACCGACAGTCCCGATTTGGCCGCCAGGCCCGAGCGCGGGTGTATCAGTCCCACCATCCCGAGGGGCAAGGCCACCGCAATCCCCGTGCCCACGAGAACCCGTTCGCCGGGAGCGATCGTCACTGGGGCGGTGATCCGCAGATCCACACCCGCGTCACCCTCATGCGCACGCGTGGGAACCGGTAGATCTGGGTCCAACCGGCGAAGTCGAACCTCCCCGGGGCGGTCCGGGGGCACCTCGAGCTGGTCGCCGGAAAGAGTGTTGCGGGACTCGATGACTTCGTCACTCACGTCGAACGAGACTACGCTGATCTGCTTCGCCGTCGGCGCGGCGACTACCCTGGGTGGGGTGACTGCAGATCGACAGGCCGATCGGGCGAACCCCGAGTCCGACGACCCCACCTCGCGTGCCGGTTCCCCCGGCTCGGAGTCGGTGCTCTACGCCGAACGACTGTGGGTACCCCTCTGGTGGTGGGTGGCCGGCGCAGCGCTGGCGGTACTACTCGCAGCGGAGGTACACATGGGTGCCCCCGGTGTTCGCGCCTGGCTGCCCTACGTGTTGCTCCTGCCCCTGGTCGCCTGGGCTCTGGTGGCGTTCAGCAGGCTACGTGTGCAGGTGGTGGCCACCGATCCGAGCTCGGACTCGGCCGAGTCGTCGTCCGCCGGCCTCGAGCTACGGGTCGGCAAAGCGCATCTGCCTCTCGATGTCGCATCCAAGGCAGCCGTGGTGCCCGCGACAGCAAAAAGTGCGGCGCTGGGAAGGCAGCTGGACCCGCTTGCCTTCGTACAGCACCGCACCTGGGTGAAACAGATGGTGATCGTCGTACTGGACGACCCGGACGACCCGACGCCCTACTGGTTGATCAGCACCAAGCGGCCGGAGGATCTACTCGCCGTGCTCAGTGCCCACGGCGTGGAAGCTCGCTGACCCAGCCGTCGGGCTCTCGCTGCGAAACCTCACTGCCCGGCCGCTCGGCCGGGCATTGCCTGCCCTCGATCAGGGCCTGCCGTCGATCAGGCAGCGCAGTCCCGGCACATGAGGACGCCGTTGGCATCGCTGGCCAGTCGACTGCGGTGGTGCACCAGGAAGCAGCTCGAACAGGTGAATTCGTCCGCTTGCTTGGGAACCACCCGGACCGAAAGCTCTTCGCCGGACAGGTCGGCACCCGGGAGCTCGAAGGACTCGGCGGTGTCTGACTCGTCCACGTCGACGACTGCGGACTGCGCCTCGTTGCGGCGAGCCTTCAGTTCTTCGAGAGAGTCCTCCGAGACGTCGTCGGATTCTGTTCTTCTCGGAGCGTCGTAATCGGTTGCCATTGTTCTCGTAACCCCTCATCTTCGTACGTGTGTGTGGTGGAAGCTGCCGGTGTGGTCGGCTTGTGGCCGTCGGCTGTGAAGAGGGCGCTTGCTCGCTCCCACCGATTTGATTCTCGATCGAACAGGTTCATCACGCGGTGCCGGAAACTACACCGGGTAGTTCCCGAATTCCGCCGGTTGAAACTCGATCGAGATTTCGCTCACCTGATCGACGATTCACCGGCAGCTTTCTGTTTCTTAAGCACTGCGGCCGCCAGACAATAGCCGACGCCGACCCCAAAGCCGAAACCGAATCGCCGATCACTTCATTGCCTCCGTGCACGCCGCATCAACACCGAGATCACCGGCTTCATTCCGCAGTCCGCAGAAGCAGTTCTGCTGCTGGTTTTCGCGGTGCAAACGGGTCGCGTGCACTGCTTTGGGCGACCTCGCGGCCGAGTGTGCCGTCGCCGAGGACCGCGGGCATCTACAGTAGGCACGCGTCGGTGTGAACCGACTCCGTGTACCGGTCTCGGCGACTGCCGACGGAAAGGCGAAGAATCACTGTGGTTTCTCTGATCACCGAAGGCCAGCCGGTCGACGACCGCGGCCGTCCGTTCCGTCGACGCCGCGCACTTCCGATCATCGCCGTGTTCGCAGTACTCGCTCTGCTCGCCGTGGTCGTGTGGGTCAAGGTGTTCACCACCACCGAGACGACATCGGCCACTGCCGAATGCAACACCCCGACCACGACCGCTGCCACCGACGGAACGCAGCCGGTTGCCCTCGGCGAGGAAGTCGACCCGACGACACTTCTCGACGTCGGGCCTGCCGCCCTGTCGGCATCGAAGGTACGAGTGTTCAACGCCAACGGCGAACGCGGCCAAGCTGCACACGTGGCGGCTCAGCTCAGTGACTACGGCTTCGCGAGTGCTCCGGACGTGCAGGTGGGCAACGATCCCGTCTACGTCGACCAGAACATGCAGTGCCAAGGCCAGATCCGATTCGGATCCGCGGGTATCGGTGCCGCGAGCGCAGTGTGGCTCCTCGCACCGTGTGCAGAACTCATCGAGGACTCGAGGACCGACGACTCGGTGGATCTGGCACTCGGCACCTACTTCAGCGAGATTCAGCCGAACGACGACGCAGAGGAAGTGCTACGCACGCTGGCGGGCGCAGCCCCCGGTGCCGCGCCGCAGCCCCTCGACCCCGATCTGCTCGCCGCCGCGCGCCAGTCTCGTTGCTGAGTCGATCGCGCTGCTGAGACGGTTGCACTGCTGAGACGGACCAGTCCGTCAGCTCGGAATCGGATCGAGTGCGCCGACGAGTCGTAGGGCGGCAGTCAGGGGTTCGGCGATTCCCGGGGCCATCGCCACGGTGACGACTCCGTCCGCACTCGTCGACGTCGCTGCGGGCACATCGACGAGGGCTCCGGCCTCGGCAGCGATCAGCGACCCCGCCGCCCAGTCCCACGGGCTGAGCCCGTGCTCGAAGTGTGCGTCGACGGCACCGGACGCGACCATGCACAGATCCAGTGCTGCAGAACCGATTCGGCGAATATCTCGCACCTTCGGCAGAAGTTCGGCGATGATCGCGCCCTGCGCCGCGCGGCGTCGTGATCCGTACCCGAATCCGGTGGCCAACAACGTCATCGACAATTCGGTCACACCCGAACACTGCAGCCGTTCGATACGACCGTCTGCGTACCGAGCCGTCGCCCCATGCCCCTGCGCGGCGGAATAGACCACATCGCGTGCCACGTCGACGACGGCCCCTGCCACGCTCACTCCGTCGATCTGCACCGCAACAGAGACCGCGTACGCAGGAATTCCGTACATGAAGTTGACGGTTCCGTCGATCGGATCCAGCACCCATCGAACTCCGGCGACGGATTCGTCTCCGCCACCTTCCTCCTCACCGAGGATGGAATCGGTGGGACGCAGCTGCGCCAACAATTCCCGAAGAACACGTTCGGTTTCGGTGTCCACGACGGTGACCGGATCGGTCGGTGTGCTCTTGGACTGCACGGCACCTGCCTCCGCAGCGGGACTGCCGCCGAACACCTGCGGACGACGCGTTCGCACGTGTTCGGCTGCCTCCGTGGCAACCCGAACGGCGACCCCGCGCAGTGCCTCCACATCACGTGTCGTCGGTTCGGTATCCGACCGTTCTACGGTTGCCGGCGTCTGCGGCAATTGCTCAGTGGCGGTGTGGGTCTGCGTTCCGTCATGTTTCGACACGCGTACATCGCAACACACTTCGGCAGCGCGGCACCACCGCGCCACTCGGCGGGCGGTCCGCTGCAGCGTCGGCGTCACGTCGACGAACGGACGGCACTATTGTTCCGAAGCGACGGCACACACGAATTCGATCAGGCCAGGAGCGGCATCGACATGACACAGCCAGGTTCGGACAACAGCACCGCGGCGACGGCCGAGCGTCACGGGTTCGGCGTCGACGTCGGTGGCAGCGGCATCAAGGGCGGCATCGTCGACCTGAACACCGGTGAGCTCGTGGGCGATCGCTACAAGATCGAGACGCCTCAGCCCTCGACCCCCGACGCCGTCGCGCGGACCGTGGCCGAGATCGTCGCGCATTTCGAGTGGACCGGGCCGATCGGTGTCACCCTGCCCGCGGTGGTCACCAACGGTGTGGCGCGTTCGGCCGCCAACATCGACAAGAGCTGGATCGACACCGATGCGCGCGCACTGTTCGGGAAGGCCATCGGAAACGAGAACATCACCGTCCTCAACGACGCGGATGCCGCTGGGGTCGCCGAGGACAAGTACGGCGGCGGCAAGGGCAAGGACGGGGTCGTCGTTCTGCTCACGTTCGGCACCGGCATCGGTTCCGCCGTTCTGCACAACGGAGTTCTGCTGCCGAACACCGAATTCGGACACATGGAGATCGGCGGCAAGGAAGCCGAGCATCGCGCGGCGTCCTCGGTGAAGGAGAACAAGGGGCTGTCCTACAAAGAATGGGCCAAAGAGGTCTCCACCGTGCTCGCGACGTTCGAGGCGCTGCTGTGGCCCGACCTGTTCATTGCCGGTGGCGGAATCAGTCGCAAGAGCGAGAAGTGGATTCCGCACCTGACCAACCGAACTCCGGTGGTCCCCGCGACCCTTCTGAACACGGCGGGGATCGTCGGAGCGGCCCTCGCGGCGGACAGTGCCGTCGCGTCCGCCGAGACCGGTACATCGGCTGGATCACCGCACTGACACGCGGTGTCGCCACCTGCGAAGGACGAGGGTAGGTAACAAACTCCTGAGAGGTCGTTACAATGGTGTGTGCCGGTACGCAGCCGGCCGAATCCGAAGACCTCTCCGCCGGAAACAACTCTGGCGTGACGCCGCACGACTTCGTCACGAAAGGGCGTACGTGGCAGCCACCGATATCCGTCAGACCGTAGATTCCGAACCTGGAACTGCGACACCTGAACCTGCTGTCAAGGCACCCGCCGCGAAGGCACCGGCTAAGAAGGCACCGGCCAAACGCGCCGCCGCCAAGAAGGCACCGGCCAAGAAGGCCGCAGCGAAGAAGACAGCAGCTCCCGCCACCGGCGAGGACGTCGACGAGAGCACCCCGGGAATCGAAGACATCGACATCTCCGAAGGTGATCTTGCCGCCGCAGCGAACGACGTCGTCGAGGTCGTCGCCGCAGGCGACGACACCGAAGAGGACGCAACGAGCGAGCCGACCGCCGAGGACAAGGCGTCGGGCGACTTCGTCTGGGACGAAGAGGAATCCGAAGCGCTGCGTCAGGCCCGCAAGGACGCCGAGCTCACCGCATCAGCGGACTCGGTTCGTGCGTACCTCAAGCAGATCGGCAAGGTCGCCCTCCTCAACGCCGAGGAAGAGGTCGAGCTCGCCAAGCGCATCGAGGCAGGACTGTTCGCCGTCGAGAAGATGCGCGAGTCCGCGGAGAAGGGCGAGAAGCTCCCCGTCGCCCAGCGGCGTGACATGACCTGGATCTGCCGTGACGGCAACCGCGCCAAGAACCACCTGCTCGAGGCAAACCTCCGCCTCGTCGTCTCGCTGGCCAAGCGCTACACGGGCCGCGGCATGGCGTTCCTGGATCTCATCCAGGAGGGCAACCTGGGTCTGATTCGCGCAGTCGAGAAGTTCGACTACACCAAGGGCTACAAGTTCTCGACGTACGCCACCTGGTGGATCCGCCAGGCCATCACCCGTGCCATGGCAGACCAGGCCCGGACCATTCGTATCCCGGTGCACATGGTCGAGGTCATCAACAAGCTCGGACGCATCCAGCGTGAGCTCCTGCAGGATCTGGGCCGCGAGCCCACTCCGGAGGAACTCGCCAAGGAGATGGACATCACGCCCGAGAAGGTGCTGGAGATCCAGCAGTACGCTCGCGAGCCGATTTCCCTCGACCAGACCATCGGTGACGAGGGTGACAGCCAGCTCGGGGACTTCATCGAAGACTCCGAGGCTGTCGTCGCGGTCGACGCGGTGTCGTTCACGCTTCTGCAGGATCAGCTTCAGTCGGTGCTCGAGACGCTCTCCGAGCGCGAAGCAGGCGTGGTCCGCCTGCGCTTCGGCCTCACCGATGGACAGCCCCGCACCCTCGACGAGATCGGGCAGGTGTACGGAGTCACCCGCGAGCGAATTCGTCAGATCGAGTCCAAGACGATGTCGAAGCTGCGGCACCCGTCGCGGTCCCAGGTTCTGCGCGACTACCTGGACTGACAATCTTCGAACGACAAGCGACCGTCGATCTTCGGATCGGCGGTCGCTTCCCGTTACTGGCGACTGCCAGGTTTTCGGTCAGAGTACGGGCGTCTGGAAATCCCCGGCGGGCCCCGGTCGGTACTCGACGGCGGCAGTGACGGCCTCGAGCGGTAGCGGTCCGTACAGGTGCGGAAACAGCATCGACTGCGGGTCGGACGGCACACCCGGCTCCCACTGCACCGGCGCACTCAACCGCGCTGGGTCCAGCGCCAGCAGCACCAGATCGGTGCGTCCTGGGAAGAGCCGGTTCGCGGGCAGATGCACCTGCTCGGGTGTGGAGAGGTGAACGAAACCCAGTTCGGCGAACGACTCCGGCGTGTACTCGGTACCGCCCCGGATTCTCGACCACTCCTCCGTGGTGCACAGATGTACGAGGACGTCGGTTCGATCGGTCACACCGCCATTGTGCCGGGTTCTCGGGGCCTCGTGTCCCCTACCCCGCGCGTCCCCGAGCCGTGTCCTGGAAGTCAGGGCGGGGGCAGCGTGGGTACCCCACCGCGCGTTCGGCCCGGCAGGCCGCCGAGCACCACTGCGGCGATGACGGCAAGGATTCCCAGGGACTCGAGCAGCGTCGGCACCTGGGTCAGCACCACGGCACCGACGACAGTCGCGGTCACGGGCAGCAACGCCAACAGCAACGCGAAGCGAGCCCGACCCACTCGGACCAGGACGTACTGGTCGAGAACGTACGGAACGACGCTCGACAGCAATCCGACGCCCAGGCCCAGAACCCAGATGCGCCAATCGCTCAGAACGTCGGTGTGCGCGAATGCGAACGGTGCGAACAGCGGCACGGCGAGAACCACCGATGCGATTCCGAAACCGGCAGCCATGTCGTCGAGCCCCTGCCCGGCGTCGGCCACGGACTTGCCCAGCACGATGTACGCCGCCCACAGAGCCGCCGAACCGAGCGCGAACGCGATTCCGATCAATCCCACCTCGCCGCCCTCGAACTGAGCCGACGCGATGGCGGCAACGCCGGCGACCACCAGAACGACCGCGAGTGCATCGGTGAGCTTCCGAGATCCTGCTGCTGCGACGACGATCGGGCCCAGAAACTCGATGGCGACCGCCGCACCCAGGGGCAGCCGAGCGATGGCCTCGTAGAACATCACGTTCATGCCGATGGTGGCCGCTCCGAACGCGGCAGCGGTCACCGCGCGTCGTACCGTCCATACGGATCCGGCACCGCCGCGTCGACGCCACGGCCTACGCCAGGCAATCAGGACGACAGCGGCACCGAAGCCCCGCAGCCAGGCCACCGCAGCCGGGTTCACCGTGTCGAACAGGAACACTCCGATGGCCGCACCGACGTACATGCATACGGCACCGATCACGAACAGCGACGGGATACCCAGCCTCGAAGCGCCGGACAGCGAAGAAGAAGTCGAAGCCACACCGGGACCCTACTGCCGCCACCCGTCCGATTCCGTATCAGCTGTCAGCGAACAGGATCCACGGCATTCCTGCTCGTAGGACATGTTTCGTGTTAGTGACAACACAAAGAAACGCGCTCGGGAACAACGCGTGACCGCCATACGTCTGACAGAGTGAACGAACCGCGCCATACCGACGCGGCGGACCGGCCCCAGGCGAACGGGACATACCCGCAAGCCAGTACGGAGGAGTCATGCCCGGAACATTGACCAGCCCACAATTGACAGCAGCGGACCGGTGCGACCGGTGCGGTGCAGGGGCTCGCGCGCGTGTCGTGCTCTCGACCGGTGGAGAGCTTCTCTTCTGCGGTCACCACGCCACCGAGCACGAAGCCCGCTTGCGTGAAGTGAACGCAACGGTGATGACCGAATCGGACTCCACGGTGTAACCCACCGACTCGTCGGGGGACGCCAGTTCGCCACAGCTGTACCGATACAACTGCATCAACGCACGATCACAACGACGGACGGTCTCTGGACCGTCCGTCGTTGTCGTGTCACCGGCACAGTCCGCCGGCAGCACTCGACCGTCGGGTGCTACATCTTGCGCAACTGCGCGATTCGCTCACCCAGCTGCTCCGCCGATGCCATCGCCGTCGGCGGGCCACCGCAGATTCGACGCAGATCGCCGTGAATGACGCCGTGCGGCTTCCCCGTCCGGTGGTGGTACACCGCGACCAAACTGTTCAATTCCCGCCTCAGGCCGGCCAACTGGCCGGCACTGGTGGCCCTGTCGTTGACGACGGCAGGCGCGGGGATCGCCGGGCCCGGAGCGGGTTTGTCGATCTGCTCCTGCTGACGCTGGCGAAGCAAGTCGCGCATCTGCGTCGCGTCGAGCAGGCCGGGCAGCCCGAGATAGTCGGCTTCTTCGTCGCTGCCCGAGAACGTCGCGGTCCCGAACGAGGACCCGTCGTAGATCACCTGATCGAGCTCGGCATCCGCGCCGAGGGAGGTGTACGCCTTCTCTTCCTCGCCCAGCTCGTCTTTCTGCTTGTTCGCGTCGGCCAGCAGCTCGTCGTCGAAGCCGTCCTTCTCGCGGTGGGGCTTGCCCAGAATATGGTCGCGCTGAGCCTCGAGCTGTGAGGCGAGGTCGAGCAGGACCGGTACCGACGGCAGGAAGACGCTCGCCGTCTCGCCCTTACGGCGTGATCGCACGAAACGGCCGATTGCCTGCGCGAAGTACAGCGGAGTGGATGCACTGGTGGCGTAGACGCCGACGGCGAGACGCGGAACGTCGACACCCTCGGACACCATGCGAACGGCAACCATCCACCGCTGATCACTCTTGCCGAACTCGGCGATACGAGCCGAGGATGTGGGGTCGTCGGAGAGGACGAGGGTCGGCGTCTCCCCCGTGATCACCTCGATCAGCTTGGCGTAGGCCCGCGCCACCGTCTGGTCGGTCGCGATCACGAGACCACCTGCGTCGGGCATACCGCCCGACCGCAACTGTGCCAATCGTGTGTTCGCAGCCAACAACACCGCAGGCATCCAGTCGCCCTGCGGGTCGAGGGCGGTACGCCAGGCCCGTGCGGTCTGCTCCGCATTCAGCGGCTCGCCCAACCGAGCGGTGTACTCCTCGCCTGCGCTGTCCCGCCACCGCGCCTCCCCGGAATACGCGAGGAAGACGACCGGGCGAACGACTCCGTCGGCGAGGGCGTCGGAGTAGCCGTACGCGTGATCGGCCTTCGACCGCATCAGGCCGTCCTGATCCGGTTCGTAATTGACGAACGGAATGGGACTGTCGTCGCTGCGGAACGGAGTACCCGTCAACGCAAGGCGTCGGGTGGCGTCGCCGAACGCTTCACGGATGCCCTCGCCCCAGCTCTTCGCGTCACCACCGTGGTGGATCTCGTCGAGGATCACCAGAGTCTTGCGGGCCTCCGTGCGCACTCGGTGCTTGAACGGATGCGAGGCGATCTGCGCGTAGGTCACCACCACACCGTGGTAGTCACTCGAGGTCTGCCCGGTCGAGTTGGAGAAGCGTGAGTCCAACGCGATGCCCACCCGCGCCGCCGACTCGGCCCACTGATGCTTGAGGTGCTCGGTGGGTGCCACCACCGTCACCTGATCGACGGTGCGGTGCGCGAGCAGTTCGGCGGCGACGCGCAGGGCGAACGTGGTCTTACCTGCACCCGGGGTCGCCACCGCCAGGAAATCCTTGGGCGAGGCGACGAGATACTTCGTCAGCGCGCGTCGCTGCCAGGCACGTAGCGGTGCCCCGCCGGCGACGGGCGCAGCCGTCTGATCGGTGGATGGTGGTGTGGGATCGAACATGTCAGCGCTCACTGGCCGCCGGTTCCTGGCATCGATGTAAATTCCTCGCGCTCTCGGTAGCCCTGCAGTGTCCGCCGAGGAGCCTATCGCTCCGTACCGACGGATCCCGCATCGCTGGGGTGATGTCGGACGCGACACGGCGCGTCGGTCGTTAGGCGAAGTCGGCATCGGTCAGGAATGCTGGAGGCACCATGAGCGAGTCTGCAGGCCCAACTCCCACGCCGCCGCGATTATCGGCGAGAAACCCGCTACGTGCGGTGTGGAAAGTGACTCTGCGCACGCTCGGCAAGGCCTGGGACGATTCGATCTTCAGCAAGGCCGCGACCGCCGCCTTCTGGCAGACGCTGTCGCTACCGCCCCTTCTGCTCGGGGTGCTGGGCAGTCTCGGTTTCGTCGGAGGATGGTTCGGCCCCAACACCGTCGACATCATCGAGTCGAAGATCATCACCTTCAGCAACACGCTCTTCAGCAGCAGTGTCGTCGATCAGATCATCGCGCCGACCGTCCGAGACGTACTCGCACAGGGCAGTGGCGAAATCGTCTCGGTCGGCTTTCTGCTCTCGCTGTGGGCGGGCTCGTCGGCGATCTCGACGTTCGTGGACTCCATCGTCGAAGCACACGGACAGGCCGACGCTCGAAATCCCGTCTGGCAGCGGTTCTTCGCGCTGCTCCTGTACGTCGGCTTCCTGATCATCGCGGTGTTCGTGCTTCCGCTCGTCGCACTCGGACCGGTGTACGTCCAGCAGATACTGCCCGATTCGTGGCTGACCGTCGGCAGCGAACTCGTCGACTTCCTGTACTACCCGGCCGTCGGCTTGCTGCTGATCATCGGACTGACCACGTTGTACAAGCTGGCGTTGCACACGTCACTGCCCTGGCATCGTCTGCTCGGCGGAGCACTGCTGGCCGGGGTGTTCTTCATGATTGCCAGCGCCGTACTCCGCCGGTACCTGACCTGGGTCACCAGCACCGGCTACACCTACGGTGCGCTGGCAACTCCGATCGCGTTTCTGCTCTTCACGTTCTTTCTCGGCTTCGCCGTGGTCCTCGGAGCCGAGTTCAACGCGACGATCCAGGAGTTCTGGCCGGCCAGAGCAACCCGAATGGATCAAATGCGTGAGTGGCTCGCAGCGCAGGCAGCGGCGGACGACAAGCCGTCGGGACCGGTGACCGCGGTAGCGCGGCGTCTGGCCACAGGCCCGATCAAAGTGGTCGGCGATCGGCAGCGATCCGACCGGCCCGAACCGTCTCAGTGACGGTCGGGCCCGGCGGAGTCACCGTCGAACGTGAGCCGTCACTCGCCCTTCTTGAGGCCCTCGTAGACCTTCTTGCAGTCCGGGCACACCGGTGAGCCCGGTTTTGCAGACTTGGTGACCGGAAACACCTCGCCGCACAGCGCTACCACATGGGTACCCATGACGGCGCTTTCGGCGATCTTGTTCTTCTTGACGTAATGGAAGAATTTCGGCCGGTCATCGTCGGTGGTTTCGTCCGGAGCGATGTCGGGACGGTCCTTCGTCTGAGTGCTCATGAACACAGATTAATCCGTCGCCACACTGTGTTCGAACCGGTCGCACAGCTCGTCGTATGCAATCTGTGAGCGGTAGTGCCACAGTGGAGGTATGACGAGAACCCCAGGGTTCGACGGAAGCGCGTACAGCGACTCGCCGGATGGGCCCGTCCTGATCACCGAGGCGCAACAGTCGGTGGAAGAGCAGCACAAAGCGCGTGTCCGCAAGTACATGTTCATCATGTCCTTCCGCATACCGGCCTTGGTGCTCGCTGCACTGGCATACGGAATGTGGATGAACCCATGGATATCCATGGCGATCGTCGGTCTGTCCATTCCGCTCCCATGGATGGCGGTGTTGATCGCGAACGATCGGCCGCCGCGTACCAAGGACGAAATGAGCCGGTACGACTACCGGACCATCGACAGTCCGGCCATCGAATCGAGCAATCACCGCGTGATCGAAGCCGGCGAGGACTGACAGGAAGCCGACAGGCGGTGCGACACTTGCTCGGTGAACGCACAGATTTCTCCGTCCCCACTGGTCGCTGCCGCCGCTGCCCTCCGTGATGCCTTCGATCGCGCGGGTTACGACGCCGACGGCGTCCTGACGTTGCTGGGCTCCGACGCCCACGCCGCACTGGGACGCAGCGAACCGGTACCGGTCCGCAACGCGAGCCTCGGCGGCGGAGATCTGGGTGTCCTGGTGCGATTGTTCCTGCTGGTAGACGACTGCCCCGAGGCCGAGGTCGCGGCCGCTCTCGCACCGCTGACCGTCTCCGAAGCCATCTCGGCCGGCATTCTCACTCGTACCGGATCCACGGTGCGCACCCTGCTCGACATCCGGCCCCTCGACGCCGGGCACGGAACCCGGTGGATCGTCTCCGATCCCGACGGCAGCATGCGCGTCGCCGACACGGCCACCGATCATGTGCTCGGCGTCGGCCAGGCGTCGCTGTCGTTGTTGCGCGGTACACCGACCTCGCCAGTGGACACCGTCCTCGACGTCGGGACCGGATGCGGCGTCCAAGCCGTCCACGCGTGCGACTACGCAACGACGGTGACCGCGACCGACATCAGCCCGCGTTCGATGGATCTGGCGGCAGCGACGACGGCCCTCAACGGTCTCGACGTCGAATTGCTGCACGGTTCGTGGTTCGAGCCGGTGGCCGGACGTACGTTCGATCGGATCGTCGCCAATCCCCCGTTCGTCGTGGGACGAGCCGAAGTACTGCACTCGTATCGCGATTCCGGCCTCGACCTCGACGGTGCGAGCGCATTGATGATCGCCCAGGCACCCGAGCACCTCACCCTCGGTGGGACTGCTGCCATCCTCGCGTCGTGGGTGCACCTCGAGGGCGAGGACTGGCGTACGAGAGTGGCGTCCTGGCTTCCCGCCCACGGCGTCGACGCCTGGGTGGTCGAGCGTGACGTGGCAGACCCCGCTCTGTATGTGGGCACCTGGATGCGCGACGGCGGTCTGGACCCGCGCGACCCCGATGCGGCCGCGGTGGCCCAGTCCTGGCTCGATCATTTCGCCGCCGCGGGTGTCGAGGGCGTCGGTTTCGGGTTCGTCTATCTACGCAAGACGGACTCTCCGACGGATCTGCTCGCCGAGGAGTTGACGCACGGGTTCTCCGACCCGCTCGGGAACGAGTCGCTCGAGTATTTCTCTCGGCTCGAGTGGCTCCGTGACAACGACATTCTCGACTCGGTACTGACTCTCGACCCCAACACCGCGCTCGAACGGGTGTTTCTTCCCGGCGACGAGGGCTGGGCTCCAGTGGCGATCCGTGTCCACCGGGGAAACGGACCACAGTGGCAGCACGACGTCGACGAGCTCGGTGCCGCGCTTCTGGCGGGCCTGCGTCCGGATGGGCTCGCGGTGGGCGAACTGGTCGAGCTGCTCGCCGCCGCGCACGGTGAGGATGCCGACGAACTGGCGGGGCATGCGGTGACGCTGATGCAGGGTCTGGTGCGGCACGGACTCGTGTTGCCGGCTCGCTGAACGGACCTGGGGCTGCGCTGCCGTTCCCGCTGCGAACGTTCTCAGCAACTTCTCAGGACGGACCCGCCGTATTCCCTGGTCAGGCGGGTATCACAAGGATCGGCGTGGGAACTTATCGGAGCGTCCCGAGCGTTGAACCTGTGAGACACCACCGACCAGGAGGCAAGTCATGACCAGCCCCAGCACCACGATTCGTCCGCGGCCCACCGATGCCGATCTGGACGCCCAGAGCCCAGCAGCCGATCTCGTTCGCGTGTACCTCAACGGCATCGGCCGCACCGCGTTGCTGACGGCTGAAGAAGAGGTCGACCTGGCCAAGAGGATCGAGGCAGGTCTGTACGCCAAGCAGGTTCTCGAGAACACGAAACGGTTGAGCGCAGTCAAGAAGCGCAACCTGGCCATCATCGTGCGGGACGGAAGCGCGGCGCGCAGCCATCTGCTCGAAGCAAACCTCCGGTTGGTCGTCTCGCTCGCCAAGCGCTACACAGGTCGCGGAATGCCGTTGCTCGACCTGATCCAGGAGGGCAACCTGGGCCTGATTCGCGCCATGGAAAAGTTCGACTACGCGAAGGGCTTCAAGTTCTCGACCTACGCAACGTGGTGGATCCGTCAGGCCATCACTCGCGGCATGGCAGATCAGAGCCGAACGATTCGGCTCCCTGTCCACCTCGTCGAGCAGGTCAACAAACTCGCCCGGATCAAGCGGGAGCTGCATCAGCAGCTCGGACGCGAGGCAACCGACGAAGAGCTGTCGAGTGAATCGGGCATCGCAGTCGAGAAGATTGCGGATCTGCTCGACCACAGCCGGGATCCGGTCAGCCTCGACATGCCGGTGGGTAGCGACGAGGAAGCGCCGCTGGGTGACTTCATCGAGGACTCGGAAGCCACGTCCGCCGAGAACGCCGTCATCGCCGGGCTGCTGCACAGCGACGTTCGCGTCGTGCTCGGCACCCTCGACGAACGTGAGCAGCAGGTCATTCGTCTGCGCTACGGCTTGGACGACGGCCAGCCGCGCACCCTCGATCAGATCGGCAAGCTCTTCGGACTGTCTCGCGAGCGCGTGCGTCAGATCGAGCGCGAGGTGATGGTCAAGCTTCGCCAGGGTGACCGCGCCGAGAAGTTGCGTTCGTACGCCAGCTGATTCCGGTTCTCCGACCGGTGGAGCGACGGTGACCACTCCCGTTCGCGCCATCCGACGCGGTGGCCGAACCGACGTTCTTTTCCCCTCGGGACGTCGGCTCGGTCGCCGCTTCTCTCGTTTTCGGCGACACAGTCCTCGTCAACGCAATCGTCGGGGACCCAGGTCTGCCTTCGTCGGTTCGGGCCCGATTCGTACTCGCGCATCGGTGATGTATGCGCCGTCGGCGGATGCCAGCACCGGTTCGCAAGAAATCTCACGGATGTCGGGAATGTCCTCGGCCAGCGCAGATATGCGCTGGACGAGGTCGATCAGCGCACTCTTGTTGACCGGCACGGCGTTTCGGTAGCCCGACAGCAGCGGGGCAGCCTTCGGCGCGTCGATCAACTGTGCCGCTTCGTCCTCGGTCAACGGCAGCACACGGTAGGCACGGTCGCCCAACAGATCCGAGATCACTCCGGCCAGACCGAACGAGATGAGCGATCCGAACGACGGGTCGTCCTGAACCCGCACCACGCAGCCGATTCCCTTGACTGCCATGCGCTGGACGTGCAGTAGCGGCTCTCCGGATTCGGCCGCCAGGTTGCGGTATGCCACACGGACTGCCGAGGCGTCGGCGACGTCCAAGCGGACACCGCCCAGATCGGGCCGGTGCCGCCACCGCTTCCCTGTCGCCTTCACGGCAACCGGGTACCCCAGTTCGTCGGCCGCCGCGACGGCCTCGTTCTCGTCGGTGACGGCGCGGAACGCCACGACGTCGAGGCCGTAACAGGCCAACAGTTCGGCAGTCTCGAAATCCGACAGCCAGCGCCCTTGGCCCCCTGCCGAACGCCAATCCCGGACCAGCTGCTTGGCGCGATCGCCGTCGATGCTCTTGGGCCGAACCAGATTCGACACCGGCCGCGAGCGCCAGGACGAATACCGCCACGCGGCGGCGAGTGCCGCCACGGCTCGTTCGGGGCTCGAATACGACGGAACCGAGCCCCGAACCGGGTGCCCGCCGGGCCCGCGTACAGCCAACACATCCGGGATACCTTCGGTGGCGAGGAATGTCGACAGCACCGGCTTGTCGGATCCCCGGACCGCATTGCCCAGCGCAGTCGCGAACGGTTCGACCTCGACCGCGACCGGGGGCACGAACACGACGATCACTGCATCGATGTCGGAGGCGGCCAGTGCCGACGAGACGGCCGCGGCAAAATCCTCGGGACCGGCCTGCGGTCCGACGTCGGTCGGGATATCGGCATGCAAGCCTTTGGCGCGAGCGGCGTCCACGGCCAGGACTCCCAGGGCTGTGGAGTTGCCCACGACGGCCACGCGTGGGCCGGCCGGCAAGGGTTGGTTGCCGAACAGTACTGCACAGTCGAACAGTTCGGAGATGGTGTCGACCTGGATCACTCCGGCTTGGGCGAACAACGCTCGGACGATGGAATCGTCGATGTCGGCACCGATGGCGTGTGCGGGTGGTACGGCTCCGCGGCCGCTCTTGACCGCGATGATCGGCTTGCTGCGCGCTACCCGTCGAGCGATTCGGGTGAATTTGCGGGGATTGCCGAAGCTCTCCAGGTACAGCAGAATCACCTCGGTCGCCGGGTCGGAGTCCCAGTACTGCAACAGGTCGTTGCCCGAGACGTCCGCTCGGTTGCCGGCAGAGACGAACGTCGACAGACCCAGTCGGCGATTGGCTGCCTCGTCGAGAATTGCGATGCCGAGCGCGCCGGACTGACAGAAGAAGCCGACGTTGCCCGGGGTCGGCAGATGCGGTGCCAATGTGGCGTTCAACCCGAACTCCGGGTCGGTGTTCGCGACGCCGAGCGCGTTGGGCCCGATCAACCGCATCCCGTGGGCACGAGCGGCGAGCACCAGTCTGCGTTCGCTCTCCTGCCCCGCTGGCCCGGTCTCGCCGAATCCACCCGACACCACGAGCAGTGCTTTGACACCTTTGTCCAGGCAGTCGTCGAGCACCGCGTCGATGGCATCGGCCGGAACGGCCGCGATAGCAAGGTCGACCGGGTCCGGGATGTCGTGCACCGTGGCGTACGCGCGGACACCGCGCACCGAGCGGTGGTCGGCGTTGACGGGGTACACCGGGCCCGTGAAGTTACCGGCGAGCAAGTTCGCCAGCACCGCGTTACCCACCTTGGAGCTGTCGGTCGATGCGCCGATGACGGCGACCGATCGAGGGCTGAGTACGTTGCGAACGCTACGGGCCTCGGCTGCGCGCTCGCGAGAGTTCCGCACCGACAGCAACGCCTCGCTCGGATCGATGGCGAATTCCAGACGCAGGACGCCGCCCTCGAAGGAACGGCTCACCTGATATCCGGCCTCCCGGAACACGGTGACCATGTTGCGGTTCTCGGCCAACACCTCGGCGACGAACATGTTGACGCCGTTCTCGGCGGCCGCACCCGCGAGGTGCTCGAGCAGGATGGGTCCGAGTCCGCGGCCCTGGTGGGCGTCGGCGACGACGAATGCAACCTCGGCCGAGTTGCCGTCGCCCTCGGGTAGCCGCTCGTACCGGCCGACCGCGATGATGTCGTCGCCCAGTACTGCAACGAAGGCCACACGGTCGTGGTGGTCGACAGTGGTGAAGTTCAGAACGTCCCGCTGCGGCATCGTCGGATAGGGGCCGAAGTACCTAAGGTATCTGGTGCGCTCCGACAGTCGTCCGTGAAAAGCCACGATGGCCTCGGAGTCCGAGGGCACGATGGGCCGCAGGTGCACGACGCCGCCGTCCGACGTCAGAACGTCGGCGACCCAGTGCCGCGGAAACTCTGTTTCCGCGCGCTCTCGCGCCAGTTCCTTGCTGCTCTTCTCGTCTGTCGCGGCGGCCTGTTCGGCGGCCGGATCGGTACCGGTGGAATCAGTCACGCGGGTCCTCCGGATCGAGTCCGAGCAGCGGAAACACTGCTCGACGAGTGGCGATGATGGCCGAGTCGACGCGTTCGAGTGCCCGGTCGGTGCCGTCCGTTCCGGCCAACGATCCGCCGGGACCGTCCCAGGCGGGATAGTCGACATCCCCACCGTCGCCCATGGTCTGGGGCAGATCCACGCTCGGTGCCATGGTTCTCACTCGTTCGCGCCAGGTGTCGGGTAGGGGTGCCATCGGATCGATGTTGCGGCCGAGGGCAGCGGCGATCAGGTGAGTCCAGGCCCGTGGAACCACCCGAACGAGGCCGTACCCGCCTCCCCCGACGGCCAACCACCGACCCTCCGAGTATCGGTCCGCAAGGTCGCGCATCGCCAGGAAGGCCGCGTTCTGCCCGTCGACGGTGAGCGCAAGGTCTGCGAGCGGATCCTCGCGGTGACTGTCGACGCCGCACTGACTGACGATGATCTGCGGCCGGAACGCTCCGATCGCGCCCGGAACGATCGCGTGGAAAGCGCGCAGCCAGAGCCGATCTGCGGTTCCGGGCAGCAGTGGGACGTTGATCGAGGAACCCTCTCCGCGTTCGGTTCCTACCTCCGTCGACCATCCGGTGTTCGGCCACAGTGTTGCCGGGTGCTGGTGCAACGAGACCGTCAGAACCCGAGGATCACCGAGAAACGCTGCTTGGACGCCGTCGCCGTGGTGTGCGTCGACGTCGATGTAGGCGATGCGATCGAACCCGTTGTCCAGCAACCACGAAATGGCAATGGCGGCGTCGTTGTAGACGCAGAAGCCCGAGGCCCAATCGGCCATCGCGTGGTGCATTCCACCGCCGATGCTCACGGCTCTCCTGGCCCGCCCCGACGCGATCTCACGCGCGGCCGCCAAGGAGCCGCCGGTCAGCATCGCGCTGGCTTCGTGCATGTGCTCGAACACCGGGTTGTCGTCGGAACCGAGACCGTGGACGACGTCGTCGGGGTCTCGCAGGGCCGGACCCTGCGACGGCGCGCGCTTGACGGCCTCGATGTACGCGCTGGTATGAAAACGCAGCAGCTCCGAGTCCGGTGCCGCCGACGGTTCGACGAGCTCCACGCCCGCCAACACACCGAGATCGGTGGCGAGGGCCATCGTCAGATCGAGCCGCGTCGGGTTCATCGGATGGTCGTCGCTCCACCGGTAACCGAGATAGTCCGCGCTCCACACGACGATGTCCTCGGGACGGTTCGGAATGGATACGGCGGCGCGTGTCGCCTGATCAGACATACGGACAAAACTACGTTGCCGCGCGGGATGGTGTTGCCGGGTTCCGGTGTTGTCTTCGGTACCCGGTTGTGACTCGCCACGGCGAGCGGCTTCCGGGGTTGTGATGCGCCGCGCCCGCCGCCATCGGGTGCAGCGCCGATTCAGAGCCGCTGACGGTAGGATCGAACCCGACGAAGGGGTTGAGTGTGAAGGATCTGGTCGACACCACGGAGATGTACCTCCGGACGATCTACGATTTGGAAGAAGAAGGCGTCATCCCGCTCCGCGCGCGGATCGCCGAGCGGCTGGAGCAGAGTGGTCCCACCGTCAGTCAGACCGTCGCCCGAATGGAGCGCGACGGTCTTCTGTCCGTCGCCGGCGACCGGCATCTGGAGCTGACCGAGAAGGGCCGCAGCTTGGCCGTCGCGGTCATGCGCAAGCACCGTCTCGCGGAGCGTCTGCTCGTCGACATCATCGGACTGCGCTGGGAAGATGTGCACGCCGAGGCGTGCCGTTGGGAACACGTGATGAGCGAGGAGGTCGAGCGCCGGTTGGTCACCGTGCTGAACAACCCGACGACCTCGCCCTACGGTAATCCGATCCCTGGTCTGGCGGAGCTGGGTCTGGGTCAGACGACACTGGCACCGGAGGCTCTCATTCGTCTCACCGACGTCCCGCTCGGCGAGCCTACGGCGGTCGTCGTCCGCCGCTTGGCCGAGCACGTTCAGTCCGACCCCGAGGTCATCGCTCAGCTACGCGAGGCGGGCGTGGTTCCCGATGCCCGGGTTACAGTCGAAGCCAAGCCCGGGTCGGTGACGATCACGGTGCCAGGACACAGTGGTGTCGACATATCCGACGAAATGGCGCATGCCGTTCAGGTGAAGAAGGTCTGATCTCTTCCCACGGACGGCCTCTGCCGCGTGTGAGGGAGATCGAACAGTGAAGCTTCTCGTTACCGGTGGTGCAGGGTACGTCGGCAGTGTGTGCGCGGCGGTACTCGACGAACGCGGCCATGAGGTCGTCGTCGTGGACAACCTGTCCACCGGTAATCGGGATGCCGTTCCCGCCGGGGCCACCTTCGTCGAGGGTGACATCAAAGACGTCGCGGCGGAAGTATTGACGGGCGGCGACTTCGATGCAGTTCTGCATTTCGCAGCGCAGTCGTTGGTGGGCGAGTCGGTTGTGTCGCCGGACAAGTACTGGAGTGGGAACGTAGTGACGTCCCTGGCTCTTCTGGACGCGATCCGGTCCTCCGGCACCCCCAAGTTGGTGTTCTCCTCCACCGCGGCCACCTACGGCGAGCCCGAGAAGACTCCCATCACCGAGGACGACCCCACCCGTCCCACCAACCCGTACGGTGCGACCAAACTCGCGATCGACCACGCCATCACCTCGTATGCAGCGGCCTACGGCCTCGCCGCTACCAGTCTGAGGTACTTCAACGTGGCCGGCGCATACAAGGGTTTCGGTGAGAACCGCGTCGTCGAGACCCATCTCATCCCCCTCGTATTACAGGTCGCCCTCGGTCAGCGAGAGAAGATCTCGGTGTTCGGCACGGACTGGCCCACTCCCGACGGCACAGCCGTCCGCGATTACATCCACGTCGCCGATCTCGCCGAAGCGCACATCCTCGCCGTCGATGCCGCCCAACCCGGTCGGCACTCCATCTACAACCTCGGCAGCGGAACGGGATTCTCCGTCGACGAGGTCATCTCGTCGTGCAAGCGCGTCACCGGACTGCCCATTGCCGTCGAACATGCGCCTCGCAGGCTCGGTGATCCGGCCGTGCTGATTGCATCGAGCGCCCGTGCCGTCGAGGAACTGCACTGGACGCCGGAGTTGACCGATCTCGATCGCATCGTGTCCGATGCGTGGGACTTTCTGCAGCAGCTCGGCGACCGTTCTCACGCGGCTCGCTGAGCAGATTCCAGATCAGCGTCGACCGAACGGGTCGCCCGGTAGCCGAATGCCACAGGCTCGCGCACAGGCGAACCCACTCTCGGCGACTTCGCGAACCAGGGCAGGACTGGCACCGACACCGAGCGACCGGTCCAACAGCGACGCCAAACTGTGGGAGCTGTCTGCCTTCAGGGCCGCATCGATCGCGATTCGGGCCATCGGTCCGTCTCCTCGCACGTAGGCACTGAACGCGAGAAGTGTTGCTGCTATTGCTCTTTCGCGGTTCGGAACCACACGGACGAGGTGCGCCCAGAATTCCTCGACGACATCTGCATCCTCACCGAGAGTCAGTGCCAGCATCGCGTCACGGACCTGCACATGCCCGATCGCGACGGCGACCCGCGCGAAGTCGGTCGTCTCGAGCTCGGAGTCGTAGGGAGACCGCGCGAGGTAGGACAACACCGCCGTCAGGTGGTCGGTCAGCGACAATGCACCGCTGCGCCGAAACTTTGCCATCTCGGCGGCGACTGCCTGCACCGTCTCGACCGGGCCGGGTGCGATGAATTCGGCGAGCTCGTCTCTCGAGCGTCGTACCGGATAGCCGTCCAGCACTCTGGCCACCGTCAGCGGCGATGCCGCCGGATCGGCGATACGACCGTGCTGCCGTGGGCCCTGTAGCGACCACCAGTGCGCGGCATCGGCAATGGCCGAGGTTGCGAAGGCGGCTTCGAGCCGCACACCGAACGTCGGGAGGGTGACCTCGAGCTCGTTCACCAGATCCTGAACGTCGAGTGTGTAGTGCGTTCGCTCGTTGCGGCCGAGCCTGTCGTCGACGAACACAGCGATCACCGAGACGATGTTCTCGAATGCGCAGTAGCCCGCCAGGTAGTCGATGACGTCGAGCATGTCCGGCGTGGCGCGAGTGTCGCTACCCGCACGTCGATCGGTGTGTTCGCCGGCCAGCACGAGGTCGTGCCGCATCGTCGGGCCGATGCTGGTGCCGCCGTCCTCGAGCGCGATCAGCACCATCGATCGATGGGGATCGAAGCCGAGCATCGCCGGGATCGCGGCCAACAGTTCGCTCGCGTCACCGATCCGTACGCGGTGTCGACTGGAGAAGGGGTCGTGGGAGTTCGTCGGTGTGTACATGCCTCGAAGTCTTACGAGGCTCCGTGACGCCTTACCGGCTCGACCAGGGGCCGAGCAGCACCCTGTGCATGCCGGACTATCTGTGGATGAAACGGCGTCCACCCGCCTCCGCCGAGCGGACCGTGTCGGTCCGCTCTGCTAGAGAGGCCGCCACTCCGGCAGGAGAACGTCAGCTCTGGTTCACCTTCTGCACCGCGGCCGTGAACAGCTCGTCCAACGTCATTGCATCGGGTGTGGCGGACCCGAAGGACATGAATGTCGCCGAGATCCGCACGCCGTCGACCTGCGCCATCAGGGTCAACATCGACTGGGTGACGGCATCCCCGCCGGTGCCCGACGAGACGGTCTGTCGCACGGCGAGTGTGTCGTCAGCGTCTATCGGCGGTGCGGGTGTCAGCGTGGACGTGACCGTGGAGGTGGCACCGGACTTGGTTGCGGTCACTTCGCCGCACTGTTCGAGCTGCTCTTTGCGCGCCGAGAGCGGCTGGTCGACAGCGGTCAGTTCGATGGAGATCGTGGATCGACTGTCGTTGTCGGTGCCGACGATCATCGCCGTACCGGTCGGGCCGAAGTCCTGGTCCGCGGGTTTGCACCCCGCCGGGCTGACCTCGGCGCCGGCCGGTATTCCGCTGAGATCGGGAGCGGCCTGCGAGATGGCCTGCTGGGGCAAAACCAACGGGTCGTACGGGGCCGGGAAGCTCGCCGGGTCGATGAGCAGTGTGTTCAGGTCCGTGCCGGGCTGCGATGCGGTGGTGCCACCGGCAGTGGGCTCGGCTGTTCCGGTGACGGTGGAGCTGCACCCCACCAGCACGAATGCTCCGATCGCCGCCGACGTGGCTGCGATGGTCAGGCGGGTCTGTGCGGCGCGGCTCACGTGAAGTCCTCTTCGAGTTCGTGGGGACGCCGCAGCGAGCGCTTCGGCGTCCCCACCACTGTCTCATTCCACCTACCTCGAACGCGGCAGGCGAGCTACGGCAGTGTCGTCGGTGTCAGTTCCCGCGGGCGATCCATTCCTCCAGGTGCGGGGACTCGTCCCCGATACTCGTTCCGTCTCCGTGCCCGGTGTTGACCCGGGTCTCGGCAGGCAACGCGAACAACCGATCCCGAATCGAGCCGATGATCGTCGGGAAATCCGAATACGACCGACCCGTCGCCCCGGGCCCACCGGAGAACAACGTGTCCCCCGAGAACAACTGACCGGCCTCGGGCAGATACAGACAACTCGACCCCGGCGAATGACCGGGAGTATGCAACGCCACGATCTCCGTCCCCGCGACGGTGATCCGCTGACCGTCCTCG
>NZ_NOZE01000012.1:0-615 GCF_002259025.1 Rhodococcus sp. 05-2255-1e | reverse complement strand
GGGTCGCTCCCGCATGGTTCGGTGAGTACGTGCGGCCGATCCACGAACGGGCCGCCGTCGAACGGACCTTGCAGGCCGTACGCGAGAGCGCCAATACCGAGCGTGCGAACCATCACGAGTGGATCAGGCGGCTGAATGAGTCTGCATGCGAATGGGCGGACGAGAACAGTCTGTGCAGCGAGTTCGAGAGGTTCTGCGAACAGTGGGGGTTCGAAGGCCGAGAACGTGATTTCGATGTAGAAGTGGATGTCACAGTTTCATTAACAATGACGCGATCGGCGCGTAGCCAAGAAGATGCGGACGAGTCCGTAGATCTGGACGATGTACGGCAGCATCTACGGGACAATTTCTCGTATCTCGATGTGAATTTCACTGTGGGGGAGTAGTAGCCGTACCACAGTGGGGTGCGCGCAGCGTGCCCCACTGCGGTAGCGGTTGATCGGCCGGGGCGCGCAGCGGTCCGAAGGTTGTACCGATACGAAAGATATTGTCAGACAATCAAGATAGGTGATTCGTTGGCCGTTGGCGCGCAGCGCCCGGCAAGGAAAGTCCGCACTAGGCCGCCTTGGCGGCCGGCTTCTGGCGGTGGGCGCGCAGCGCTCACCGGAGCCACCG
>NZ_NOZE01000026.1:0-840 GCF_002259025.1 Rhodococcus sp. 05-2255-1e | reverse complement strand
TGTGATAGCCATACTTTCGGTGCTGAAGCTGGGTTCTGCTTACTTGCCGATCGACATCAACACCCCTGACGAGCGCCTGGCATTCGTTCTACAAGACGCTGCGCCGGCCGCGATTTTGACCACGGTGAGCCTCGCTGGTCGCGTCAGTAAGTCCGGGGTCCCACTGATAGATGTCGAGGATCCCAAGGTCGCTGAACAGCCGACGACGACGTTGCCGGTGCCGAATGCTGACCTCCTCGCGTACATCATCTACACCTCAGGAACGACAGGCACACCCAAAGGCGTCGGCATCACACAAACGAACGTCACCCAGACCTACGCAGCTTCGGAACATGCTTTCAAACATTCCCCAGATCAGGTGTGGTCGATGTTCCATTCGTACTCGTTCGATGTGTCGGTGTGGGAGATGTGGGGCGCTCTGCTGCACGGCGGCCGCTTGGTGATCATCCCTGAGCATGCCGCCCGCTCCGCAACGGACTTTCACCGAATCCTGGTAGACGAGCAGGTCACCACCGTCAACCAGACCCCGTCCGCACTCGAGATGCTCTCGCCCGAGGGAATAGATCAAGTAAGGACCATTTTTGTGGGGGGTGAGGCATGCTCGCCCGAACTTGTCGATCGGTGGGCTTCAGGCCGAGAAATGATCAATGGCTACGGGGAGACAGAGACGTTCTACGCCTCTATGAGTGCGCCCATGAAGCCTGGTCATGGAGCTCCTATCGGTACGCCGGTGCCGGGTGATGCGTTGTTTGTGTTGGATTCCGGTTTGCGGCGGGTTCCGATCGGTGTGGTTGGTGAGTTGTATGTCGCGGGGCGGGGTGTGGCACGCGGTTATGTGCG
>NZ_NOZE01000029.1:0-1011 GCF_002259025.1 Rhodococcus sp. 05-2255-1e | reverse complement strand
GTCCGGAAGCAGCGCCGCCAACGAGTCCAGAGCGGAGGTGGTCTGCGCGAGGGATCGCATTTCGATCCAGTGCCCGAGCAGCATGATCACGATCAGCAGGGCCAGTTCCCACCAGAAGTCGAGCTGATGATCGAGCAGGCCGAGGCTTGCTCCCATCGACGCGACGAATGCGACGGTGATCGCGAGGGCGATGAGCAGCATCATTCCCGGTGCACGTGAACGGATTTCGCTGACTGCTCCGGAGAGGAACGGGGAACCGCCCCAGGCATACATCACCGTTCCGAGCACCGGGGAGACCCAGGCGATCCACGATGAGTCGGGCAGTGAGTATCCGAGGAGCATCGCGAACATGTTCGAGGCAACGATCACCGGAAGGGCGAGGACCAGCATGATCCAGAACAGACGACGGAACATGCCGACGTGGTCCCCATGACCGGCGTGGCCACCGTGACCGGTATGGCCTTCGTGACCGGTATGGCCTTCGTGTTCCTTCTCGCCATGGCCGGAGTGGGCTGCGCTGTGTTCGGATGCATCGTGGCCCGGCAGCGTGCCCGCTGTCTCGGCTCCGCCAGCGTCGGCATGTGTGTGGTTGTTCATCGCGGGAAATCCTTCTCTCCACCAGGTTCAGCGGTTACGCGGTGCGCGAATCTGTGGGTTGCGGTTCGACTGTGTATCCAGCCTCGCGGACAGCTGCGATGACACCGGCGTGGTCGGGCACGTCAGCACTTGTCACCGTCAGAGTTCCCGCAGCTGCAGATGCCTCGACCGTGTCGACTCCTGCAACGGTGCTTACTTCCTCCCGGACTGCCGCTTCGCAGTGACCGCAGGTCATGCCCGTGACTTTGTAAACCGTGGTGATCATGTCGCGCTCCTCTGGCTGCTTAGATACCCCCTGGGGGTATCTCGATGACATGTCGACCATACCCCCTCCCCGTATGTTTCGGAAGGCCGTTGGCTGCGTCGAGCGGTTTACGAACCTGCGGCGACGACCGGTCCGTTGGCCGAACTTCG
>NZ_NOZE01000022.1:0-1673 GCF_002259025.1 Rhodococcus sp. 05-2255-1e | reverse complement strand
AATGCCCGCTACGGTGGGGGCTTCCATGAGTGCACGGACGCTGATTTCACAGTCGAAGGTTTCCTGCACGGCGGCTACGACACGCATCGCAGAGAGCGAGTTGCCGCCCAGGTCGAAGAAGGAGTCGTCCACGCTGACTCGCGGCAGGTCGAGAACCTTCGTGAAAATGCCGGAGATAATTTCTTCAACCGGAGATGACGGCGCTCTGTGAACGCCGCTGGCGAATTGCGGCTCGGGCAACGCCCATTTGTCCAGCTTGCCGTTGACAGTTAACGGCAACTCGTCGATGACCATCACCACGGCCGGAACCATGTACGCAGGCAATCGCGCGGCAACTCGTTCGCGCAGCGCCCCACCATCGATTCCCGCAGACACCTCGGTAGGTACGACGTAGCCAATCAACTGCTTGCCGGTATCGGTATCACGGGCCACCACTGCCGCACGCTCCACTCCGGTCAAGGCAGCGAGTGTTGCTTCCACTTCACCGATTTCGATGCGGTAACCACGAATCTTCACCTGATCGTCAGAGCGACCCACATACTCCAGCTCGCCGTCGTGATTCCAACGAACCAGATCGCCGGTGCGATACATCCGCGAACCCAAAGGGCCGAGCGGACACGCGACGAATCGCGATGCCGTCAAGCCCGGCCGTCGCACATAACCGCGTGCCACACCCCGCCCCGCGACATACAACTCACCAACCACACCGATCGGAACCCGCCGCAAACCGGAATCCAACACAAACAACGCATCACCCGGCACCGGCGTACCGATAGGAGCTCCATGACCAGGCTTCATGGGCGCACTCATAGAGGCGTAGAACGTCTCTGTCTCCCCGTAGCCATTGATCATTTCTCGGCCTGAAGCCCACCGATCGACAAGTTCGGGCGAGCATGCCTCACCCCCCACAAAAATGGTCCTTACTTGATCTATTCCCTCGGGCGAGAGCATCTCGAGTGCGGACGGGGTCTGGTTGACGGTGGTGACCTGCTCGTCTACCAGGATTCGGTGAAAGTCCGTTGCGGAGCGGGCGGCATGCTCAGGGATGATCACCAAGCGGCCGCCGTGCAGCAGAGCGCCCCACATCTCCCACACCGACACATCGAACGAGTACGAATGGAACATCGACCACACCTGATCTGGGGAATGTTTGAAAGCATGTTCCGAAGCTGCGTAGGTCTGGGTGACGTTCGTTTGTGTGATGCCGACGCCTTTGGGTGTGCCTGTCGTTCCTGAGGTGTAGATGATGTACGCGAGGAGGTCAGCATTCGGCACCGGCAACGTCGTCGTCGGCTGTTCAGCGACCTTGGGATCCTCGACATCTATCAGTGGGACCCCGGACTTACTGACGCGACCAGCGAGGCTCACCGTGGTCAAAATCGCGGCCGGCGCAGCGTCTTGTAGAACGAATGCCAGGCGCTCGTCAGGGGTGTTGATGTCGATCGGCAAGTAAGCAGAACCCAGCTTCAGCACCGAAAGTATGGCTATCACAGTGTGTTCCGAACGTGGCAGCAACAGTGCAACAACGTCCTCTACTCCCACCCCACGCCCAGCCAACAAATGAGCCAACTGCGTCGATGTGTCGGTGTGGGAGATGTGGGGCGCTCTGCTGCACGGCGGCCGCTTGGTGATCATCCCTGAGCATGCCGCCCGCTCCGCAACGGACTTTCACC
>NZ_NOZE01000002.1:0-1675 GCF_002259025.1 Rhodococcus sp. 05-2255-1e | reverse complement strand
TCGCTCTCTGCGATGCGTGTCGTAGCCGCCGTGCAGGAAACCTTCGACTGTGAAATCAGCGTCCGTGCACTCATGGAAGCCCCCACCGTAGCGGGCCTGGCTCGTGTGGTGGGTGGAGGACAGTCGGGCACCAGGCAAATCTGGGAGCCATATGCGCGTCCGGCCCAGTTGCCGCTGTCGTTCGCCCAGCGTCGGTTGTGGTTCATCCATCAGCTAGAGGGACCATCGGCGACATACAACATCCCTCTGGTACTACGCCTAATCGGTCTACTCGACGTCGACGCGCTGACCCTGGCGGTTGCCGATGTCGTAGCCCGGCACGAGAGTGTTCGCACAGTGTTTCCCGCTACGGCTGGCGTGCCCGAGCAGTGCATTCTCGATGCCTCTGAAGGGCTTGTCGCCTGCAAAGTCATCGACGCCACCAACTGGACCGATCAACAGTTGGATGAGGCGGTCGGTATTGTCACCCGCCACGCCTTCGACTTAGAAACCGAGATTCCCTTTCGTGCAAGGCTTTTCGCAGTCTCGACCACGGAACACCATCTGGCCCTGGCAATGCACCACATCGCCGCCGACGGATCATCTCTCTCGCCGCTGGTTCGCGACCTGACTACCGCATATCAGGCCCGCACCACCCGGACGGAGCCAGGCTGGGAGCCGTTGCCCGTTCAGTACGCCGACTTCACAATCTGGCAGCACAAGCTCCTCGGCGAGGCCGACGATCCTAATACCCGATCTGGTCGACAAACAGTTTTCTGGGAGCGGAACCTCGCTGGATACGCGGGACTGCTGGAGCTTCCCACGGACCGGCCTTACCCCGCCGTCGCCAACCATCAGGGCGGCCAAGTCGTCGTCGAATGGCCCGCCGAACTGCAGGAACTCGTGCGGGTTGTGGCGCGGGAACGCAATGCGACGACGTTCATGGTGATGTCGGCGGCGCTTTCGGTGCTGTTGGCGCGTTTGAGCGGGAGCGCGGATGTGGCGTTCGGGGTGCCGACGGCGGGGCGGGGGCGAACCGAGTTTGACGGCATGGTCGGGTTTTTCGTCAACACGCTGGTGTTGCGTACGCGGGTTTCAGCCGAGATGAACTTCGGTGATTTGTTGGAGGAGGTACGGGAGCGGAGCCTGGACGCGTTCGCGAACCAAGATGTGCCGTTCGATGCGCTTGTCGAGCGCCTCAATCCGGTCCGTACGCAGGCTCACCATCCGTTGATCCAAATCCTGTTCGCCTGGCAAAACGTCACCCTGCCCGATCTGTCTCTGCCAGGTCTCGACATTTCCCCGCAGCGCACGGACACCTTGACCGCTCGAATGGACTTGACTTTCAGCCTGCGTGAGCGGTTCGACAACTCCGGCCGTCCCATAGGCATTGGGGGTCTGGTCGAGTACCGCACCGACGTCTATGACGCCGAAACTGTAAAACAACTTGTTACCCGCTGGCAGCGGGTGCTCACGACGATGCTCGCCGGCACGGACCGCTCGGTGGCGTCAATCGACTTGCTTGACGAGAGAGAACTGACGCAGCTGGACGCCCTCGGAGCGCGGTCAGTGCTAAATGAATCGATCGTGGACCCCGCGATTCCGGAGTTGTTCGCCGAGCAGGTGAGGGTGCGGCCGGACGTCATAGCGGTGGTGTTCGAGGGTCGGTCGTGGACGTATCAGGAGTTGGACGACA
>NZ_NOZE01000025.1:0-1879 GCF_002259025.1 Rhodococcus sp. 05-2255-1e | reverse complement strand
ATGACTTCCACCCTCGAAAGACCAGCTCCGGTAGGGAGATTGGTCGATCAGTTCGAGCTCGGTCTCGATGCTCCGATTTGTTTGACGTGGGAGTTGACCTACGCCTGCAATCTGTCGTGTGTGCATTGTCTGTCGTCGTCGGGTCGTCGTGATCCGCGTGAGCTCTCCACCGAGCAGTGCAAGTCGATCATCGACGAGTTGCAGAAGATGCAGGTGTTCTACGTCAACATCGGTGGCGGTGAGCCGACGGTCCGCAGCGATTTCTGGGAGCTCGTCGACTATGCGACGGCGCATCAGGTGGGGGTGAAGTTCTCCACCAACGGAGTCAAGATCGACAGACAAGTCGCGGCACGGTTAGCGGCGTCGGATTACGTCGATGTGCAGATTTCCATCGACGGGGCGACGGCGGAGGTCAACGACGCGGTGCGTGGTCCGGGTTCGTTCGACATGGCGTGCCGGGCGTTGGAGAATCTGAAGGAGGCCGGGTTCCGGGATGCGAAGATCTCGGTCGTCGTCACTCGTCACAACGTGTCGCAGCTCGACGACTTCAAGGCGTTGGCCGACAAATATGCTGCGACACTGCGGATCACGCGGTTACGGCCGTCGGGTCGTGGTGCGGATGTCTGGGATGATCTGCATCCGACGGCCGGTCAGCAGCGCGAGTTGTACAACTGGCTCGTGGCGAACGGGGAGGGTGTGTTGACGGGTGATTCGTTCTTCCACCTCTCGGCGTTCGGTGACGCTCTGCCGGGGTTGAACTTGTGTGGTGCGGGGCGGGTGGTGTGTTTGATCGATCCGATCGGTGACGTGTATGCGTGCCCGTTCGCCATTCACGAGAACTTCCTCGCGGGCAATATCGTCCGCGATGCCAAGGACGGTATGGGCGGATTCCAAACCGTCTGGCAGACCTCGGAATTGTTCCAGGAGTTGCGCTCGCCGCAGACCTCGGGTGCGTGCACCAAGTGTGCGCATTTCGATGCGTGCCGGGGTGGGTGCATGGCGGCGAAGTTCTTCACGGGTCTGCCGATGGACGGTCCGGATCCCGAATGCGTGATCGGCAACGGTGAGATGGCGTTGGCGGCGGCGGGGGAGATCCCCAAGTCCAGTGTCGATCATTCGCGTACCGGTCAGCGCAAGACTCCCCGTAAGTCGGTGCCGTTGACGTTGATGATGCGTCCACCGACGAAGATCTGCGACGAAAATCCGCTCGCAGGAATGGAACAGGAAGCGTAGTCATGGCGAAGAGTGCGTGGTTCGAGACCGTTGCCGAAGCGCAGCGGCGGGCGAAGAAGCGTCTACCGAAATCGGTGTATGCCGCGCTGGTGGCCGGCTCCGAACGCGGTATCACCATCGACGACAACATGGCGGCGTTCGGCGAGTTGGGTTTCGCTCCGCACGTGGCGGGGTTGTCGGACAAGCGGGACTTGTCGACGACGGTGATGGGGCAGCCCCTGTCGTTTCCGGTGATGATTTCCCCGACGGGTGTGCAGGCCGTGCACCCCGACGGTGAGGTTGCGGTGGCGAGAGCTGCTGCGGCGCGGGGTATTCCGATCGGGTTGTCCTCGTTCGCGAGCAAGTCCGTGGAGGAGGTCGCGGCGGCGAATCCGCAGACGTTCTTCCAGATGTACTGGGTCGGCTCGCGGGAGATCTTGTTGCAGCGGATGGAGCGGGCCCGCGCTGCCGGTGCTGTGGGGTTGATCATGACGTTGGATTGGTCGTTCTCCAACGGCCGCGACTGGGGTAGCCCGTCGATTCCGGAGAAGATGGATCTCAAAGCGATGGTCCAGTTCGCTCCCGAGGGCGTCATGCGTCCGAAGTGGTTGTGGGAGTTCGCGAAGACCGGGAAGATCCCGGATCTGACGACCCCGAACCTGACCCC